>DATKHC010000013.1:0-8778 GCA_035510465.1 Saccharimonadales bacterium (SeqCode)
TCATCTGCCTTCCTAAACCAAGCTAGTCTAATCCTAGCTCCGTAAACCTGGAGCTGCTTCTGTGTCATTGTTCTTGTACTCACTTTCATTACTCCTTTCTATTGTATTGAAAGTGTCCAAGATGTTCGGTGCCTTAAGAGACGTTACGAGGAGATGGGAGAGCATACAATCACATCAAACAAGTCAAAGTTCTAGTTCGAGTCTCGGATGTCCTTACAATATGGTTATGGTTGCATCTGTATAACATCAACGGATAATGATGTGTATGGAAGTTATCAGACCAATCAAAGAAAGGATTTTAAAGAAAGCTGTCAAAGCTGCCGTGGGTTGTATTAGCCTTTTGGCTGTCTTGTCTGGTTGCTCAAATGCAAAAGCCCCTGAAACAAGTCAAGCTCGCCCAATTAAAACCATAAAACTAACTCCTAATATGATTGGGTTTCTTAAAAATCCTACTACTTGTCTTAATGGAGGTCCAAGGCCTTGTGCATTACGTTTACGAACAGCGCCAGAATTACCTAGTAGCTATATAAATACTGATCCGTCTGGTAACAAATATGTACCGTGGCCTTTAGAGACTTATGATGGTAAGCCCGGTAATCCAGTCGACATTGTGTGTTATATCAGCAACGGCCAAATCGACAGTGGCTATAATAGACCTGGATATAAAGCAATACCACCCTCTAGGTATTGGTATGAGCTCTTAGTGCCCAAGGATCATATAGTAAACATTGACGACAAGAAAAATCCTACTATACCAAGTGCTACTAATCCACCTTTTCAGTACGTTCACCTTGGCGGCCAGACCTATGCCTACGGCGACGCTTCAGTAGAATGGTTTGATGAGAGTCGACCTCAACCCAGTGTACCGGAGTGTAGTAGCCCCTAAAGGCTCGAGATAGCCAATACTTCAGTTGAAACCATAACGGTGACTCCAATATGGTTACGCTTTAATCTGCAGAAATGTCTGACAGGTACGGGTTAACTAGGCTATTGTAGTCACTCCACTTAATTTTAATAGACTTATCGTGTACCCCGGGATTAAATGACATGTTCCCTAAAGCGGCCATGGAAGAATCTGCAATCGTTATAACTTTAATAATGTTACCAAACGGGTAACACGAACCTATTTTGCAGTGCATTACCGCTTCAACTTCTTCTGGAGAGGCAAATCTTATATTCTTTGTTTTTATCAGATTCTTTAGTTTCTTGGAGTCCAGTTTTTTGTTGCCAGGCAATATAGCTAGAATAAAATCAGAACTAGACTTTAGCAAGAGCGATTTTGCACCCTCATCAGGCGATAAGCCTCGCACCTTGGCGGCTTGCTCGCTTGTAAAAACAGGCTCGTGTTCAATTTCTTCATAGATGATGTTGTTGTCCGTCAGTAATTTCTTAATCTCTAGGTACGGATTCATCCAATTATCATAGCAAATGCAGGAGTGATAATACCTATGCTTGAAAATCCATCCTTCTCCCTACCTCAACTAAAATTTAAGCAGGTTTTGCTATGATACTCGCATGAAGGAAGTGATTTGGGTTTTTGGAGCAAGTGCATCAGGTAAAGAAACTTTCATTAAGCATGTAACAGAAGATGGCCCACGAAAACTGCTTAAGCGGCTCGGGTGGGAGAATAAGTTATTAGCGTGTTGCTCTGAAAGTTTAGAGTATATTGGCGGTGAGCCAAGCGCTTCAAGAGAGAGAATAATGGATAGAGTTCCCGAACTTTTACAAAGTGCAGATGTAGTATTTATAAAGTGGCAGTACGTTGACTCACAAGCCAATAGACCACAACGACTTAAAAAGAAGCTTCCTAAAATTAAGCATCGAATTATTTCATTGCTAGTAAGTCCAGATGAGCTACTAGAGCGACTCCCCAGCAAACCACTTTGGCATAATTACGGAAAAGAGCGAGAGTTAATATCTATTGAACTACCATTAATAGCCCAAAGCCTTAGAGAACTTAGTGATTTTAAAACTCGATTCATTAGTAGCAGTAAGTCTGGTAAGTATGAGGTTCTAAAGACTACGCTAGTTTAATATAACCAGTACAGTGGACCTCTAAGATCGTTGAATAGGGGTAGCTATGCTAACCGACTCATCACTGTAGGGTTCTTCTTGAATTCTGACACATTTACCACACGCTAGACATCCAAAGTCCGCGAAAGCTAGCCATGAAGTATCATTGCTAGTGTCACCATTTGCAATTAGAACTTCAAATACTTTCGCTCCCCATTCGTCTATGTGGAGCTGAGCTTTTTTATCCCACGCGATAAAGTCTGCTCCCAGTAACCAGTTGGCGGCAACTAAACCACACGTCGTCTCGGTGGGGCGCCCTGGGCATGTTTCTGGAAACTCAGGATCCAATAGATGTTTGTACACATGGCTAATTATCCCAAAATACTATTCGGGCACAAGCACTAACATTTTTATTCTAAGACATAACCAGCAAAGTGAATTTTAAACAGGATAGAAACTTGCTAAGTTCTAGGCGCTAAAGTTTTTTCTCAACAGCTAAGATAACAATTAGGATTACCAAAATGACCAGTCCTACTCCAAGCAATAAAGCACCCATAGGCATTTTTTTCTTAGGTCCAGGTGAAGCTGCGGCGGGCATGGGGCCAGATGGAGGCAATGGCGTGGATGGCTCAGACGGCATAGAGTTAACTTCTCCCGGGCCGGTGAAACTACCTAGCGGACTAGGGCTTGGATCTGGGCCGGGAACGCTGTCGCCACCCATACTACTATCAGTGTTAGAATCGGATACCGTTGGAGAAGATTCAAGGCTAGTGACCGGAGAGGTTTCGGCAGGCATGTCATTTGAAGACGAAGTAGTTGGTTGGCTATCGAACGAAGGCGTGCTATCTGAAGCATCACCGTCTAGAGAAGGTGCACTGTCTACTGGCTCAGATGATGGCGAAGTAAAACTACCCGATGATGAGGGAGTTGTTTGATCTTGGTCCACTGAACTTTCAGTAGATGGTGCCGAAGTTTCAGGCTGAGGCGAATCTTCCGGTTTGTCATCTTCCGGCTGGTTACTTGATGGCGATGGCGGCTGGGGAGTTGTTTGTGGATCCATAACTATGAGCTTCCTTTTTCAATAATTAATTATGACTAGTTTATTAAATACCTTGCTCACATTTTAGCATAAGCTGTTATATTTTATGTAAACTAGTCGAACTATTGACAAGCACAAGCATAGAAGCTTACGCTGCTTGTATGGCAAATTAGTGAGGTAGTGTTTTAGCCCTAAGTACCCACCTTGGGTTCTTAGAGACTCTTCGCTATAAGTTAGTTTGCCCTAACAAAAAAATGGTAAAAATAACCCCCTTCCACGAGAGCGGTGGGGGGTTATTAATTTTATGGCAGTATTTTTAGGGAGCTAATCGGTTTAAATCACGAGGAAAAAGTATAGCTTCTTTGATGTTCCCAAGCCCAATAGTCTTTTCCACGAATCGGTCGACGCCAAAGCCGCATCCGCCATGAGCTGGTAAGCCGTGCCTAAAAGCCTGTAAGTAATATTTATAGCCCGGCTCTTCAGGATTAATCCCAGCTTTTTTCATTTGTCCGATTAATTTTTGATAATCAATCTCACGCTCTGGGCAAGTAGCAATTTCCAGTCCTCTAAATAGTAGATCGGCCCACATAACCGTGGTTGGGTCATCGGGGTTGATTCGGTGATAGAATTTCATAGCTTCCACCGGGAAGTGGGTGACATAAACTGCTTCGCAGCCTTCCTTACTTTTGGCATAATCGCAAATCCATTTTTCTTCGTCGGGTATCAGGTCTTTTTCATCAGTAGTGTCTTGGCCTGTATCTTTTGAATAAAGTTCATGCACCTTAGCAACGGTGTAACGCGGAAATTTATCTTTTAAGATCAGTTCTGGAGCGTTAAGACTTTTCAATTCATCAGCAAAAGTTTCGTAGGTTTTACTCAGGACATGAAACACCATGTCCCCGACCAGATTCAAAACATCGTCGTGACTGTCAATAAATCCCATCTCAATATCAAGCATAGTGACTTCCGATACGTGTCTAGTAGTAGCGCTAAGTTCAGCCCTAAATGTCGGCCCGATTTCAAATACCCGCTCGAAAACTCCAACCATAATCTGCTTATAAAGTTGCGGGCTTTGAGCTAAAGTGGCCTCTTTGCCAAAATAATCTAACTTGAATACCTCAGCTCCGCCCTCTGTGGCACCGGCTACTAATTTGGGAGTGTGAATCTCCACAAAATCCTGGGCATACAAAAAGTCCCTGATCAGGCGAACCATTCCTGAACGGATTTTAAAAATCTTTTGTTCCTGGAGGTTTCGAAGACCTATTACGCGATTTTCAAACAAAGTATCAAGATTTTCAGATTTATGACTAAGGGGCTTGTCAATTTCAATCGGCGATTCGTGGGTAACTGGTACTAGAACTTCGATCTTAGGATCATGCAGTTCCAGCCCGCCAGGTGCCCGGGTTTCCTCGATGACGTTTCCAGTAATAGACAAGACGGTTCCAATCTGAAGCCCGCGAAGTTTTTCAACCTCAGACTTATCCTCTACGACGATTTGAATTACGCCGCTACGGTCGCGAACGTTAATAAAGGTTAGCCCGCCCAATAAACGTTTCTTATGCAGCCAGCCTTTGACTACGATGTTTTTACCGACGCTCGATTTTGCATCTTTTGCTAACACGCGTTCCATAGACGCTATTGTATCACCTCTGTAGTTTCACTGGCTTCTTTTTGATGTTTAGTATGCTCAATTTTAGCTCTAGACGCGGCTACTGCTCTCAAGTTTTCGTAATCATCAAAGTCATCTGTTAAGGATACGCCGAGAAGTTGCGACAAGATGTCTCCGATCGTTACTATGCCTACAAATTCTTCGAAACTATTAACGACAACGAATAGGTGTTGTTTGGTGGTACTAAAAGCTTTTAACACCTCTCCCAGACGGTAGTCCTCGTGCACATATTTAGTGTCATGTTTCACTACATCTTTTAGTTTACCGTCCTCTTTAGCTTTAGATAAAAGATCGCCAATATAAAGTGTGCCGACGATATTATCTTGTTTGTCCTCATAAACTGGGAACCTGGAATGCCCTGTTTTATGAAGTTCTTCCAGCAATATCGGGCCAATGGGTTCATTAACGTTCACAAGGTGAACTTCACGGCGAGGTATCAATACATCGCTTACCAACTTATGGTTGAAAGTCAAAACGTGCTGCATAACGTCGAGTTTATCTGGTGAGATACTGCTGTCTGGCTGTTCTTTTTGCCATTCCAGGAGCTCATATAAATCCTCTTCGTTATAGATACCGGTAGAACCGATTGTTTTAAACCGATAATGCAGTATGTGGGAGACTCGATTGAGTAATGGGTGCAGATAATGCAGCGCCATTGCTAAGGGCCGAGACAGCCAGTAAGATAAGTGCCTGCCAACTGAGCTCAACTTAGAATATGGCAGCCACAAAAAGACAATACATAGCAAAATTACTATTACTATTAAGCTCACCCAAGCGTTTAGCACCGAGCTAATAAGCACAAAGCTACCTGATAGTGAAACGATTAGAATAACACTCAGAAGTATTTGTAGTGTCGGACCATACGCTGCTGCTTTATAGAGCATTTTGGCGGTTTTGTCTCCGTTTCGAGCTCGCCGTTTTAGCTCTTTTGGAGATAATTGACGGTAGGACTTATTTATTGCCACCGTAATTAGGGAGACAAGGATCAGTACTAAACCAAAAACGGTATGACTCATGTCATCATATTAACCTGTCGACAATATGATTTCAAAGGATCACCTCCGTGATATACTATTTAACACAATAGAATAAAGGAGAATTCCAGTGGATAAACGTTTCTGGGGAATCTTGGTTGGAATCTTGATAATCTTGGGTGGAATCTTTTGGTTGACTAGCGGGAAGGGTGCACCTACATCGACTGCAGCTCAACCCTCCGAGCACGTTGAGGGTCAAGGCAAAGACGGGGTGACGTTATTAGAATATGGTGATTATGAATGCCCTTACTGTGAGGAATACTACCCAATAGTGAAGCAAGTAGCTACAGATTATTCTCAGCAGATTTACTTCCAGTTTCGTAATTTACCGCTGACCCAAATCCACTTAAATGCTTTCGCCGGTGCTAGAGCAGCAGAGGCAGCATCTTTACAGGGCCAGTTTTGGCAAATGCATGATGCTTTATATGAAACTCAGAGTCAGTGGGTACCATCAAGCGATCCCCAGACTTATTTTGATCAATACGCCCAACAGCTTGGCTTAAATGTTGCAAAATTTGAGCAAGATTACTCCAGCACTCAGGTAAACAATACGATTAACGCCGATGTTGCAGCTTTCAATAAGACTGGTGCCCAAGAAGCTACGCCTACCTTCTTCTTAGACGGAACTCAAATTCAGCCAGCACCGACAGTAGCTAGCTTCCAATCATTCATTAATGCGGCTATTGCGAAGAAGACTAACTCCAAAACCACTACAACAGCTCCGACAAACACGACAGGTAATCAATCTGTTCAAAAATAGATAATTCACTGGGTTATGGTGACACGATAAACGGGCTAAGAACTGCTGCTGTTCATCTCTTTATTAACTCGCGATTCTAGCTCATCCATGGTTTTATTAAATGCCTCACCAATATCTATTTTATATCTGTCTGCCAAAACTAAAATTGACCATAAACAATCGGAGAGCTCATGTGCCAGTTTTTGATCAACATTCTCCATGCTACGTAACCCGTGCTTTGCCATTATTATCTTGGACAGATCACCGACATCTCCAACAAACCCGGCCATCAGCTGTTGCTCATTCCATTGAACGCCGCGTTTCTTTTGATTTAATTCGTCGTATCTTCGGCGGACTTTGATCGCTCGTTTTATTAAATCTTGTAGTTGCATGAATCCCTTGATTTTATCACTTTCCCATTTCTTTCTGAACCCTGAGCTACAACCCACGAAACAGTGGTTGCCCGTCCTCGCCTTCCTCAAATACCTCTCTCCAAATAGCTGGGCTCGGTTTATCTGGATCAAACAGCCGATTAACGGTAGTGGTGTAGACGTCAAAATCTTGAAATATATTCTCAGTCAAATCTATTAACCTTTGCTCAGTTCTTTCATTAAGGGCAACCAGTAATATATATGGATAGGTTTCACCTACTTCCAGTTCTGCTCCATCGCAGTGGTCTTGGTAGGCTCTAATTCGGTTCCTCATAACCCAAAATGGCAGCTCTGCATCAAAGATATCTAGGCTGTAATTATAGTGTTTATTTTCATGACGTCTCTTGCGGAACAGATAGAGATCTGGTACTTTTTCGGGGAAGAGGGACTTTAAGTTAGCTATCTCATACCTGCTGGCAATATTAAAGACACTTTTAGTCCGTTTTTGTAGGGCAAGATAAACAGTCAAAGTAGTTAGACAATGATCGATGTGCTCCTCGGTGACACTCATGTTCTTGTACATATTCCTAAGTACCGTCTGGTTGGCAGCGGAGTTTTCTCTTAGGTATTTAATACCTTTTGAAGTTAAGTGATAGCTAGCGGCTTTACCTCGTAATCTATACGTTTTGTCAAGCTCCCTTTTTCTGCAACACCTTGTCTGAACTATCTGCTTAGTTGAGCGAGGCGGCGTAAGCCGCCGGACTCATGCCCAGGCTGGTATGGATGCGCTTGGTATTGTAATAGTGGATCTGCAGAGCAATAGCTTCATGTAGTTCGGCTACATTCTTAAACCTGTTTAGTGGGCCAAGCTCTAGTTTGAAGTTACCGAACCAGCGTTCCATGAAACCATTCTGCCAAGGACTGCCCTTGGCACTGGCAGACAAGGTTATCTCCATACGCTCACAGAGCAACTGGTGCTTGGCGCTCAGGTATTCACTACCTTGGTCGCTGTGCAGGATAGCCGGTGCCAAGTGTTTGCTTAATGCATCCAGTAAGGCGGCATAGGTCAGTTCGCTGGAGTGGTTGGTGCCCAGCCGCCAACCAACAACCCGCCTAGTTTTTAGGTCCAGTACTACGGCTAAGTAGTACCAGCACCGTTCAAACCACAAATGGGTAAAGTCCTGTACCCAGGCCTCGGCGTTAACCATGGCTCCGTAATCCATGCCGTCCTGCGGCCTAAGCTCATCCTTAAACACCGCATAACGATGCAGGGCGTTTGGTGGGGCAGCTATCTCAGCTTTGTGCCCTCGTCCGTATTTGTAGCGCTTGCCCGGCCGGGGAATGACTACACCGGCTAAGCTGCGCACCCGTCTGGTCTTGTTTTGACTCCAGCCCAAGTGGATGGCCAGCCGGCGTACTCCGTAGAAGGGATGTTCATCATGGACCCGCTTAAGAGCCTCGACAGCCAGGTCATCCTCCTGCTTACGGGTCACTGCATGGCGGTAACAGCTGGTCCGGTCAACACCGAGTACGGTGGCGTAGTGCTTCAGCCATCCCGGGTCGACCTCGTCCAGAATGGCTATCTTTTTGACCGGTGCATCTCAGCGGTTGCCCGCCCCAGCAGCTTGTACAGTTGCTCGTTCTCCTTCTTCAACCTGTTGAGCTGTAAGATTAGGCTGGTGTTGCTATTGACTACGCCGTCTCTTAGCCAGGTGTAGATGCTCTTACTGCTGATGCCATAGTGGATGGAAGCGTCAGTGACACGCATACCCTCATCACGTATTTTAGCCACGATCTCAGCTTTGAGGGCTGGATCAGTGGGAGTACCTTTTGCCATAGAAATCTCCTCTTTAAACTAATTATATAGTCTCGTCTAGAATAGACTACATGTTGAGTTTAATGGGAGCGTGACA
>DATKHC010000014.1:0-53190 GCA_035510465.1 Saccharimonadales bacterium (SeqCode)
ACGGCTTAAGTTAAAGTTAGAGTGGTTTATTTCTCAAGAGAATCCTATTTCATTCGCCGAGCCCTTAACAAAACCTACAGATGCTCAGTATAGATACAGGATCGGGAATTATAGGATCCTATTTGATGTTGATGGCGATAAAATAATAGTTTTACTGATTAGGCATAGAAAAGAGGCCTATAAATAGCAGCCATCAAGTTTCGGTACGGAATTCAACCTCGAGTCCCAGCCTAGCGTAAGCGGTTTGACCGAATGGTGTCTACCTAAAAACCTTACGCGCAAGACTCGCAGCCAGAACACCAAGCAAGAAACCCGAGCAGAAAATAAGTACACCATGGAATCTGCTGCTAGTAATAAAATTCCGCACTATCAACAATACTATTGCCCAGGCTACAAAAACACCAACTACATAAATCCAATATGGGTATTTTTTAATCACGAGCATATTATATGCTAATAATTGCCGACTAAGCTAAACCGTACGGGATTCAACCTCAATAACCATAAGCATTTTCAAACCTGTTATTCAGCTCTAGGTAGATTGTTGCATTACTATAACGACGCCAGATTACAGTTTAATATGGCATAATAAGCGAATGGCTTCTCCTGAACAACCAAGGCTTATTGTCCCTATCCAGGGCTTACATGTTAGGCAAGCGCTTGCTTTAGCTCGACCTAATCAAGATGGCTTCCGAAAAGATGAGATGGAGTGGATGGAAAGACACAGTACCCTAATGTGGGTTCATTTCAAGGAGCTCTTTGAGGCGTCCATTAGAGTAAATGGGCTAGAGGACAGCGAGGCCCGTTTTGCAGGAGACACTCTGGGTCACAGAGCTGTAAGACTCTGTACTGGGGGCGGCCCTGATTATGACTCGGTAAGGGATAACTTTCATCACAATCTTGAACTAGATAAACGACATGTGGATATGACTGATGAGCCGTGGAATAGCGAAGAAATCCTCAAACGAATCTTTCCTGATTCAGATCTAACTGCTGCTTTGATGGAAATCCGACACGGCACGGCTCGTGATGCGGCCGCAATAACCAGTGGATTTATGTGTTTGGCGGAAGTACCTGCGCCAGTTTCGGCTAACGGGACTTGAATTGTAACTCAGAAAGTTCTGAAATCGGTCTGGAGACGATTCCCAGCAGTTTAATGTAAACTATTTGTCGTGGTGACGAAGCCTTAGAATTGTTCGATGCTGTAAAGCAATAGTAACTTGGTCTTGTGTATACCCAGCATTTTCTAGTTCAGCTGTTAGATCCGCTTTAACCTTTTGGTTAAATGACTGCCTAGTAAGTCCATCATTAGCTATAAGGGTCTTAAGTGTTTTATCCTTATGTGCAGCCTGGATATTAGAAGTTGAAGTATTAAGCACTTGGGCAACGGCATCTAGTCGATCTTCTATAAAAACAGACCTAGGGATCCCGCTGGTGCCAACGTCTCCACTATTATTGCTACTAGCAGCATTGGCAACTCCTACTCCTACCGATCCTACTAGCCCAATGGTTGCTATACTGGCTGTAATGATAGACAGTCTCTTCATAATTTTCAATATCTCTCTTCATAATTTAAATATCCATTGATACTTAGCTAGGGTATATAAAATAGCTGCGTTCTAACCTGATTATCTGTAATTATGTAATCTAACTAGTAAAAAGTTCTGAAATCGGTCTAGAGACGATTACCAGCCAATGCTACGTACAGCATGAAAGTCCGTAAAGTCTAGGGTTTCAGGATAATGATGAACAACGTACAGGATAGTACCGCGCTATCATAAGGGTGAAATAAACGTTTTGGTTTGCGTACTGAGAGTATAATTTAAGAGTGTAAAGACAAGCTCGCAACAATATGAGGAGGCTATAATGGCTGATGACGTACAAAAGGTCAGGGAAACGACTACACAGTCAGGTGACACGGTTCAGAAAACTACCGAAACGAAAAGTTCACGAGATAATGCTGAGCATCAAACTAACGTGGTGGTGAGGGTTGTTTGGTTTGTAGCAGGAATACTATTGATACTCCTAGGATTCAGATTTTTGCTTTCGCTATTGGGTGCTAATACCACTAATGGGTTTGCCAATTTTATTTATAGTACTTCCCATCCCTTTGTCACTCCATTTTTTAGCTTGTTCAACTACCACAACTACACTTACGGTGCATCCCACTTTGAGGTTTATACCTTAGTAGCTATGCTAGTCTATGCACTTATTGCATGGGGAATCGCTAAACTGGTTACATTGAACCAAGACTAAAAGTCCCACTGTACAATTAAAAAATTTCCTGGCTTCAGTCCAGCTGCAAGACCGGCTTTAAGCCAATGCATCTGAGTACCCCTTATACTATCTTTTTTGTATCGCTTGGACTCGAGGAACAAGGAATTTGACTTATCCCACGCCAGAACATCCCAACACCCAGAAAATGACTGATTGTTCTTCTCCCAAACCTTTGACATTAAATCTTGCTGTAGCAAGCCCTCCAGCGGCACAACTACTTGCTTAGACAACGGCGCATCGAGCCAGTCGGTGAAGTAATAGGGACTACCGCCCCTAGAAGCATACGTTTCTACCCAGCGGGCAGACCATCCACCAGCGACTGCCATTTTTTGTATCGCTAGTTCAGCGAACATTGGTTCGTCTTCATAATTAACTAGGGGCTTGCCGCCAAATGTATTGGCTATGGATGGACCCTCCCATTTTTTTAATTTTAGCGCTACACCAGGAACTTTATATTTTATGCCATACATCTCATAGGTTTCTTCATGGTCAGGCTCTAAGTTATCGGCATACTGCATGTCCCTATTATACGAATAGTTGCAAAAGCGAACATCTTGTCTCATTTGTCTCTGTTACGGGTTATTTAGGCCCATACGCTCAGGCTCACCTGTACCGGTATCCGTATCTAAATCAGGATCATCCAAGTCGTCATCAGTATCATCACTGTACAACTCTTCGAGTGTACCCATCACTCCAACGGCTCCTATACCTGCAGTAACTCCACCAGATATAAAGTAAAATAGGGACGTATTGTGATTATCTTGAATTGTTACTTCCGTAGTCACTAAGTTACGACATAAAACCGTTCCCGCATATTTCGGCAATCGGCAGGCAGCTTCTATGTTTACTTGGCTTTGCTCATGAAAACCCTCATGAATCAAAAATGATCCTCCGCCGATTAGTGAAGCGGATATACCAGCACCTATAAGCGTCTTTGCTACATTCATTTTATCTAGCCTTCCTTTTTAATAGTAAAAGACTATAAGAATATTATTCGTTAAGCAACTATAAGCGTTATATTATCGTCGATACGCTTGCCAATTTTAACTATTAAATGGACAATTAAACGTTGGATTTATCAACTTTAACCGAAGGCCCCATTGTGGTGGCCAGGTAGATTGAATTTATGTAGTTTGCCTTTATGCTTGAGGGTTTGTTTGATTTAATACTTGATATTACAGCTTGAGCATTCTCCAGAATTTTGGCATTCCCAAAGCTGACTTTGCCAATTCCTAAATGAATTATGCCTGTGCTATCAATTCTGTATTCGACTTTACCGGTTTTAGCCTCTTTAACTGCTTTTTCTAAGTTATTTGTTACGGTACCGTTCTTAGGGTTTGGCATTAGTCCTTTTGGACCAAGAAAGCGCGCAAACTTAGCTAATTTCGGCATCTGTTCTGGTGTGGTTATTAGAATATCGAAATTTACTTCACCTTTATCGAGTGTTAGTAACATATCGTCTGACAAATTCACATCCGAACCAGCTGCTTTAGCGGCTTTTAGCTGGTCATCGTTGCCCAGAACCGCTACCTTAAGAGTTTTGCCGCTACCAGCTGGTAACAGGATGGTATCTCTAATGTTCTGATCAGCATGTTTTGGATCAACTCCAAGTCTTGCGTGAAGCTCAATAGTCGCATCAAATTTTGAAGGGTTTGTCTTTATAGCAAGGTCCACCGCCTCTGCGAGTGAATAGTTTTTGGCTTGATCAATCTGTCCAGCTAACTTCCTATATGACTTACCTGCTCGCTCTAAACGGTTTCTAGGCGGCTTCTGAGATGGTTTTGGCTTCTCTTTAGCATCTTCTGTCTTAGCAGTTGCTTTAGCGGCAGTCTTCTTTTCTTTTAGTTCTGCCTCTTCCAGGGCTTTTGTGCTTCGTTTGCCAGCTTTAGCGACCGGAACTTCAACCTTTTCCTTAACTTCAACAGCAAGCTCAGGCTTTTCTACCTTAGTAGTTTTGGGTTTAGTAGCTGCTTTTTTTACCGTTTTTTCTGTCTTTACGGTCTCAGGCTTCTCTTCTTTTGCTTTCTTCTCTACCATAATTACTCGATTTCTACACCCATACTTCTGGCTGTACCATCTACCATTTTCATAACTGATTCAAGATTATCTGTATTCATATCAGCTAGTTTAGCTTCTGCAATCGACTTAACCTGGTCTTTACTAAGTTTAGACGGTACCTTCTCCTGGTTTGGTTTACCTGATCCTTTGTCGATCTTTAGAGCTTTTCTGATTAAATCATCAGTTGGCGTGCCAACCACTCGCCAGGCCATTGTTCTATCTTCAAAGATCGTAATATGAACTGTTAAATCCTGTCCGGCTTTGTCCTTAGTTTGTTCGTTAAAAGGATTAATAAAATCCATCATATTAACACCGTATTGGCCAAGAATACTGCCAACAGGAGGTGCTGGATTAGCCTGAGCGCCCTTTAGACGCATTTTTAGATGTGCTGTAACTTTCTTTGCCATAATCTTATACTCTCTTTACCTGTAAACTGTCGAGCTCAACTGGAGTCTCCCGTCCGAACATATTAACAAGGACTTTTAACTTACCTTTTTGAGAATCAATCTCATTGATTGCTCCGTCAAAACCCTTGAATGGTCCGTCTACGATATTAACTACTTCACCAACTATGTAGTTGATCTTGTGTTTAGGTTCAGCTCTGCCCATTCGCTTCATAATTTTATCGATCTCGTCAGTACTGATAGACGTAGGCTCAGTTCCACTACCGACGAATCCAGTTACACTAGGCGTGTTTCGGACTATATACCAGGCATCTTCACTCATCTTCATTTGAACTAGAACGTAACCTTGAAAAATTCGCTTCTCGACCACCTTACGCTTACCGTTCTTTACCTCAATCATTTTTTCTTTTGGTACTAATACTTGAAAGATTTTATCCTTCATATCAAGACTATCGGCTCTCTGTCTAATAGATTCAGCCACTTTCTCTTCGTAGCCACTGTAGGTATGGATAACATACCATTGCCTTGTTGTGTTATATCGATCTGTCATTTCAAAACTACCCTCTTAAATACGACTCCTAGTCCCCAATCGACTAATCCGACAGCTGTGCCGAAAACGACTGAGAATAAAATTACTGCAACCGTTAACTTAGATGTTATTTTACGATCAGGCCAAGTAACGTCCTTAAGTTCTCTCCATGATTCCCCGAAAAATCTAGGGATTATATGAAAACGACGAACCTTCTTAACCTTACCGGGTTTAACTTTAAAAAAGATTAAACGTCTCTTTTTAGCGGGTTTAGCTGCCTCAATCGGGGCTACTGGGTGAGTTTTTTCATTAGCTAATCGCTCAGCCCTCTCCCTGATAGTCTCAACCTTTTTAGCAGCCTTAGCTGATTTAGCGTCTTTTATCACTAAAGTAACTCCAGTAATTAAATAAGACCTATCATTTATAGATAGATCTGCTGGTGTCAATACTACCCCAGTTAGCTTTACTAGTCAACAAGATTGTTAAAAGAGCGTACTATTTTCTGGCATCAAAGGGATTAACTTAAGGACTGGCTGGTGGGCATGTAGTTGTTTTCGGAGTGTTTTGGCGTTCGGTGATACTCTCTCTAGTGCGTTCCAAAACTTAGGGCCGTGACTCAGTACTTTTGTGTGAGTAAGTTCGTGCAAAATTACGTAATCAATCTGCTCCCAGGGCAATTGAACTAAGAAGTAATTTAGTGTTATGTCGCCAAATCGGTTACAGCTCCCCCAACGACTTTTTAGTTGCCTTATCTTTAAGTTTCGATAACTAAAACTGTATTTTATGGCTAGTTCGTCCAAGCGAGGCTTTAGGAGGAGTTTAGATTGCTGCAGCAGTCCTTTGTAAGCTAGTTTACGGGCCGCGGCTTGGGCTAGCTCACTTTCTGGTAGTTGATCAAGTGGAAGCCTTAGAATCAGCTGATCCGAAGTTACCTTTGAATATGGCTTACTGAGTTTGGCTGAGTTACTTATAACCAAAGTGTGGCTTTTTCCTACGGGGCTGCCGTTTAAGATGCGCCCTGGGTCTTTTCGATGTTTCATTATCCAGTCCCTATTCTTTTCTACGAATATCGCTGCAGCTTTGTAGGGTGTCCAATAAGGCATACTGACTCTGACTGTATTATCAGAGGTAATACTCAATTTAATTGATCGTACACCTTTTCTTTTGTAGAAATTTACATCTCCAACTTCCGAGATATGGAGTTTCTTAACTGGCATTTAGCGAATAATGATGTTGCGTCTGGCTTGGAAAACCCGACCACTGTTTAGATTGGGTACTCTGTTAATGAGACCAGGTTTTACCATTCGGTCGGAGGCGTTTTCGATGTTCAGTAAGCCTCTTTCGAATAATTTCTTAACAACTGCATTTTTTTGAGTGCTGAATGCATGTTTACCGCTGATTACAATATATTCCTCTGTAGGGGTTGGATTCTGCATTTTTGAAATATAATCCTCGAAACTAGTCCTGTCGAGTTGGACGGCATACTTATCATCAGCGGTTCTTCTGTCACGGTTTACTACTCTGTTAAAAGAGCTTTCTACGTCCAGTTGAAGCCAAATGAGCTGAACTCCAGCCTTTGAATGAGCTGCAAGTTCGCGGTACTGTCTTCTTTTTGCCTGACTTGAACTGTTGGCGTCTAGTATTACACTGCTACCTACTTTTAAAAATTGCTCGCTCATGTAATTCAGCAGATGCTCAACCGATTTGTCTTGTTCACTACTGTAGTCTGGTGATTCGTAAAACTGGCTTCTTAACTGTTCATCGCTTACCACAGCTGCTTTAATTTCATCAGCGAACTGTCTAGAGAAGAAAGTTTTACCGGATCCAGGAAATCCGTAGAGCAAAAATATAACTGGTTTAACTAAGACTTGCTTACTCATCTACTACTTAAACTTATCTCTTTTGAATAATCTTTGCAAACATGTTCTATCAGTTAATCAAATTAATTCATGGTTATATTCATCATGGATTGTCCGGTAAAGTCTTCGATATTTGCCACCGAATTGCGTAAAAGTAGATCTCGCTGCAGTAAAACCAAGCTTTTCAAAAAAACCTATACTGGCTTCTGGTGATTCCACAAGGAGTTCGTCTACGTCAGAGTATACAGGTAGGTCCTCGAGGCCCGCTAGGACATGAAGCATTATTTGTCTACCAAAACTTTGGCCCCGATAAGCTTCCAAAACTCCAACGTTGTCTACTCTAGCATCTCTTCCTAGGCCAACCATTGCGTCCAAAAGTCTTAGCCTGGCGACGGCAATCGGGGTATGTTCTAAATATCCAATATAGTGGGTAGATACTCCGTCAAAGCCATCTACTCCATCAGTTAAATGTAGGTTTCGTTCATCGCCAATTAGTTTTCTAACACCTAAAGCATCATCAATCTCGATATCACCGAAGCGTTTATCTACGACTAATTCGCTCACAATACGATAATTATATAATCTATAACGCTATCTTGCAAGTTACAAAGAGGTAGTATTAGTAAGTTAATTCGGCAGTATGGATTCGTCCACCTTAGGTATTGTGTAGCCCTCGTCGTCGACGAAACCGTAGGTATTGTCGGCCTTTAGTTCTGGTAGCCTAAATCCCGCTGATACTAAGTCTTCTCGCATGCGTTGTTCTAAAACGATACCCACTTCAGGTAGACCCATCGGTAAACTAACATAGAAATCATCCATACTAGGATAGGATGACTTGATTTTCTCGTAAGAGGGCTTATCGGGATGAACTTCAACCAATGTATCCACGAATATGTTATATACTCCTTCTAAAGTAACACCGGCGGGTTCGAGAAGTTTCGCTATTGACTCTTCGTCTTCATCGAGAATTTCACGTTGGGTAAAATAACAAGCTGCAAATTTAATGGCTGAACGAGGAATTTGTTGTTTTAATTGGTCAGATAGCTTTCCGTAAGCACTCAAAACAGCACGTGAAGTATCATACGTTCCCCTTTCCCAGAAAATAGCGTCTAACATGCTTGGGACGTCCTGCGCAAAGTTTTGGTGTGCTGCTATCGCGAGCTCAGCAGAATAAAATTGCGCAGCCATTAGTTCCTGTCCAGCTTTTTTCTCTGCCGCTAACTGCGCTAATTTCGCAAGTACTCCTTCAGATAACTCATCTGGTAAATCACTAAGAGCTTCTTCAATCAATGAAGCGGGATACTTTGTCTCTGGTGTACTTTGGTCTTGCTGACTATACATTAACTAAACCACCCGAAGCCCATGGATCTTATAACTAGGCATCTTTGTATCACTTGAAACCAGGGCTAGTCCGCTATTTATAGCATGCCATATGATCATCCTATCAAATGGGTCTTTATGTCCGGCCATTTTGGGCAATAAGTAAAATGTGGCATATTGGTCGGGTGTAGGTGTTATAACCCTAATCCCTACACCATGTATCCCAGCAATAAATTCTTCAGGAGTACGTCCGCCTAGCTCTATTCTACCCAAGGAGAATTTTAAACTTATCTCCCATACTGTAATACTGCTTATAAACTTTTCTTCCTGCCCAGATTCAATAATTGCTCTTTGGGTATTCGTTAATTTATCAGCGCTGAAACGTGCCCATAGCAATGTATGGGTGTCCAGCAGGTAATTCATGATGCGAGCAGCTCTTCGTCGGTCATCTCAAAGTTATGCAATTTATATGTCCAACCCGCATCTTTGAGGTCATTTAATTTAACAGAGTAATCTGGCTGCTTGAGCTTACTTTGAGGCACAATAGTGCCCAACGGCTTTTTATTACGTCCGTATGTTATAACCACCTCGTTGCCCCTTTTCAACTCATCAACTACTGAGGAGAAGTTTGCTTTAAATTTTGCAACCGTCATAGTTTTCATAGCTATATAATACCAAAATCACGTTTATACTGTCAAGTTGTTACTTTCGTGGCAAGCCATGATGGACGATGTTAGAACTAGAATGGCTGGCTTAAATATTTTGTCGGAGGATTCGTGATGTACTTGCTAGCTCGCCTAAGCTAGGTAAAGTTCTTTGTGTAACAGGAACTTGTCCTGGAGCTAGGTCTATATCAAACGCATCCACAGTGGTTCCGTTGTACTCACCGTTAATCCATCTAAGAGTTTCGCCACGTCTTATACGAACCCTCATTTCAGCAGGTACATCATTTAATTGAAAAGTGATTATAGCTTCATTACTAATTTCTTGTTTAGTGGAAACCATGCGTGCGTCAAACGTTTCATTGTCCAAAGCGATGACTTCACCTTCCCAGTCTTCTAAAATGCTAAATTCACTCTTGCTATGCTCATACATAATCAAATTATACATTCAACGATAACTTTAAACATAAGAATATTGGCAGGGGTGGTCGGACTCGAACCGACAGCACGACTTTTGGAGAGTCGCCGCTTACCAATTAACGGACACCCCTTTCACGTTAAGCTAGTGATATCATACCCGACTTGGGTTTTGACTGCCATTTTTGATTTTAAGAGCGTTAAACAGTTCGGATTTAATGTTTTCTAGGTTTAACTTCGTTTCGACCTAAGTTTTTCTTAGTCTCTGTAAATAGGACATGCTTTCGTAGCACTGGATCATACTTCTTGATACTTAACTTATCAGGAGTATTCATCTGATTCTTAGAGGTATAGTAAACTCGGTGTCCTGTTGCTTCTGAAACTAGTCCGACTAACTTTCTCTTATCGCCTTTTTTTGTCATAACGCTTTCCTTATTCGATTGTTAAAGCCTAACAGATATGTTCTTATCTGTAAATATAATGGAGCCGAAGACGGGGATTGAACCCGTGACCTCGTCATTACCACTGACGCGCTCTGCCACTGAGCTACTTCGGCTTAAAAGCCATGATTCCTGATTATTTTACACTACCACAATACTTCAGGATATTAATCCTCGGACAATGGTGCTTCAGGCGGATCTGGCCAACCCTCCCGCATACGTCTATTAAACTCTTCCTTCTCAAGCGGGATGTCTTTTTTAAGTAACCAGTGATGAGTTATGTCTATAGAGTAAATGGGGTTAACTTCACCTCGTAAAAGTGCAACCAAAGAATGTACGTCTTGGTCTGCTCTCAGTAGTTGTCGTACACCAAATACGGAACCCATGGTTGTGCCGACATCTTCGCCAATCCTGGGTCTCTTTGCAGATAGAGCTATCTCCGCATCTTCTTCATTTCTAAACTCAAACTTATACTCTGATTTCTTACTTCCTGGGGCCCTTCTGGGATGTATGACAGGTATTTTGAGCTCATACCCAAGAATGGTCATAAAATCCCTCCAACCCTCAGGAGGATCCAACAAAAGGTCCGCATCTTTAATACAGGGAAAAGTTGCGAAGTGACCTAACAAAACATCAAACTGTCTACGATGTCTGTATAACATCTCGGCATCTACCTTAAGCGTTGATTGAACACCAGAGGCAAACGCGAACTCACCCTCCTTGAAAGCTCCGGCACTTAAAAAAGCTTCCCATGTTTCTTCAGTGGTTCGCTGGCTATCAAAGCCCGCTTTTTCAAGATCAGCACATACTGGTATTAGATCACTCATAGATTCCTTACAAGGTTACAAAATTCTTGAGAAAACTTAAACTTTAAAAGATCTGCTGCTTTGTTCGGCGAAAACCAACCAAACTTATCCTCTCGAATGTCTTTAGCTAACTCTATCAGTTTCGTATTGGCCACATTCACAGAGTAAACCATAGACACTAGTGGCAAAAGGACGCCATTCACTGGAATCGTTATATTCGTTAAAACTCCCATTAGTTGTTTGGGTTTGCCAATATAACTAATGTTCAATTCTTCTTTGAGTTCTCTTTTTGGGGTTTGAGTGAACGTTTCACCCGGGTCCATTCTTCCACCTGGTAAGTCCCAGTGAGAGGGTATATGCCCCCACTCTGGTATGTGGACCATAAAAATTTCGTCTATACCATTTCGGATAAGCCCTTTGATATTAATCTGAAATATTTGTTCTGCCATTTACGCTAATCGTTATTTTTTATATAAATCTGTATAAGGGGTTAGGATTTTATTAGTCAATTCCAGCATATACAATGCCACCTAAATAGCACTCAATTGCTAATCTGCTTGCGTCGAAGTGCGGCTGAGGAAGATCTCTTGGGTTTGACCATAAGATCTCTTCACACTTATCAGGCTCCAATATTTTCGGTTCTCCGTCGAACACTTCTGCTAATAAAATAATCGATATAAAATGCACTCCTTCGGTTCTAAACGTTTCCAGATTATTAGTAACAGCGATTACTCTTGGTTTAACGATAGTTATACCGTGCTCTTCCTCAACTTCGCGAACAGCGCCATCTTCAAACGTTTCGCCAAATTTTAAACTTCCGCCGGAATTGAATAGAATGGAGCGTGGCTACTCTTTCTTTTACCAATAAGAACTTCGCCCTGCTCGTTTTTTATAATTACACCTAATCCTACTCCGGGCGTTTTAGCCATAATGCAATTTGCTTAGTTAAACAACACTGTCTTGAATATATCATTATATCCCGGCTCCTCACTAATTCAGTGCCTGAAACACTTCAATACCTAATCTACCGTTATAAGCAGATGGCCTACGCAACGAGTAATTACTTCAAAACTGTCAGTTTGCTTATTACATGGTTCCAAAGTTTACGGAAATGCTTATCAAGCTGCTTGCTGCTTCATCGCTGTCTACGAAAGCATCTACCGGGCCTAACACGGCATTACTAACGGTGGCCGATTGTTCTTGAGTCAAAGTTATATTATTGTTACGCAAGCAGACAATCAAATGTGTCTTCTTGACTTACCGGGAATGATCTTCTTTGTGTTTTTCCTGCCACTCCTTGATTTTAGCCAAATCTTTTCCAAGAGCCTTTGCTACCAACTTCTCAACGATCTCTTTAGCCTTTGACTCATCAACACCCTTCTCGTCGAGAACTAGACGCAGCTTGCTTAGCTTGAATGAGACTTTTTTAACTGACCAAATTAATGTCTCGTCAATTTTTTCCTCTGGAATACCAAGCTCAACTAACTTCTTTGTCCACTTTGCTTTTTTCTCTTCATCCATTTCTTTCATATTATCTTTGTCCCACATAATTTCTCCTGTTCTGGTTTATTACTTAACTCACTTAAGTTAACCACGTCTTTCAT
The DNA here is from genome assembly GCA_035510465.1 of Saccharimonadales bacterium (SeqCode). Classification (GTDB taxonomy): domain Bacteria; phylum Patescibacteriota; class Saccharimonadia; order Saccharimonadales; family DATKHC01; genus DATKHC01. Next base: position 12,377 of record DATKHC010000014.1, read on the forward strand.
GCTATTAGCCTGTATAAAAATCAAAAGTTCTGGTGCAGCGTGATGAACGAGGTTAGAGTGCTACTACAAACTACTATAGTGGGAGTTCTCTAACTTCACAAAACCTTGGGGTAAACCTTTCACTTTCGTCCGTATAAACACCAAGTTCTTGGCAAATGGCGGCTATAAGAAAAGCGTGTGTAATCCAAATTTTTTCAATAGGTGGTTTTTCAATTATTGATTTAGCTGCATTTATAGTTGCTTCTGGAGGACGCCTTGCAGCCAATGCCTCCCGAACTTGCTCATCACTCAACCCACCCTTTTCCTCGTTAAGCTCTGGATATATAGATAGTCTCCGAAACCCTGCAATAATTGCTGTTTCTTGTGTGCGCCGCATCATAGTAACGGCCACTGGCTCTGTAGCTACATCTATACCAAACCGCACAGCCAATAATCCTCCTAGTTCTGAGGACTGTTCTCTTCCTTTTGGCATTAAAGGAGCTTCAGTATTGCCAAATGCTGGCGTACCATAGTTTTCGTAATTATTGGCCTCTGATAGACCATGTCTTGCAACAAGTTTTGACATATTACAAATATCTGTGCAGCGTGATAAACGAGGTTAGAACGCTACTGATTAATGAGCATACAATTATAGCTTCTTAAAAAATAGCTTTTTAGATTTCGGGTTGAGCACGGTTGAATTTGTATTGGTTCCAGAATTGCCCCGCCATTCATCCAGTTGTTCTGTCTCACTTGGAGCGCCAACTATAGAACGAATACGCTGAGGTGTTGTCTCTTCCATAGGGCTGTAGCTAATCTCATCTGTGACAGTTTCCATAACCGCATTGAGTACGCCTATTTTTCCACTAGATAAGGCTGTTACTTCATCTAACAGTTCTGGAAAAATCTGTAGCTGCATAGCAAAAGTTCTTGCTGCTTGTTCAAACGATAGAACTCGTTGTCTCGCTTGCTCCATATTATCTATACTGTAGCATATCCGTAACCGCTAGTCAAGTTGGTGCTCCTGAATTCTAGCCCGAAACGCAATTAAAAGAGGACATCTCACTAAGTTCCGTACACTAGGAGTTACTAAGCAACTAGTAAAGGAGAAGTGAAATGTCCCATAGTCATCTTACTCGTGATCAACGTAGTGAGCTAGGTATCCTAAAGAGTGCTGGTTACTCACAACAAGATATTGCTCACCTCATAGGTGTCCATCCTAGTACTGTTAGTAGAGAGATAGCTCGCTGTAGAACAAATCTACAGCTATGCCGATCTACTTTGCTCACCCCTACCATTCATGGAAGAGAGGTACTAACGAGAACACCAATGGCTTACTTAGACAGTACTTCCCAAAGAGAACAGCCTTAGCTCATGTTACCCAAGGTCAGCTTGACCAAGCAGTTACACTACTTAATACTAGACCCAGGAAACGACTAGGCTACCGAACTCCACGAGAAGTCTTCACTAAGTCTAATTGCAATTCGAACTAGAATCTTCCGCGTTGCGTGTCCCGCGTTGTAAATCCAATATTCCCAAGTTTAATACATATGGCAAGCAAACTGGAAGCGCTAGAGCAGGCTTCAAGATTTTCTTAGTCTTCTTTCCCGAACCCGTAAAGATTTCAGCGTCAAGTCCTGACTGTCGAATGATAGGTCGAAATGTGCCCAGTGGTATTTCTTTTCTTGGAGTTGGCACTATAACAGTTTTTGAATCCTTACGATATTTAGCATGACTGCCTCGTTGAGATACGAACATAAAACCTTGATGTTCAAGAAGCTAATAATTTTTTTGATGACAGTAGTTTAGACACGTTGCAGACGGAGAGCGTGGACAGTGGGACGCTTAACGCTAGTAGATGTAGTAGTATCTTGTGGCATATCTTCTAGGTATAGTAAACTCGATGTCCACTTTCCTTGGACACCAAACCTACTAATTTTCTCTTATCACCTTTTTTAGCCATAACAACCTACGTCTTTAATTGTTAAAGGTTAACAGATATGAGCTTATCTGTAAATAAAATGGAGTCGTTGACGAGGATTGAACTCGTGACCCCCTCCTTACCATGGAGGTGCTCTACCACTGAGCTACAACTGCATACTAAGAAAGACTTATGATCATTCATAATAGTATACTTCTTGAGAATTATACTTAAAACTCTCTTGTAAGGAAGAAGTTTGAGGCAAGCAAGGCGAACAATATGATTAACCTTGTAGAATTTCTATTATGTTTAGTATAGAATAGCCATAAGCACGCTAATACTAAGCAATAGACTAGTATTTAGAGACAATAATGCAAATTAGAGACAAGATAAAAAAGTTTAAACCGAGTAAAAAGCTATCAAGCCTTCGATTTTCCACTGGAATTGTTGTTTGTCTACTAGCAGCTTTAATAGGAGCCAGATTATTATTTGGTGCTCATGCAGAAGGACCATATGTGTCTTTTGAGGCAGAGAGTGGCACCGTTGTAAGTCCGGCAGTAATCTACAAGGATCCCACTGCAAGCAATGGTGAAGCTGTACAATTTGGTAGCAATTCTACTACTAGTGGTCGAGTTCCGTATGACTGGCCGTTCACCTGGGACTCAATTTGGAATATACCCATTAGCTCTGGCGCCCAGTACGTATCAGCCGGCATAATTGCCAATGGGATAGATCAAGAATCGACTTCCGGTGCCGATGACTATGACTCTGTTAACCCGACTTTTCCGGTTAAGACTCTAACTAATGCTCAACTGGCTAACGGCACTACCGGTCCGGCGCAGGTCTATTCCGATCCTAGTATGACTGCAGGTGGAGTCTGGGACGACTGTGCGGCATTTCTCGGTACAGATAATATGACCGTTTATCAGGGTCAAACCTTGCAGCTAACAGCTGGAGGTAATCCAGGTTTTGGCGGCCAAGCCGATTCTACCCAGCCGCCAGTTACTTTGGAAAGCGCCGGAACGGCAGGTTGCCACGGTGGTTCTGGCTTATCTGGGCTAGGAGGGACTTTAACAAACGCTGACTTCTCCTCATCGAGCCCAATCCAACATGCACTTAAAATAGCCATAGATTGTAATGAAAGCTGTTCCGACAAGGGGAGTGGATACACCTGGCCAGCCACCTCCGCTGATTATCAATACAACGTCTCTGGCACCGCTAATTACTACGGCGGAACCAATACAAATGTTCATATGGGATCGTTACTGGCCTTGCCGCCAAGCATCAACCCCTCCTCCTTTTCTAATGCCATAGTCCAAAAATTAGCTACGGCGACACAAGACTACGGTGCTTATATCGTAGATAATACCGCTAACGGTAGTTTGATGCATGAATCATTTATTACAAACTACAATGCCAACTCATACCTGTTGAGCCTAGGTACATCAAACTCGCAAATTATCCAACTAATTGAAGATTTGGAAGTGGTTAATAATAACACCTCATCTACGCCTGGAGGCGGGGCAATTGGCTCCTCTCGTTATGCGCCATATGCCCCGGCTTTCAATGACGGCACGGATGCACCACCCTCAGTAACAGTTATTTCCCCATAACCCATCTCCTACAAATTGGAAATTGTGACAGCCTTAACTCTTTCATAAGTCTATTTAAGATGTGAGACCGAGACGGTGATAACATTCTTTTATTTTAGTCTTTATTCGGAATACGGTTCTAGCGTACCTCATGCTCTAATCAGGTTGATTTGGGTCATGAAGTGGAGGAGTAAATTTGACTTGCTCTAAATCACTTAGATCCAGAAGTGTTGCGAGTCTGCCAATTTTAAATAGCGGGCGTCTATATATTGCTCCTTCAAATCCATCTCTAATCAAAGCGAAGTGCCCTAACGTAAAACCTAAAGAAGATGAGAGAAGAGTCGCTGGGTCTACACCAGACCTTTCAGCTTCCTGGAGAATTGCGTCAGTCAGTTCACCATCGGGAATTGTAAAATGAAGACCAGAGGGTCCGTCGCTACCATCCTCTGTCACTTGGACTTGTTCCCTGTAGTCTTTCATGTATCGTATGTTGTCAGGTGTTTCGGCCATTATAAGAACATACTACATCATCATTCGTCAGTGTGTCAAATATTGGTGCAGGGAGAGGGAGTCGAACCCCCGAAGACATAAAGTCGTCTGATTTACAGTCAGATGCGTTTGACCACTTCGCTATCCCTGCATACTTACATGGAGCCACCTGACGGATTCGAACCGACGACATCCACTTTACAAAAGTGGCGCTCTACCAGCTGAGCTAAGGTGGCATTTTAATACAATCAGACGAAGTTTAACAGATGAGAGAGCTAAATTACAACTCGGCGTGGCCTAAGAATCCGCTTTGGTCTCGAGGATACTGTTATCATCCTCTTGAGCTTATCTTGGATCTGATCAGCTTCCGCAACCATACCAAGATCTTCGTATGCTTTTCTAAGAAGCGAAAAACTTTCCTTATTCGGCTCTAACTCAACTGACTTTTCTAGCTCATCAATCATCAGTTTGTGGTTGCCCAGCTTTTCTTGTACCTTTGCATATGCAATATGTCTAGCCGCTAGATTATCCTCAAGTTTCAAGGCTTGCTCAAATGCAATAGCAGCTTTTTCATAATTCTCGGTCTCAAAATAAATAAGGCCCAAGTTATGTAAACTAGAGGCCGTTGGTTCGATAGAAGAAGCTATCTCAAAGCAGTCGATGGCGTCCTTATACTCTTTCTGCTTAGCGTATAGGATACCTAGACGGTTATAAGCAGGTGCATTCTTAGCATCTATCTTGAGTATAGTAAGTAGCGCTTTCTCGGCCCTTAACAATCTATTCTCACGCATTCCCTCATGCGCGATGTCCCACAACTGACCCAACCTGTCGCTTATGCGACGTGGTAAAACCTTTATATCTCTATTCTTTAAGTTAGCTAACAAACTCCAGACAACAAGTACCGCAAAGACAAGGATCAATATCAATTCCAACATATACTGCCGATTAGTATACTACAAATTTAAGAATAAATTAGTAAGCGTTAGTTTGATGTTAACGTTAGTATTTAACATTATTTCAGCGTCATTTAAGGCATTTAAACGGTGATACCAGGCTTTAGCAGACTTACTCGAAGATCCTTGTATAGATTGCTTCATGGCGGCATGAGTTACACGTTTCAGAGCGTAGAGTCGATCACTCAAATGTTCTTTATCTTTTACCATCTCATCTATCATCGCGAGTTTACTCAGTCGTGTGCTTTTTAGGATTTTCTTAGCATCTTCAACGTAACCTACTAGCTCTGATTCGCTATCACTAGAGAGAATGCTAGACATTAAACCCATATTCCCATTACTGAGAAGGTACGTCTTTACTATGTCGTCTTTTGATTTACCAAGTTTAGAGAAATGCTCTACTGCTAACTCCTGGCTAGGTCTGGAGATAAATAGTTTTTGGGACCTAGATAGGATGGTTGGTCTAAGCGAATTCTCTGAGCTGGCAGTTAGTATTATCAGACTGTTTAGTGGTGGTTCTTCTAGAAGTTTAAGTAGTGAGTTTTGAGCCTCGTCTGAGATATTATCAGCATGAATGGTGGCAACTCTATTAATTTTAGCTGCACCTGTACTTTTGAGTCTAAAAAACGTCTTGAGTTCTCTGATCTCATCAATTCCAACTGAATTTTTGCTATCACCTATGGACTTGATGTTGCCAATCTGTTCTGAGGGATTCTGGTTGGCTCCAATGAGCTCCTTGGCTATTAGTTTTGCTACAGAGGTTCTCCCGCTACCAACCGGACCAAGTATTATTAGGGCGTGTGACGGAGATTTAATGAACAGATTCACCGATTTCCGGGTTGAACTAGATATTAGGATGTCATTATTTGTCATCGGCAATTAAATTATAGAATGAATCGGGTGTCTTAGCCTCGAATTGTTTCTGATCTTTGGGAGGTAACTTTATTTCTAGGCTGTTCGCGTGTAGGTAAAGCCGATCGGCTGGTTTACCACCATAAATATCGTCTCCGACAATTGGGTGACCCAGTTTAGCTAGGTGGACTCTAATTTGATGAGTCCTACCTGTTTTAGGCTCAACTCTTAGCATTGAGTAATTGGGCGACTGCTTAATCACTTTATAGTAAGTTACTGCGTCCTTGCCTACGTTTGACGTCTCAAACAACCGAGCCTTTTTTAGACTTCTAGCTATTGGCATTTCAATAATAGCTTCAGGCTTCTCGGGATGTCCCGAGACAACTGCTAGGTAGGTTTTAGCGACAATGCGACTAGAGAACTGTTTTTGTAACCATTTGAGTGATTCTGTATTTTTCGCGGTTATCATCACGCCGGAAGTAGGTCTATCAAGTCTATGTACTATGCCTGCTCGATCTCCATCTAATTTAAGATCACGCTGCTTAATAAACGAAGCTACACTTGGTTCTGAATTTGAGCTACTGACTGGGTGACTAAGAATACCAGCTGGCTTATCAATTACGATAGTGTCATCGTCCTCATAGATTATTGGGATATCTATCTCTGGGATCGGCGGCATATCGGAAATATCGTAATCAAGACTTACCTTGTCTGACTTTTTTAGCCTATAACCAGGTCGAGAGGTCTTTCCATTAACTAAAACCGTGCCATCTTCACAAAGTTTTTGAATAAAAGAACGACTTAGCTGTGGTAGCTTTGAGCCAATAAATAAATCTAACCGACTTTTTACATCTTCAGCTATCTCATAAACAGGCATTGCAGTAGCCTCCTAAAACCGTTAAGGCCTTAGTCCAACAGCCTGTTGAATCTTGAGTAGTTTTTTATTAGCTATTTTCGAAATTTCTATCTCGTCAGTTTCTAACTTCTTGATTAGATCAGTTTCGTTTACACGGTCAAATTTAGATTGGATATCTGATAGGGTTTGTTTGACTGCCTCAGCTACGGCGCCTTTTAGCTCCACATAGGAGCTCTTGTTTGCCCAGTCAGCTGTAAGTTTATCGATCGACTGATTAGTAAGAAGAGCCAGAATTTGAAGCAAATTCGATACACCAGGTTGTTTTTTCCAGTCATAGTTAATCTTGTTAAAAGAATCGGTTGTCGCTGATAATACTTTTTTCGCAGCCTCAAATGGGTCATCGCCTAATTTAATAGTGCCAGATGGGTCGCTAACACTTTTACTCATTTTCTTATCTGGATTCTTTAGGCTTCGTATTCTGACACTGTCGCTTCGACCACTAAACTTGACTTGTTCATCCCACTTAGCAGGTACAACGAATATCTCGCCGAATTTCTTGTTAAGACGCTGAGCTATCTCTCTCGTGTATTCAATATGTTGCTTTTGATCATCCCCAAGAGGGATATATTTTGCATCGTAAAGCAAAATATCAGCCGCCATAAGGACAGGATAATTAAAAAGCCCTACATTCGGGCTGGTCTCAGCCTTATCTTTATACTGCGTCATTCTACTCAGCTCGCCCATGCTAGTGAAACAGCTAAGTATCCAAGCTAGTTCAGAGTGAGCTGGAATGTAGCTTTGTCTATAAAAGTATGTGTTTTCTCCGTTAATATCTAGACCACCGGCTACGAAATATTTAAGATTTGTTATGGTCTGTTTATAAAGAGCGTCATGATTTATAGGAGTAGTAAAACTGTGTAGGTCGGGCACAAACATGTTAATTTGGGCCTTACCTGCATACTTTTTCTGCAGATTAACCATAGGTAGGATCCCACCTAGGTAATTACCCAGCTGGAACTCATCATTTGAACGAAGTCCGGTTAAAATAACGTCTTTAGCCATATATATTAATGATTATATTGCATTTTTAGACGTTAGTAAGCTATATCTAACGTTTAGCGAATTGTCGTTTCTTACGAGCACCTTTGAGACCAAACTTTTTACGTTCTTTTTCCCTAGGGTCTCGTCCTAACAGTTCAGCTCGTCTTAGAGTTGCTTTGTAGTCTTCGTTTAACTCAGCTAGGGCCTTGGAAATACCAAGTCCGATTGCTTCGGTTTGACTACTTACTCCACCACCTGAGACTTTAGCGCTAACATCCATCTTATTCTCTATTTCAAGTACTGAGAATGGACGAGTTAATTTGCTCATAAGGTACTTAGAACTACCTAAATAATCTTCGGCAGCTTTAGAATTTATAGTAATTTGCCCTTTACCAGACTTAAGCCTGACCCTCGCTGTAGAGTTTTTTCGTCTTCCTAGTGCATAGTGATAATCTGTTGCAGTCATAGTAATCTAACCTTTTCCTACACTTATTTTCTCAGGGGACTGGGCAGAGTGTTGATGTTCTGCTCCGGGATATACTTTAAGCCGTTTTAACCTCAGTGGTTTTAGCTTATTAACAGGTAGCATACCAGATATTGCTCGAATTATTATTTGAGTAGAGTCTATTTCCATTTGTTCTGCCAGACTTTTACTGTGAAGCCCGCCCGGATAAGAACTATGTCTGTAATATATTTTATCCGTCATTTTATTGCCTGTAGTAATCAACTTGTCGCTGTTAATCACAATAACGAAGTCTCCGCAGTCAATATGAGAGGTAAACATTGGTTTTTCTTTACCGGTGAGCAGTTTGGCTGCTTTTGAAGCGAGTCTACCTAGACTGACCTCGGAAGCATCAAGTACATACCATTTACGCTCTACTTCAGTTGGTTTGGCTTGATAGGTCTTCATTTGCTTGCTTTCTTTGTCGTCGGCTTAGCTTCCTTAGCCAGAGTTTCCTTATCAGTGGTTTTTGTTTCCACCGATTTCACTGGAGCTTCACTCAAATTATCGACGAACATAATTTTTGCCATCTGGGCATTGTCGCCACGACGAAGTGATGTCCGCTCTATTCTAAAGTGGCCACTTGTGCGACCAGTAAGTTTGGGGGCTATCTCATCAACTAGTTTATTAGCTGAGCCCTTAGTCTGTAATCTGGCCATTATTAAACGTCGATCTTCAAGTTTGCCTGATTTTGCACGGGTAACCAATTTCTCGGTATAGGGAACTACCGCTTTGGCCTTTGTAAACGTAGTCTCGATTGATTCATTAACAATCAAGGCTTCGGCTAAGCCCTTTATCAGAGCTCCCCTTTGATCAGTTTTACGGTTAAACTTACTGCCTTGATACCCGTGACGATGCATTTTATAGTTCCAGTTCTGCTAATTTCTCTTTAACTTCGTCCAAAGCCTTGTTGCCAAAACCTTTTAGTTCTCTCAGTTCTGAATCACTTAGGCTAAATAGGTCACGTAGGGTATGAATGTCATTATTGACAAGGGCGTTAGTCGTTCTAGCTGAAAGATTAAGATCCTCAATTGGTGTCATAAGAGTAGATGACTCATCGGTCTCAGCTGAGCTCTCAGCATCACCATCACCTTGGGTTAGAGGAGTTTGCTCAACTCTTGTTTGTCCAGCTAGAGCACTGTATTGGTTGATAAGGATAGCTGAAGCTTCTTCAAATGCATCGCGAGGAGTTAGGGATCCATCGGTTTCGATTGTAATGATTAGTCTGTCTAAATCAGTAATTTGGCCGACACGAGTGTTCTCTACTTTATATCTAACCCTCTTAACGGGGGTAAAGATGGCATCTATTGCAATCATATCAGTGCTTGGCTTATATAATGAACCTTCTTCAATGGCTTGGTAACCACGACCAACTTCTACGATTAGGTCCATGACAAAACTAGCCTTCTCGTCATCGATAGTCGCGATGACATGTGAAGGATTTACAACCTCTACTTCTGAGCTGGCTTTAATATCTTTACCAGTAACCTTACCTTTGCCTTTTTTGCTGATTTGAACGGTTTGTGGGCCTTCTCCGAAGACTTTAAAGCGTAGATCCTTCAAGTTAAGCATGATATCGACGATATCTTCTTTAACGCCAGGTACGGTAGTAAATTCATGGCTAGCACCATCAATTCTAAACGAGGTTACGGCTGCTCCTGCGATACTTGACAATAGTACCCTCCGAATTGAATTACCTAGAGTCATTCCATAGCCTGTGTGCAATGGCTCAACGGTAAACGATGCACTAAAGTCGCTGTGGTCATCGACTTTGACAATGCTTGGTGTGTGAATCATGTTTGACATAGTTTCTCCTTAACTTTCTTAACGTGAGTAATACTCAACTATTAGTTGCTCATTGATATCGGGCTCCGCATCCTCTCTTTTGGGTAATCCGCTAACGCTTACCTTAAACTTTTTACGATCTACTGATATCCATTTGGGGATTTCACTTGGAGCTGGGCTTAGTTCATCTATCTCTTTGAAGTAGCTGTTTGCCTTACTAGTTGGCTTAAGTTCAACTACATCGCCTGGTTTCAAACGAATTGAAGGTACATTAACTCTTACGTCGTTAACCTTAAAGTGTCCATGACTAGATAGCTGACGGGATGCTCGGCGGCTTTTAGCGAAACCTGCCCTATAAATAACGCTATCTAAACGTCTTTCTAGGTATTCAAGTAACAGTTCACCAGTTGGACCCGGTTTACTTAGTGCTTCACTCATTAAATTAGCGAATTGTTTCTCAAGTAGTCCATACAAGCGTTTAACCTTCTGTTTTTCTCTCAGTTGCTGAGCATATTGGCTAGGCGTACTTGGACGTGATTTTGGACCGCCTGGAGGTGAGGATCGCTTAATCAGAACTTTATGGGCTCTTGGGTGAAGAGCATAGCCTTCACGTCGACTCATTTTTACAATTGAACTTGTATCTCGTGCCATAGTATTAGTCCTTAAACCCTTCTTGCTTTCCTGGGCCTAGCGCCACCATGTGCTATGGCTGTAATATCGTTTAAGCTATCTACCTGTAAATCTAAGTTTGACAGAGTTCGAATGGCTGATTCTCGGCCCAATCCAAGCCCTTTAACGTAAATCTCGACTTTAGATAAACCGTGTTGGGATTTAGCCTGAGAAGCTGCTTTTTCCATGGCTACTTGGGCTGCATAAGCAGTACCCTTCTTTGAACCTCGGAATCCTGAAGCACCGGCACTAGCTGAGGTCAGTGTGCCGCCATTTGGATCTGTGATAGTCACGATGGTGTTATTGAAAGTTGCTTTGATATGAACTTGACCAGTACTGACTGTTCGCTTGCTTTTTTTCTTCTTAGGCTTAGGCGTTGGCTTCCCGTCATCAACTGGGGTAGCTTGATCTACCTCTTCGGCTGTTTCTAATACTTTATCTAGTTCTTCTTTTGCCATATCTTTAAAATTCCGTTAGGTCTTACTTGACTAAGTCTTAGTTGCAGGCTTTCTGTTAGTACCACCAACTGTTACACGCTTACCACGACGAGTCCTGGCATTAGTTCTGGTTCTCTGACCTCGGCTAGGTAAATTTAGCTTATGGCGTAGTCCTCGGTAGCTTGAGATATCTTTTAGTCGCTTAATATTGCCTGTGACTACTCTTTGTAGCTCACCTTCGACAATAAAGTTGTCATTTATGGCGTCCTGGATCTTTGACAGCTCAGGATCGCTCAGGTCTTTTACTCGTACGGTTGGATCAACCTTAACCGAACTTAAGATATCGCTACTTATTTTTGGACCAATTCCGTAGATATATGTTAGTGCCACACCCACTTGTTTCTTATCTGGAATTACTACACCGGAAATTCTAGCCAATTTTCTACCCCTGTCTCTGCTTATGGCGAGGTTTAAGTTTATTGATTATATAAACCCGTCCTTTACGACGGACGATCTTATCATCTGGACTTATTTTCTTGACGCTAGCACGAACTTTCATAGAAGCCACTCTTCCTCGCTTAATGGTTTATTTTGGTGGATAATGTTTGTTTATTTGCGATAGGTTATGCGACCCTTAGTCAGATCGTAAGGTGTCAATTCAACCGTCACGCTGTCGCCGGGAACTAATTTAATATAATGCTTGCGCATTTTACCCGCGACGTGAGCTATAATCCGATGTCCGTTTTCGAGCTCAACTCTGAACTGTGTTCCAGGCAACGCCTCGACAATAGTTCCATTAAGTTCGATTACTTCCTTGTTTACGGCCATACAGATATAACAGAGCCCAATTATAGCAAAACCACCTCAATCTGTCAAAGCTCTGTTATTTTTTTTGGTTTTACTGCTTTATTTTACGTCGTCTGGGTATAAATCGCAACCGACTTGCGCCCGTCGAAGCCAGTAGCGCATTGTCGGCATCATAGAAGAAATCTGGTTGTTCGTACTGATCGTAAGTGACCATCAGAGCCCTAGATTCAATTGCCCGAAGCGTCTCAAGTGAAACAGTTACGAGAATTAATAAACTAGTACCACCAATAGTAATATTGGCATTTATAAATATCTGCCCAATGATCGGTAACAGCGCCAACATACCCAGACATAGCGCCCCAAACAGAGTTAATCGATTAACGATCTTGCTGAGGAATTTCTCGGTTTGAGCACCTGCTCTAACTCCTTCTAGGAATCCACCTTGTTTTTGTAGGTTTTCTGCTATTTCTTTAGCGTTAAAGGTTATACCTGTGTAGAAGAATGTAAATACAAAAACTAACGAGAAGTAGGTTACGGGATAGATATATGGGACCCAACCACCCTTGGCAAAAGTCGCACCGCTTGGGCTTTGGAACCAAGTAACCAGTTTAGATCCTATGTCTGCCAAATGAGCACTATGTGATCCGGACAGTATTTGACCCACAAAACTGGGCACACTTAAGAAAGCTACTGCGAAAATAATCGGTATGACCCCAGCTGCGATCAATTTTATCGGTAGAGTCGTCGTAACCCCACCATAAGTCCGGTTTCCTTGCACACGTTTGGCGTAGTTGATCGTGAGGTTCTTTTTCGCTTCGTTCAGTTTCACAATGAAAACCGTGATAATTAAGATGACGAGTACCACCAGAACGTAAAAGAGAATCGCCTGTTTTACTATGGGTGTCTTATGCCCAAGAATGATCAATTTGCCAGTGTTTTTAACAAGAGCATTGGCAATCGTAGAAATTGCCTGAGGTAGACGGCTAACGATACCCACGGTAATTAAGAGCGAAATACCATTACCGATACTCCTCTCCGTTATAAGCTCACCAAGCCACATCAGAAGCATAGAGCCGCCAGTTAGAGCTGCTACCATAACTATCCACTGTATGATTGAAGTGTTAGCGGTAATATTGCCGACATTCCCAAGCTGGGCAGCCGTCTGTTTAACAAGATAAATAGCGCCGATTGACTGAATAATAGCTAGTGGGAAAGTTAGAATTCTAGTGTATTGATTAATCTTCTTTCGGCCAAATTCACCTTCTTTATTCAATGCTTCGAGTTTAGGAATGGCCCTTGTTAGAAGCTGCATAATAATCGAGGCATTAATATAAGGCCCCAATCCAACAAGCATGATTGAGAAGTTCGCTAGCGCCCCTCCGGACAAAACATTTAAGAAACTGACAAGTTGGGGCGTATTTTCAGAGGTTAGTAAAGCGTTGATTAAAGCTTTTAGGGTGTGGGCGTTAGCAAGTGGTATTGGGACGTAAGTTAGTACCCGGAAAACAAGTAGCATACCCAACACCGCTAAGATGCGCTTACGCATCTCCTTGGTCTTAAGTGATTGCCAAATTACTTTCCAGTTCATTTCTAACCTAAATTTACCCTCTTTGAATGGACTATTCTAGTTACTTTGCGCTAACAGAATTCTTTGGTCTTGGGATTTGTTCCACTGACCTAAACTCTCCTCCTGCTTTTACGACCATTGCGCTAGCTGATTTTGAAGCACCTTGTAATTCTACCTTTACGGCTCTTGTTAGCTCGCCGTTTAGAATTAGTTTGGCTTTAACATACGGACTAGAAACGAGTCCTGCATCATGTAGTGACTGATTATTAACTGATTTGTCCTTCAAATCATTAATTTGACCGGTATAAACGACTTCTACTATGGGTTTTTTGGAACTAAAGCCCCTTAGTTTAGGTAAGCGCTGAAGCAGGGGATTTTGTCCACCTTCAAATCCAGGTTTCTTACTGCTACCGGTTCTTGATTTCTGTCCTTTAGTACCTCGACCTGCGGTCTTGCCTTGGTTAGCAGAAATACCCCTACCTACACGGTTTGGTTTGCGGTGTTTGGTCAGAGTTAGTTCGTTGTATTTCATTTTTTGGCTCCGGTTTTGGTAACTTCGGCTTTTGTTGGTTTTGCGGTCTTTGCAGCAGCTTTGGACTTCTTAACTTCTTTAACTTCCACAACTTCTTCAACTACTGGCTTATCAGCTTTCGGCGTAACCGTTATGGTCTTGTCTCTTCTGGTATTCCAGTTTTTGGATGCCTCAATAGATGAAAGCGCTGCGATTGTAGCGTATGCCCCGTTAATTTTATTTGAAGATCCAAGTGACTTAGAAAGAGCGTTTCTAACACCAGCAACTTCCAAGATTACCCGTACTACGCCTCCTGCTATTAGACCAGTTCCCGAACCAGCAGGTTTAATAAGTATGTTCGAGCCGCCTACTTTAGCGTGGCTATCATGAGGCAGCGTATCGTTATATAGGTTAACTGTGATCATATTCTTCTTGGCTACTTCAACGGCTTTTTGAACAGCTGCGCTAACGTCAGAACCTTTGGATACACCTATACCAACTTTGCCTTTGTGGTCGCCAATTGCCACTAAAGCTTGAAAATGGAATCTACGGCCGCCTTTAACAACACGAGCAACACGGTTAACATGCACCACCCTCTCGTCAAACTGCTTTTCTTCCATATCTGCTGGATTTCTTGATCTTCGTCTGTTGTCTACCATCTTAGAATTCTAAACCTCCTGCTCTCGCAGCTTCAGCTAAAGCCTTAACTCTACCATGATAGAGACGTCCTGATCTATCGAAAACTATTCTTTTAATTTTAGCTGCCTTTGCTTTTTCTGCTATTTCAGTTCCAATCTTTGTAGCTATTTGGGTCATATTATCAGTACCTGGCTTGGTCTTGAGACTACTTGCTGATAGCAAAGTCTTTTTCCCTACATCATCAATAATTTGGACAGAAACATTCTTGTTACTTATGTAAATTGTCATTCTGGGTCTCTCGGAAGTTCCGGTAACCCTGCTTCTGATTCGAGCCTTTCTCAGAGTCTTGTGCTTATAAACTTGGTCTAATCTATTCATTTTAGGCTGCCTTATCCTTACCAGATTTACCGCTCTTACGGATTATATGTTCTCCGACATATTTAATGCCTTTGCCTTTATAAGGCTCTGGTTTCTTTAAAGATCTGATCTCAGCCGCAATTTGGCCAACCTGTTGCTTGCTAATACCCTTAATAGTGACGGTATTTTGCTCAATATTAGCTGTAATGCCCTCAGGTACGGAAAAATTGACGTCGTGCGAGAAGCCCAGTGAGAACCTCAAGTTAGCCCCGTCCATGGCAACTCTGTACCCAACTCCGTTGATTTCAAGTTTTTTTGAAAAACCCCTACTAACACCCTCAACCATGTTATTGACTAGACTTCTCATCAGCCCATGATTTGACCTGTAGACTGCTTCGTCAGAGTCCCTTGATATAGTGATAATATTATCTGCTTGAGTAAGCTTGATGCCTGGGAGAAGCGCTTGAGATAGACTACCCATACTACCCGTAACATTAACAGTTGACCCATCAACTACTACACTCACGCCTGCGGGTACTTCAATTGGTTCTTTGCCTACTCTGCTCATCTTATTAAATCCTAGTAAACCTTACAGATTAACTCTCCGCCAATGCCTTTTTTCTGAGCCTTATCACCGGTCATAAGTCCACTACTTGTCGAGATGATGACTAGGCCTCTACCGTTCTTGACCTTAGGAATTTGGTCGGATCGGCTGTACTGTCTGCGTCCAGGTTTAGACATTCGAACGATTTCGGTTATTCTGGGGTTGGCACTAGCTTCGTTTATCTGAACTTTAAGTAGTTTGTCTATGCCGCTACCGCTGACACTAAAGTTTTCAATTAATCTCTCGTCTTTCAAAACTCTAGCAATCTGCTCTTTAATTTTAGAGTGGGGCATGACTATATCCGATTTTCTAAGTGCTACGGCGTTTCTTATCCGTGTTAGCATGTCGGCGATGGGGTCTGATGTGATTGTGCTCATATACTTTTTTCCTTAAGTCTTAGCTACCAGCTAGACTTAGTAACTCCCGGTATCTCACCTTTACTAGCATGTTCTCTGAAAGATATTCTGGATAGGCCGAATTGACGCATATACGCCCTTGGACGACCCGTCTCACTGCATCTGTTTTTCCAACGGGTTGGACTGGAGTTTCTAGGAAGCAAATGTAACGCTTCGTGATCACCTTCAGTTTTTAATTGCTCACGCTTAGCGGCATACTTCGTAATCATTTTCTGACGCTTTAAGTCTCTTGCAACTGCTGATTTCTTAGCCATTATTTATTCTCCTTAACTTTTTCAAAAGGCATTCCAAGCTTCTCAAGTAGAACCTTACTATGCTCAGGTTTTACACTGTCAATAACAAACACTGCCTGCAACCCATGCGAGGTGGTTGTTTCCTCGAAACTTAACTCCGGGAAAACCGATTGATCAGATAAGCCTATACTGAAATTACCGCTTTTGTCAAAGGCCTGATTACTGACGCCATGAAAGTCTCTAAGCCTTGGTAGCACAAGACTAATTAGGCGGTCTGTGAATTCATACATTCGATCACCCCTGAGCGTTGCTTTTAGTCCAATCACATTACCTTCACGTAGCTTAAATGTAGCGATCGATTTCTTGGCTTTGGTTTGAATCGGTTGCTGCCCAGTAACTTTTCTAAGCGTGTTTGTAGCAGTATCAATAAACCTCTTATCGTCTTTGGCTCTACCAACTCCAATATTTACGATAACTTTTTGCAACTTTGGAACTTCATTGATATTAGATAGACCTAGCTCAGACTTAATCTCAGCTCGCAGTTTTTCCTGGTAAAGCTGCTTCAGTCTTGGAAAATCTGAGATTTGCGCAGATGTTTTAGATTTAGTAGCCATTATTTTATTTCCTTACCCGAGGCTTGATAGTAGCGCTTCTTCTCGCCACCAGTTACGCTACGGTAGCTAATTCGACTAGCTTTCTTAAGTTCTTTGTCATATATCCCAACTTTAGACACCAAAATAGGTCTAGTCAGCTCAACAATTCCACCCTGGGGATGTTCACGGTTGGGTTTGGTATGTCTTTTGGCCAGATTAATGCCCTCGACGGTAACTTTATTAGTTTTAGGGTATGTATTTAAGACTTTGCCAGTTTTACCCTTGTCTTTACCGGCCCTAACTATCACTAGGTCACCTTTCTTTAATCTGATTTTATATATATCCATCTCTATAACACCTCTGGGGCTAAGCTAATTATCTTTGAATACCCAAGTTCACGAAGTTCTCTTGGTACTGGGCCGAAAATTCTGGTTGCACGAGGTAGTTTGTCATCACCAATTATTACTGCTGCATTATCATCAAACCGGATCGTTGAGCCATCTTTTCGGTTAATAGTTTGTTTGGTCCGAACTACTACGGCTTTAACAACTGATTTCTTCTTAACGTTACCAGTTGGGCTTGCCTGTTTAACCGAGGCTACGATTATGTCACCTACTCGGGCATAGCGACGCCTACTTCCACCAAGTACTCGAATGCACAAAATTTGTTTGGCACCTGAGTTGTCTGCTACTGTTAATCGGCTTTCTTGCTGAATCATTCTTTCGCCTTCTCCAAAACTTGTTCTTCCTCGACATGCTCAACTGGAGCTACTTCTAGGATTTTATCCAACCTAAAACGCTTCTTAGCAGATAGTGGTCTGGTCTCACTGAATTGAACTCGGTCACCACGGGCAGCTTCATTTTTCTCGTCATGAACTAGATACTTTTTAGAAGAAATGTATTTCTTCTTATAAATAGGGTGAACTTTATGTGAGTCAACTCTAACAGAGATGGTCTTATGGTTCTTATCCGAGGCTACAAAGCCGACTAGTGTTCTAGCCATTACATCTTCTCCTTAGAGATTTTCTCTTCAAGTACGGTCAACATACGGGCTAAATCTTTTCGCTTGTTGCGGAGGATACGGACATTGGTTTGTTCGCCAATTTGAACACGACGCTTAATCTCCACGATTTCTTCTCGGAGTTTCGTAGATTCAAGGGTTAGTTCTTGAGTTGTGTATTTTCGAATGTCTGCAATTTTCATGTTATACCTCCTCCTTTATTAAAAATCGTGTCTTAACTGGCAACTTATGTGATGCCAATCGCATTGCTTCGCGAGCTACTTCTTGTGAAACGCCCTGCATTTCAAACATAACGGTACCGGGTCTGACTTTGGCAGCAAAATACTCAGGATTACCCTTACCGCCGCCCATTTTGACGTCTTGGGGTTTCTTAGTAATTGGAGTGTGAGGAAATACTCTGATCCAGACCTTACCACCTCTTTTGATGTACCTAGTCATTGCTTGACGAGCTGCTTCAATCTGACGGGAACTTAACCTTACGCCCTCCAAAGATTGCAATGCATATTGACCAAACTCAATAGTGTTTCCAGAGGTTGCTGGGCCGGTTATTCGGCCTTTTCTGACTTTTCTGTATTTGGTTCGGTTAGGTACTAACATGATCTTTAGGCTCCCTCTCCCTTATAAATCCAGACCTTAACACCAATTAAACCTGCTCCTGGGTATAGGGCAGTCGTAAAATGATAATCAATATCAGCTCGAATAGTATGAAGAGGAACGCTACCTTGAACTTCTTTTTCACGGCGGCTCATTTCAGTACCACCAAGTCTCCCGGCTATTTCGATTCGAACACCCTTTGCTCCGGCACGCATGGTTGCGGCTGAAGATGATTTAATAGCTCGTCTCCACGAAATTCTACGTTCTAACTGATGAGCAATATTCTCTGCTACTAATTTGGCGTACAGTTCAGGTTTCTTAACTTCTTCGATATTTAATCTAATCGGAGTTGCATAAATCTTCTCAATCTCTTTTTTAAGCTCAGTTGCTCCAGCACCACCTCGACCAATTACAACTCCCGCTTTAGCAGTAGCAATAGTTATAGCAACCATGTTAGGAGAACGCTCAATATCTACTTTATTAATGGAGGCACGTGAGCCCAGTTTTTTCTGGATGAGTCTTCTAACAGACAAGTCTTGTGTAAGTTGGGCAGCATAGTCCTTTTTGGGAGAAAACCATCGGCTACGCCAGTCTTTATTGACCTGTAGTCTCATACTAATTGGATTTACTTTTTGGCCCATGATTACTCCTTCTTATCTTCCTTGGCCTCTGCCACTTGCTTAACTTTTGACTTAATCTCTCGCTTTTCGCCGTCAACTACTACTCTTATGTGCGAACTTCGCTTTAAATACGGAAGCGCTCGCCCACGGGCAGCTGGTTTAAAGCGCTTTAAGCTAGGTCCTGGTGTAACACTTATTTCTGAAATCGTAAGAGTTTGAGGCTTGTAGTTATGATTAAAATCAGCATTAGCTTTTGCACTATTAATGACTTTAATCAGAACTTTAGCTGCACGCTTTGGAGTATGTTCAAGTATTACGATAGCGTCTTGAACGGTTCTGCCTCTAACCAGGGCAGCCACAACCCCAACCTTACGGTCAGGCATTCGGACACCTTTAGCTGTAGCTATAGCTGGCATTAGTTCTTCTCCTTAACGGTTTTGCCACCATGACGTTTAAACTTACGAGTTGGCGAAAATTCACCTAGTTTATGGCCAACCATATTTTCCGTTATAAACACTGGTACATGAACCTTGCCATTGTGCACAGCGATGGTTTTTCCAACAAATTCAGGTGGAATAGACGAAGCTCTGGCCCACGTTTTAACTATCGTTCGATCGTCATTACTCATAGCACCAATCTTCTTGGCTAACTTCGGATCTATGAATGGACCTTTTTTTAGTGAACGACTCATATTCTATCTCCTACCTTCTCTTTGAATCACTACGTTTACGCATAATCAGACGGTTATTCTTCTTTCGGCTCCTGGTCTTGTAGCCAAGTGTCTTCTGACCCCACGGAGTTCTAGGCGCAGAACCGTGGCTTTTACCACCGCCGATACCATGCTTACCACCGTCTCCACCACCATGCGGGTGATCATAAGCGCCCATAACAACACCTCTGACTGAGGGTCTAATACCTTTATTACGGTTTCGGCCAGCTTTACCGATTTTGACATTTTGGTGCTGATTATTCCCAACCGTGCCAACAGAGGCGAAACACTCTAATAAGAACAATCTAACCTCACCGCTCGGAAGTTTAACCTGACCGTAGCCGTTTTCTTTGGCTACTAGCTGTGCGCTTGTTCCAGCTGAGCGAACCATTTGAGCACCTTTGCCTGGTTGAATCTCAATAGCGTGTATTTGGCTACCCAGAGGAATACCTTTAAGAGGCAATCTATTACTGTTTGAAATAGCTACTTCAGCACCTACTAGAATGGTTTTACCAACTCGAGCTCCGTTAGCAGCAAGGATGTAGTGGTACTTACCATCTTGATCTTTAATTCGGGCAATTCTGGCACTACGATTTGGGTCATATTCAATGGCCTCTATGGTGGCTTTGGTATCTGGTGCTAGTTTAAAATCTACTAAACGATAAAACTGCTTTTTACCACCACCTTTGTGTCTGGTAGTAATCCGACCTTGGTTATTTCGGCCACTCTTCCGGGTTTTAACTACCAAAAGAGACTTAAGCGGCTTTCTGACCGTTATCTGGTCAAAGTCTTGGGTTGTCATACCTCTCTGTGCTGGAGTCGTTGGTTTAAGGGCGCGGATAGCCATTACTTAGCCTCCCTTTTAGCCTTAGCTGTCTTGCCCTTGGCTTTTTCGTCCTCTTCACTGGCAAATATCGGGATAATATCACCTTGTTTGACGCCAACGTAGGCTTTTTTATAGCCTTTCTGGAAGCCTTTTACGACCCTCCTACCGCCTTTCCTGACTGTTCGCTTAGGTTTACCGGGACTGTGGCTGATGTTAACCTTATTTACAGATACGCTAAATTGGTCCTCAACTGCTTTTTTAACAGTCAACTTATTAGAACCTGCAGGCACTTTAAATACATAGACGTTGCCGCTTTTACTTAACCCGTAGGCTTTTTCGGAAATTGCTGGTTGAAGAGTCATAGTTTTACTCATTACTTGTCTCCCAACCAATCTGAGGTTACTTTTAGTGCCTCACGGCTCAGTACAATATGGTCAGCGTTCATAACATCAAAAACATTCAAGTAATTTGCCTGGATAAGTTTAGAGTTTTGCAAATTAGCGGAGGTTGAAGCCAGTTCAGCCTTAACATCGTCTAGTACCACTAGGGACCGCTTAGTTGCTCCGATTTTCTGCAGAAACTTGGCCATCTCTTTGGTTTTGTAAGCCTTCAAACTTAGCTCTTCAATTACGATAACCTGATTATCTTTTGCAGCAGCGGAAAGTGCTTGTCTTAGAGCTTGGCGCTTAGCTTTAACTGGTAATTTGTGTTTGTAGTTTTCTTCGCCTGATGGTCCGAAAGTTATACCGCCACCTCTCCAGATTGGACTACGAGTTGATCCGACTCTAGCTCGTCCAGTACCCTTCTGACGCCATGGTTTGCGACCACCTCCACGTACTTCGCCTCTTTTTTTGGTCTTAGCTATATTGTCTCTACCATTGGCTAGATATGCCTCGTAAGCAGATTTAATAAGCATTGGGGAGATTTCTTCAACTCCAAATACCGCTTTATCTAGTTTTGCGGGAGTTTGAGCTTTAACACCGGCTTTGGTGAAGGTAGGAACGGCCATCTTATTTAACCCCCTTTATTAGTACAATTGAGCGTTTAGGACCGGGGATTGCGCCAGCTACGCCAATTAGGCCTTTTTCGTCGTCAACTACCGATATTTTGAGGTTTTTTACCGTAACACGCTCAGCACCCATCTGACCTGACATTTTCTTACCTTTGAATACCTTTTGTGGATACATAGAACCGATAGAACCAGGTCGGCGATAACTTCGGCCACCGTGAGTCTTTCGACCTCTGTGAAAATTGTGCCGCTTGATTGTTCCGGCGAAACCCTTTCCTTTTGATGTACCGACAGCGTCAATCAGATCACCAACAGCAAAACTACCGGCGCTTACTTGCTGACCGGTAGTTTCAATATTGTCTTCACCTTCTGGAATCTTAAACTCTCGCAAGACGCTAACTAGTTTTTCAGCGTTTTTAAGATGTCCAGTTTCGGGTTTTGATAACTTCTTCTTTTCAAATGCACCAAGTTGGACTGACAAATAACCATCTTTTTCGATAGTTTTTACTTGGGTTACGGTATTCGGGGCAGCAACAAGATAGGTAACAGCCTCAACAGCTCCGTTGTCGGAGATGATACTGCTCATGCCAAGTTTTCTTGTAACTAAAGCTTTCAACTTAGTTTTATGCCTTCCTACTTTACGACGTACATTAAATAAACCGGCGAGTGGTGGTATCTGTTATTTGGCCAGACCTGCTCAACTACACCAGGTATTTTTTAAGCAAATACTATAAAAGATTAGCACATTGCTATTCCCCTAGTCAATTGTTGTTTTTATTACTTAGGCTACATTTTTATCTCTGCGTCGCAGCCAGCAGGCAGAGATAGGTTCATAAGAGAGTCTATAGTCTTTGGAGTAGGTTCAAATACATCAATTAGTCTCTTATGAACACGCATTTCGAATTGTTCCCGCCCTTTTTTGTAAACATGAGGACTTTTAACAACTGTGTAGACCGTTCTATTGGTTGGAAGTGGTATAGGACCAGCTATTTGCGCCCCTGTTCTAAGCGCTGTATCTACGATCTGTTTAGCAGACTGATCAATAACCCGGTGGTCATAAGCTTTTAGTCTAATTCTAATACGCTGTCTTGCGGCTTCAGGTTTTTTTGACTCAGTTGTGGTTGCCATTGACTGTTTCGATCTTACTTGACGATTTTGGTTACAACACCGGCACCAACAGTTCTACCACCTTCTCGGATAGCGAACCTAAGTCCTTGTTCCATGGCAATTGGTGCGAGTAGTTTAACTTTGAAAGTGGTTGTATCACCAGGCATGATCATTTCTTTGTCAGCTGGTAACTCTACTTCACCTGTAACGTCAGTGGTTCGGAAGTAAAACTGAGGTTTGTAGCCTTTGAAAAATGGTGTGTGACGACCGCCTTCCTCTTTAGTAAGGATATAGACTTCGCTATCAAATTCAGTATGTGGAGTAACTGTACGTGGCTTGGCAAGAACTTGCCCGCGCTCGATGTCAGTTCGCTCGACTCCTCGCAGCAATATTCCAACGTTATCACCAGCTTGACCTTGGTCAAGGTTCTTTTTAAACATCTCGACACCCGTAACAACACTCTTTTTAGTAGGACGAATTCCTACAATCTCTATTTCCTCGTTAACTTTGACGACACCCTGTTCGATACGACCTGTCGCAACTGTTCCTCGTCCTTTGATTGAAAAGATGTCTTCAATTGGCATTAAGAAAGGCTTATCAAGTTCTCGCTTTGGCTCTGGAATATACTCGTCCATTTTGTCGAGCAGTTCCATAATAGAGTCTTCATTCTCTTTATCACCAGCCAAAGCTTTAGTAGCTGAGCCTTTGATGATAGGAGCATTCTCGTCGAAGTCGTTCTTTTTAAGCAGTTCTCGGATATCCATTTCAACCAGTTCAACTAGCTCTGGATCAGCAATGTCCATTTTATTCATATAAACAAGGATTGAAGGTACGCCAACCTGACGAGCAAGTAGAACGTGCTCTCTAGTCTGAGGCATTGGTCCATCAGCCGCGGATACGACCAATATGGCGCCATCAACCTGGGCAGCGCCTGTAATCATGTTCTTAATGTAATCAGCGTGTCCTGGCATGTCTACGTGAGCGTAGTGACGCTTTGCAGTCTCATATTCTGAGTGGTCAGTCGCAATAGTAATACCACGCTGCTTTTCCTCTGGAGCGTTATCTATTTCTTCGTATGATCTAGCTTTATTTATATCTGATGGCTGTCGCTTTGATAAAACAGTATTTATCGCTGCGGTTAGTGATGTTTTACCGTGGTCAACGTGTCCCAAGGTGCCAACATTTACATGCGGTTTGTCTCTTTTAAAATCTGCCATTTGGGTCTGACTCCTTTTATAAATTAATTAACATGAGCAACAATAGCTCAAAAGAGTTATAACCAATATTCTATCTGATAAATAGCGTTTTGTAAACAGTTGTTTCAGAGTAAAATTCAGATTTCTTTTTATCTATATTTTAGGATTCTCATAACTCATCGTGAACACTATGTGACACTTTCGGGGTTTTGATCCTCGTCAAAGTAAGCATCTACAGGTAATTGGTTTCTGTCCCTAAGTGACGTTTCTCCCAGTACTCCGCCAGCACCAACAAGCGAGAGAATTCCGCCAAGACTTTCAAGCACCAACTCGGTTATATCCTCAGTCGTATTAGGTTTTGGAGCCTCGACTTTCAGAAGTACTGACGCACCTAACATTAATAACCCTGCTGATAAAATAGTCCCCCACTTATTTAAGCGACGACTATGTCTCCTTGAGTTATGAGTACTCTCCATACCATCACGAACCACCTCCAATTTAAAAGGAGTAGGTACTTTATCAATAGACCGCTCATAAAAACTCATATCGGGGTATTTTAACCCTGATAGATATAACCTGCAAGCATGTGCGGGATCTAAACTGCCTATTTTGCATTTTTTGAGATAATAGACTCAGCCACGTTCGTAGGCACGTCGGAGTATCGATCTAGCTCCATAGAAGAGCTGGCTCTACCTTGAGTCATACTTCTAAGATTAGTTGTATAACCAAACATTTCTCCGAGTGGTACAAGGGCTGTTATCTCTTTTATTCCCGGAGATAAATCAACCATAGTTTCTATTCGACCACGCTTACTGTTTAAATCACCGATTACGTCACCCATGAATGATTCTGGAGTAACAACAACTACTTTCATTATTGGTTCGAGTAGAACTGGACTAGCTTTTTTAACAGCTGCTTGAATAGCCATAGATCCAGCAATTGAAAATGCTAACTCAGATGAGTCTACGTCGTGGTAACTTCCGTCGTATAGCTCGGCTTTAACATCAACAACTGGATAACCAGCGATCACTCCGTTAGCAAGCGCTTCTTCAATACCCTTTCTGACGGGAGTTATATATTCATGGGGGACTACACCACCTTTTATGCTATTAACGAATTCAAATCCCTTACCTTGCTCATTTTGAAAGACC
The DNA here is from genome assembly GCA_035510465.1 of Saccharimonadales bacterium (SeqCode). Lineage (GTDB taxonomy): Bacteria > Patescibacteriota > Saccharimonadia > Saccharimonadales > DATKHC01 > DATKHC01. The sequence goes on from DATKHC010000014.1 coordinate 37,412, forward strand.
CTAAGCCAAACATGACCATATTGTCCCCTTCCACCTGTTTGACGGATAAACTTGCCTTCCGCCTCAACCCCGTCTTTTCGAATTGTTTCACGGTAAGCAACTTGAGGCTCTCCGACATTTGCCTCAACGCTAAACTCACGTTTCATTCGATCAACGATAATTTCTAGGTGCAATTCACCCATCCCGCTAATAATCGTTTGACCAGTTTCGTGATCTACTCGAATTCTGAAAGTAGGGTCCTCTTCACCTAAGCGCTGAAGTGCAAGACCCAGTTTTTCCTGGTCTGATTTAGTCTTGGGCTCAATAGCAATTGAAACTGGCGGTTCTGGGAACGTTATGCTCTCTAAAATAATAGGGTTTGATTGGTCGCAAAGAGTATTCCCTGTAGTAGTACCTTTTAAGCCAACAATGGCTGCTATGTCACCTGTACCAACCTCCGACACATCGGTTCGGTCATTAGCCTGCATCCTAACTATTCGACCAATGCGTTCTTTTTCACCAGTGGAACTGTTTAAGATATAGCTACCTGATTTAACCTTTCCAGAATATACTCTGAAAAAGGCTAGCTTACCGACAAAGGGGTCGGTGGCAATCTTAAAGGCTAACGCCGAGAAAGCCTGCGTCTCTTCGGGTTTTCGCTCTATTTCATCACCGGTTTTAGGTTGCGTACCCCAAGTTGACCCACGATCAATCGGACTTGGTAGAAAATCTACTACTGCATCGAGTAGTTTTTCGACTATTACGCCTCTGCCATCCCCGCCACTTACAGCAAAGAATTTACCACTCAGGACCGATGCCCGGACAGCAGAACGAACCTCATCTTCTGAAAGTCCTTCTTCCCCAACTTCGAAATACTTCTCCAGTAGTTTCTCGTCTTCAGTTATTGCATTTTCAATTAGAAGTGATCGATACTTCTTAACCTGGTCAGCCATATCAGCTGGGATTTCACCTTCACTTACCTCATGATCTGAAAAATCCTTATAGGTGTATGACTTTAGGCTAATCAGATCGACCACACCGGATACTGACTGCTCAAAACCGATCGGCAAATGAATGGGGAACGCCTGTTTTGACAAACGCTGATGGATAGATTCAAGTGATTTGTAGAAATCACCGCCAGTTTGATTTATCTTGTTAATGAAACAGATTCTAGGAACACGGTATTTATCTGCTTGTCGCCAAACAGTCTCGGATTGGCTCTCAACGCCCATTTTGCCATCAAAAACAACTACAGCACCGTCAAGTACTCGAAGTGAGCGTTCAACCTCTACCGTAAAGTCAATGTGTCCAGGGGTATCGATTATGTTGACTTTGTGATTTTTCCAATAACAAGTAACAGCCGCACTGGTAATCGTAATTCCACGTTCACGTTCCTGTTCCATCCAGTCGGTAGTAGTTTCACCCTCATGAACCGCGCCGATCTTATGTTTTAAGCCAGTACGATACAGGATGCCTTCGGTAGTAGTAGTTTTACCGGCATCAATGTGCGCAATAATTCCAATATTCCGCAACTTATCTAATTGATATCTAGTTTCCGCCACCTGCAATTCCTTCAACTATCATTTTTTGAATAGATAATCCATCATGACCACAACCTGACCTCCTGAGCAATGCTTCAGCTTCTTGTGCTGATTGTGTGACAAGTGTTCCTGCTTGTCTCAAAGACTCTTCTTGAGGTCGACCGTCGAAAGAATCTCCTTCTGCGCCTACCAAAACTCTCATACCGCGTTCCTCGCCTATAACTGTATTTAGAACAGCAAAACACATATCTGGCTGCTCACATGAATCGCAAGCTTCAAACCATGCACTCATACAATTAATACCTAGCAAAGTGAGCAAATGCCCTGTTAGCATCTGCCATTCTATGCGTATCTTCTTTTTTCTTAACTGCACTGCCGGCGCCACCATAAGCATCGACTAACTCTGCGGCAATTCTTTTATCCGTGCTAATTCCGCCACGAGAACGTACTGCAGCCACAAACCACATAGTAGTGAGGTGAACTTGTCTTTGACCTTTTACTTCAAAAGGTATCTGATAATTAGCTCCCCCGACACGTCTTGAACGGGTTTCGGTGTGTGGTCGAATATTATTCATGGCTCTATCGAAAACTTCGATTGGGTTTTGAACTTTTAGTTTGTCGGCAGCTTGTTGCATACCAGCATACATTAACTTCTCTGCCATCTGTTTTTTGCCACCTAGCATAACACGGTTAATGACTCTTTGGACTGCGACTGAATTATAGAGTCTATCAGCTGGGATTGGTCGAGTTAGTGATTTTGTCTTCTTCCTCGGCATTACTATGACCCTTTCTTGGTCCCATATTTACTACGTCCATGAGTTCGTTTGCTTACGCCAAGCAGATCAAGATGACCCCGGACGATATGGTAACGGACACCTGGTAAGTCTTTAACTCGGCCGCCTCTTACTAAAACAACTGCGTGTTCTTGAAGATTGTGACCTTCACCACCGATGTAAGCCCATACTTCTTGACCATTAGTTAGGCGAACACGGGCTACTTTTCGAAGAGCTGAGTTAGGTTTCTTTGGAGTCTTTGTGGTTACTTTTATACATACTCCTCTTTTAAATGGAGCTGGCCGCTCATAGGATTGGTTTTTTATATTGTTAACAACTTTAAGCATAGCCGGTGACTTAGACTTTGTGGTCACCTGGTGCCTCGGCTTGCGTACTAGTTGATTAATTGTTGGCATAGTAGATTAGTTAACCAGATTTACTCCTCAGCGTCAACGCTGTCGGACTCCTTAGAATAGGGCGAATGGCCATAACCAGTTCCAACTGGTATAAGCCGACCCAAAATAACGTTCTCTTTTAAGCCAAACAAATGGTCAACTTTACCGCTTGTTGCAGCAGCAATTAGAACCCTTGTTGTGTCCTGGAAACTAGCTGAGCTTAAGAATGAGTCGGTTGTTAGGCTTGCTTTGGTAATACCAAGTAGTAATTGGCTATACTTGATCGGTTTCTTATTCCCGCGAACCAGTTGATCATTAACCTCGACTACCGACAATTTACTGGCAATATCTCCTGTAACGAACTCACTATCTCCAGCTTCCTCAATTTGAACTCGACTAAACATCTGTCTAATTATGATTTCCAAATGTTTATCGGCGATGCTCTGACCTTGTGAGGCAAAGATACGCAAGATTTCATTCATTATGTAGCGCTGAGTTGCTTCAATGCCCTTTAATGCCATCAAATCATGAAGGTTAATAGAACCATTGGTAAGCATCTGTCCTTTTTCGACCTGCCCACCGTCTTTAACCAATATCTGACGATAGCCAGGGATATCATGTCTAACTACACTCTGTTCTGAGCGTACAATGACTGCCTCTTTATCAGTGAACTCAACTATTCCAGAAACAGGAGCGAGTAGCGGCTCTATTGTGCCTTTAGCTTTGGCAGAAGCTAGGATGTCGCCAACTGCCACTAAACTCCCGCCATCTAGTTGTGGTTTACGGTTTTTAAGAGGAAGTTTGGTTGATTTGCCTTTATCGTCGAGGGCTGTAATCTGAACGACATAGTGATCAGCTTCCTCCCATACATTGACGGTTCCGCTGATATCGGCAAGCACTGCTTGTCCTTTTGGTGCTCTAACTTCAAACAACTCTTCAACTCGAGGTAGACCAGTCGTAATATCCTCGCCAGCTACACCACCCGCATGGAAGGTCTTTAGGGTAAGCTGCGTACCTGGTTCACCGATACTTTGAGCAGCAATTACGCCAACAGGGTGATGTGACGCAACTAGCTCGCCGGTTGCTGGGTCAATCCCGTAGGACTTCCTGGAAACTCCACGGACACTAGTAGCTGATAGTGCACTTAAGATACGTACTCCATCAATTGATTTATCGGCATCAATTTTCTCAGCAACTTCTTTTGTTATTAGCTCGCCTGACTTTATTAGTTTATTAACTGGTCCGGCTGTGAAACGTCCTTCGAGTCGAGACGCGTAGCTAACACCGACTTCTTTGGCATCGCCACGGTAGACCGGGAAACCTGGATCATCATCTTGATCGTCAATCGTGAACACATCTTGAGACACGTCAACCAGTCGTCTGGTCAAATAACCTGAGTCGGCAGTCTTTAGAGCTGTGTCAATTAATCCTTTTCGAGCTCCACGGGCAGCTGTGAAGTATTCCAGTGGAGTTAAACCTTGCTTATAGTTACTCCTAATTGGCAGCTCAATGGCTCGACCAGTTGTGTCGGCCTGAATTCCAACTGTACCGACGGTCATTTTTACCTGTCCAATACTGCCTCTAGCACCTGACAACACTGCTATCGACATCGATGAATCCTGCTTAGTAAATTGGTTGACTAGTAACTCTTGAATTTTGTTATCAGCTTCCATCCAGATCTCAACGGTTAGTCGATATCGTTCGGAATTATTGATAAGCCCTTCGTTATACTGATCAGCAACAACTTTAGCCTTTTCTTCAGCAGCGGTAATTTCTTCATCCATACCGTCGATATCGTTGAAGTCACCCATACCCATAGATAGTCCTGATACGGTTGCGTAATTAAAGCCGAGTTGCATTAGTTTGTCAGCGATTTCAGCAGCTTGGGCTTGGCCATACATAGCGTAAGCAGTTGCCATAGCGCTTTGGAGTTTCTTCTTAGACATGGATTCATCTAAGAATGGGAAATCATCTGGGAAGATCTCATTGAACAAGAATCGTCCAAGTGTGCTCTCGTGCTTTGAACCCCGGAAATTTATTCTTATCCTGCTATGCAGAGTAATAATTCCGGCGTCGTAAGCCATTAAGGCTTCATGAAGAGACGAGTAAGGACGGATTTTATTCATTTCTTCAGTCGATCGGTCATATGTTAAGTAATAACAACCGAGCACGATATCTTGTTCGATGTGTAGTATTGGCGAACCGTCAGCTGGTTTCAGCAAGTTCTTGTTACTAGCCATGATTTCTCTGGCTTCTTTTTGTGCATCATCAGAAAGAGGTAAATGAACTGCCATTTGGTCACCATCGAAATCTGCGTTAAAGCCTTTACATACCAATGGATGTAGTTGAATAGCTTTCCCCTCGATCAGAACCGGCTGGAAGGCTTGGATACTTAGTCTGTGAAGACTTGGAGCTCGGTTAAGAAGGACATACTTACCTTTAATTACTTCATCAAGTGCGTCCCAAACCGCTGTTTCACCCAGTTCGATCATTCGAGTGGCTGAGCGTATATTGTGAGCCTGGTCATTATGGATCAAGTGTCCAATTACAAATGGTTTGAACAGTTCAAGCGCCATCATCTTCGGGAGACCACATTGGTAAATTCGAAGCTCAGGTCCTGAAACAATAACTGATCGGCCCGAGTAATCTACTCTTTTTCCTAACAAGTTCTGCCTGAATCGACCCTGTTTACCCTTTAGCATGTCGGATAGTGACTTAAGTCTGCGGTGTTGGCCAGTTGCGGCAACGGCTCGACCTGAACGAGTACTATTGTTATCAATCAAAGCATCGACTGCTTCTTGAAGCATTCGCTGTTCGTTTCGTCTAATAACCTCAGGAGCTTTCAACTCAATTAACTTCTTTAGTCGGTTGTTTCGGTTGATTACGCGGCGATATAGATCATTTAGGTCGGAGGTAGCAAATCGGCCACCAGTTAACTGAACCATTGGACGCAGATCTGGGGGAATCACTGGAAGTACTGTAAAGCACATACTACCTGGCTTAATGCCAGCTCGCTGCATTGATTCAAGAAGTCGCAGTCGCTTCATTAGTTTCTTTTTACGCTGACCTTTTGCCTCTTCAGATTCTTTGGATAGTTGTTCGATTAAAGTGCTTAGATTAATTTCATCAAGAAGTTCCTTGATTGCGACTCCACCCATACCAACTTTTATAAGCGAGGATACTTCCTCAGGAAGGAACCGGTAATCGTTTTCAGAAATCAGATTTAGTTTTTCGAGCGCACTTAGCTGATCTTTGACAGCTGCGTAGTTAGTAGTCAGCTCTTCAATTTCTTTAGTTTGCATCTCTGCTAGAGCTTTAATGTTAGCGTTTTCAGCTTTTGCTTCAGATTCAAAACGCAGTTTGATAGCTTCTTTAGCAGCATTAAACTCAGCTTCTTTCTCAGCAATCATTTGGTCACGCTTTTCACGATCAACCTTGGTGATTATGTAAGCTGCGAAATAAACTACTCGCTCTAAATTCTTAACTGTCATTCCAAGAAGCAGTCCAATTGCGGAAGGAGTTCCACGCAGGAACCAAATGTGCGCAACTGGAGTAGCTAGATTAATGTGGCCCATTCGCTCACGTCTAACGATAGACTTGGTAACCACTTCACCGTTCTTATCGACAGCCGCTTCACGGCTTCTAATACCTTTATATTTGGCATCGTGAGGATTGATGTCTTTAACGGGACCGAAAATTCGCTCACAGAAAAGACCATCTCGCTCAGGTTTTTGAGTTCTATAGTTAATAGTCTCGGGTTTAGTTACCTCACCATAACTCCACTCCAAAATATCCTCAGGGCCTGCTACCGCTAATCGAACAGCGTCGAATTCGGCAATATTTGTTCCGGTATTGTAATTTCTCACGCCTGTTCCTCCTTTAAATCTTCATCAATATTCGATATCACTGCAGCATCGTCGAGTGGGATGTTGTCGTCACTAACCTGAGCAGCATCACCACCCGTGCCATCATCCGGCAGCGGTTCATCCAGTCCCACAACAGAAAATTCATTCACACTAACGTCTTCAGTAACGTCAATGCCAGAAATTTCGCTGTCAGGTACATCTACTTTAGATGCATGCTTTGCTTCGTCTTCTATGCTGCTAGCTAGTACTTCTTCGGCATCAACTATCTTGTTGGATGTAATTAGATCCACCTTCAAACTCAGTCCTTGAAGTTCCTTAACTAAGACATTGAAACTCTCTGGAACTTTTGGACCAACGATCTCAGTGCCCTTAATAATAGACTCGTAAGCCTTGGACCTTCCATAAACATCGTCTGACTTGATAGTTAGCATTTCTTGGAGTGAATAGGCTGCTCCATAAGCTTCTAGGGCCCAGACTTCCATCTCGCCAAATCTCTGACCACCATTTTGAGCTTTTCCACCAAGTGGTTGTTGGGTAACCATTGTGTATGGACCAGTTGAACGAGCGTGGATTTTATCAGTTACCATGTGCTCTAACTTGAGTACATGCATAACGCCAACAACTGTTCGTTCTTTAAACTTCTCACCTGAACGTCCATCATACAATTCTTGCTTACCGTCTTCTGGAAGACCTGCCTTACCAAGAAGTTCACGGATCTTTTCAATGGAGACTCCGTTAAATGGTGGTGTGGCTATTTTAAGCCCGAGAGCCGTAGCAGCCATACCAAGGTGAGTCTCAAACAACTGACCAATGTTCATTCTAGAGGGGACACCCATAGGGTTAAATACGATATCAACAGGTGTGCCGTCTGCCAAAAATGGCATGTCAGCAATTGGCAGTACTCTTGCGATAACACCCTTGTTACCGTGTCGGCCAGCTAACTTATCACCAACTTGAATCTTTCGCATCTGGGCAACAAAAACTTGGATCTGCATAATCACACCGGATTTAAGTTCATGACCTCTTTCTCTTGAGAATATTTTGACGCCAACAACTTTTCCGTGTTTACCATTGCTCATGCGTTCTGAAGTATCACGTACTTCCTTGGCTTTTTCACCAAAGATAGCTCGAAGTAATCTCTCTTCGCTGCTTAGTTCCTGTTCGCCTTTTGGCGTAATCTTTCCAACTAGTATATCTCCAGGGTGAACCTCAGCACCAATTCTAACGATACCGTCCTCATCTAGATGTCTTAATACCTCATCCGAGACATTAGGGATGTCGCTAGTAACAATTTCAGGTCCAAGCTTTGTTTCACGAACCTCAACCATGAAGTCCATAATATTAATAGAGGTGAATACATCTTCCTGGACTAAACGCTGTGAAATAATTATGGCGTCTTCGAAGTTATAGCCATTCCAAGGCATAAATGCGACCATTACGTCACGACCTAGGGACAATTCTCCGCCACTAATACTCATTCCTTCGATTAACGGTTGCCCCTCAACTACTTTGTCGCCGGAGCTGACTACAACCTTCTGGTTCATTGAAGTGCCTTCGTTACTTCTTTGGAAGTGCAGCGGGTAGTATGTTTGGCTGTGATTTTTGTATTTAACTATGACTTCGTCGGCCACAGCTTTAGTTACAACTCCGTTTTCTTCAGCAACAATAAGTTGTGAAGTGTTTAGGGCTAGGGTTCTTTCAAAGCCAGTCCCAATTGTAGGAGACACAGGATTAACAAGTGGTACGGCTTGCTTTTGTTGGTTAGCACCTACTAGTGCGCGGTCTACTCGGTCCTTTTCGATAAATGGAATAAGCGTCGCGTTAGCACCAATAGTCTGGTTAGGAGTGGCGTCAAGGTGAGTAACCTGATTAGAGTCAACCTCACCAGTCACCAAACGATTCCTAGCACTTACTCGCTCATCAACAAAATAACCTTCCTCGTCAAGCGCACTGTCAGCACTGGCGATTACAGCGTTTTCCTCTTCAGCAGCATCCAAAAACAAGATTTCATCAGTCACTCTAGCCTTAACGGGCCAGGTTACTTGATTCTTAACACTAGCTAGCTGTTTCGCAGCAGCTGCAGTAATTTTCTTGCCGGCAGCGACAATCAGCTTACCTTTTTCAGTTTCTAAATTAACAGCAGCAACATATCCAACTGCATCTTTGGCGGTAACTGCGTTAACTACTTTTCTATATGGTGTCTCAATAAAACCAAAGTCATTAATTCTGGCATAGCCAGCAAGATTTAATACTAGTCCAATATTTGAACCCTCAGGGGTTTCTACAGTACAAATACGGCCATAGTGAGTGGCGTGAGCATCACGAACTTCAAATCCGGCTCTCTCCCTACTCAAGCCTCCTGGGCCCATTGAACTTAGACGTCGTTTGTGAGCAAGTTCAGAAAGCGGGTTAATTTGCTCCATGAACTGAGAAAGCTGAGATATTGCGAAAAATTCACGAACAGCTGCAACTACAGGTCGAGCATTAATTAATTGAGCAGCCGTAACGGTCTCGATCTCGTTCATGCTCATGCGGTCTTTGGTATTCCTTTGCATTCGAAGTAGACCGATTCTAAACTGCCTCTGGACAAGCTCGCCTACTAATTTAACTCGGCGGTTAGCCAAAGAGTCAATGTCGTCAGCAGGATCTTGGGTATTATTAAGTCGAATGATCTCAGCAACGATAGCGATTAGGTCCTCAAGTCGCATGACTCGGTTCTCGATAGTATTTGGAACCTTAAGATCAAGTCGTTTGTTTATCTTATAGCGACCTACTCTTGAAAAATCAAAGCGCTGGAAGTTATAAAGCATGTTCTCGATAAGAGATCGAGCGTTTTCGACTGTTGCGAGATCACCTGGTCGCAAACGACGATAGATTTCAATTAGGGCGTCATTAGTTCCTCTAGCTGGGTCTTTTTTAAGAGTAGTGTCAACGTAGCTCAATTTTCCCTGATCTACGTGCGCAAAAGCCTCGTGAATCTGTTTTTCGTTCATTCCAAGTGCTTTTAGTAGAGTCGTGACAGGAATTTTACGTTTACGGTCGATTTTGACATACAATACACCAGCTGTGGTGGTTTCAAATTCAAGCCAAGCTCCACGGTTTGGAATAACTTTGGCTCCGTATAGGTTAGTTGTGCCCTGGTTGTCGGCAGTGAAGAATACTCCGGATGAACGAATTAACTGACTTACAACAACTCGCTCAGCTCCATTGATAACGAAAGTACCCCGACTAGTCATCCATGGGTAATCACCAAGGTATATCTCTTGCTCTTTAATTTCACCAGTAACTTTATTAGTAAGCTCGACTTTAGCTTTTAAGGGTGCCTCGAATGAGACATTATTTATCCGTGCTTCACCTTCTGTCATTTTCGGATCTTCGAAATGATAATCTTTGAATCTTAGTGACAACTTAGTGCCGGTATAGTCGTCGATTGGACTAATTTCGGCAAATAAATCACTGAGTCCCTCTTCTACTAGCCATTTAAAGGACTTGCTCTGATGATCCACTAGGTTTGGTAAATCTAGTAGTTTATCAGTCTTACTAAAATATGTTCTGTTTGAAATGTCGCGCGTGGAGGTGACGCCTGCCATAAGCAAATTACTCCCTATTAAACTTATTCACATTTTCTGTTGTTTTTTTAGTGCGCGAAGCTCACTACTAAGGGATTTTTGGTGTAACTTTTAGCAAAAACTAGCACTGCCCGACGTATTCTACTTCTTACATACTAGTTTGAGTAACTTGGCCTTAATTGTCAAGCTTTTTAGCAAAAAATCTCAATCTTTTCTGGGCGATGCTAAGGGCTTCTTTTTATTACTTTTCCAGTCATATGGATCAGCATTTCCGTTTACCCCATTAGAGGTACGCCTGGGCCTATCTGCCAAACCAACCACACGGCGACCACTTCCAGTCTTTACTGCGTGTTGTGGGCGTCTTAATTCCCTTTCCGTGGCAGCATCGTCTCTCCTGTTCTGTCTTTCATCTAATATCTTTTTTCTTAGTAGAGCTGTGCTTTGTGCGGCAGGAGACCAGGGATCCATACCTTGGTGATATGAGTGCCTAGCTCCTATGAAAGGACGCCTTCCAACCTCTTGTAGGGCAGCGCTCCCTATAGCCGCGGCTGCAGTCAGAGCAAGCCCAAGGCCATTCTCGTATGTTGCAGACGCTCCGACTACTGACAATGCAAGTGCGCCGGGCCAGTCAAGTAGTCCATCCACTAATCTTCTAATACGCCTGCTCCTGGTACCCTCATCGGCTTCTGCTTCCCTGATAATTTCCAGATCACCGTCTATAATATCGGCTTCAGTTACGACGTGGGGAGCTTCTGGCTCCTCGGTAATGCCAGAGATCAGGCGTAAATGCCCAATCTTTATCTCGGGTTTAGGTATCGGGGCAGGAGGCGTTGGTACGTCTTGTTCCTCAATAGGACCTATTAAATAATCTCGTTGTCTGCCGTTAGTACCTACTGACGAGACCCAATTTCCAAATTCCATAACAATAACATACCATATAACTCTGATATTGCAAACTTAAGCGCTTTTTTTCTTATCTATGGGGTTTTTAGATTCTTTATAACGCCGTCAACCAAACCGTATTCCTTAGCCTCACTGGCGCTCATGTAATAATCTCTTTCCATATCGGCGTGCAACTTAGCTGGTTTCTGTCCGGTGTTTTTAGCCATTATCTCTTCGAGTTGTTTCTTAATCTTTAAGGATTCTTCTAGGTCAATTTCCATATCGGTAACCCGACCCCTTGCAGCAGAGGAAGGTTGGTGGATCATTACCTTACCATGCGGCAAGATAAAACGCTTGCCCTTTGCGCCACTACTAAGTAGAACTGCAGCAGCTGAAGCGGCAATACCAACGGATATGGTTTGTACATCCGATTTTACATAATTCATAGTGTCATAGATCGCTAGGGCACTATAAACACTTCCGCCTGGACTATTGATGTATATGGAGATATCCTTTTTCGAGTTTTCACTATCAAGGAATAACAGTTGGGCTACAACCAGGTTAGCGACGTGATCGTCAATGGGGGAACCTAAGAAGATAATTCTATCCTTTAGTAGCCTAGAGTAAATATCATAAGCTCGTTCAATTCGACCATCACTTTCAATAACTGTAGGGATTAAAATTTGGCTTGTTGGGTTTAGCATATTAGCTGGTTCTCCATTCATAATATATATGATAACTTTATTAGCACTCACTAGTCAAGAGTGCTAATTTACAGATACATCTAGTGTTATTCTGACCCTTCAGGCCTATCGCCATCGTCTTTATCAAGCGTATTCGATGCGACCCTTTTTAACAGCTTCTCCACGTTAGCGCGTATAACTTCCTCAAGTCCTAGCCCAAGCGACCTATTGGCGATAAACGCTATCTCTAAATAAATCTGTCCAATTAGTTCTCCGGCTTGTCGGCTCTGCTCGTCGAAACTAGATCCTGTCATATTCTCGGTATAACCGTCTTCTAGCCGCCCAAATTGTGCTCTAGACCCGTTAATCAGTTGGAGACACCAACCCGCCAGGTTTCCAAAGTGGCCAATTTCATCATCCTCTTCCTCGTCAGCATCGTAGACATTCATTACGGGTGACCTTAAAGGTTCAAAGCCTTCTTCAATCACTTCATCTACGTCTCTTATGTATGCTTGTTCAAACTTAACGGCCAGATCTGCTACTGGTTGTCTCCACCTAGGTTTAATGACCTGGGATGACTTAAAGTACTGTGCGCCCATTAGGTACCTAAATAACCTGACTTTTAGGCCTGAATCAATATCCGCGTTGACGCAGCACGCCAGAGTTGTAACACACCAGAGTACATCGCCACATTCAAGCAACACTTCGTTTCTTGATTCCGGAGTATCTACGCCTTCGCGTTCAAGCGTAAACATTGCTGTAGCTAACTCACCAACTTCTTCTCTTAACTTTTCTCCAAAACGTTCGACTGCAGCAAAAGTGCCTTGTTCTTCCTTCCAGGCCGTTTCAGCCCAACGTTGATAATCTAGGATACTTGCGAAAGGATTCTCGAGTAATACTGTTTTCAACTCATCAGGATCCACATCTACGTCACCGCGGTAGTACAAACCATCGTTAAATACGGGGGGAGATAGTTCTCGAGCATGTGTGCTTGTGTATACATGCTCATCCAGTGGTTCAATTCCACTATATCCACCTGGTCTATTATGAAATACCATTTTCTTATATATATCATATTTCTGTAATTATTCAACTGTCATGGGATAGTCACCATACGCTAGCCAGACACATTGACAGTATCTAGCAGAGACATCCAGTACTTAAAAGAACCTAGGATGACATTAGAGATATGATATGTCGGATGGTTTTTTCAGCCATTATTCTACTTGCAACGCCCCTTTTGGTTTCGTCTTTAGATAGTTCGTCTTGTGATTTCTCGTCAGTATACTGTTTCCTCATAAGATCAATACGACCATCAATTTCTTGATTTAAAACCGTGATTCCTTCTCGCTGGCTAATCTCGGATAAAACAATGCTTGCTTTTACTTGTCCTTCAGCTTGAGGTTTTAATTCAGACTTTCTAAATTCTTCTTCTGTTTTACCTTCGGTTTCAAGAAATTCAGCTATAGTTTGCCCTCTGTAGAGAAGATTTTGTTTGAGATCGCTAAACTTGCGCTCTATCTCTTCATCAACCAGTATGTCAGGAATGGAAAGCTTTGACTTGTCTGTAATCTGCTTTAATATTTCCGACTCGTAAGCCATCTCAGATTGGTCACGATTTTCTTGGGTCAACCGAGCCTTAATATCTGCTTCAAGCTCATCAACTGTCTTAAAAGGACTAACTTTTGCAACAAAATCTGGGTCAAGTTTAACTTTCGCAATCTCCTCAACCTTAATAATATGGACAGAGAAAGTTACTTGTTTGCTGGCAAGAGCAGCTATTCGGTAATCTTTAGGAAATTTGAGCTCGAATTTCTTATCCTCATCGGCCTTTAAGCCTATCAAATTAGTTTCAAATCCTGGGATGAAATTGTCACTACCGAGCACTAGAGGATAGTTCTTGCCTGATCCTCCATTTATCGGTTTACCGGATTTATCTGTACCATAAAAATCAAACCAGACCTGATCACCTACCTTAGCAGCTCTTTTTACTTCAGATCTATCGGCTACCGACGTTTGCAGTTGGGATATAACCTTCGTGATGTCGTCAGCAGTTACAGGTTTAACCGTCGGCTTAGAGATTTTCATATTCCTATAGTCTGGAATAGTAACATCGCTTATAACCATCTGATTAACCTTAAACTCCAAAACATCAAACGGCACTACCTTCATAACTTCTATCTTCGGTTGCCCAACGGGTCGGATGTTCTCCTCTTGAGTGGCGTTGTAATAGAGTTGATTTATAGAGTGTTCTAAAAACTCTCTGTTTAGTTGATCACGATCAACGTTTTTCTCGACTATATTTAGCGGGACCTTACCCTGTCTAAATCCAGACACTTTAACTGAGCCCACAAAATCTTTCAGAACATGCTCCTTAACCTTGGCTAGCTCCTCAGGTTCTGCGGTTATATAAAGTTCAACTTCAGTTTCTGATTTTTGGGTACGTTTAATCTTCATAGATTTTAAACTTTAACAGATATCAACTGAGCAGGCCATCTTTTCGAGAAGTCCTATTGTCTTTAACGATGGATACAATCCTCTCAATCGAGTGCTTCTCCTCTTCGCCGGTTTGTAGGTTTTTGAGTGTATATTGCTCCGAGTCCAACTCTTTCTCGCCAATGATAAGGACGAATTTATAGCTCTGCTTACTAGCTGATTTCAGTTGTTTATCTAGTTTGGAACCAGAACTGTCAACGGCAATATTTATACCCATACCCCTAATGTCTTTTAAGAGTGGCTGGGCTTTTAAGTAAACATCACCTGCAAGGGCCACAAAAAGATCAACCCCGAGGGTTAATTTTGGCGTAAGCCCGTGTGCTTCAATAAAGTTCGCTAACGACACATCACCCATTCCAAATCCGACTGAATCTACTGGTCTCGCCCCAAATAGTTCAACCAATCCTTGGTAACGTCCTCCACCAAACATTGAACGGTTATTCGAAGGATCCGTATCATAAACCTCAAATACAATGTCACTGTAGTAGTCAAAGCCTCTCATAAGAGTGATATCAAAATCGAAGTTCTTTATTTTTGACTTTTCAAGCATCGTGAATAATCTTTGTAAGTTGGCGACTGATTCATAGCTCTTAAGATCTGCTGGTAGGTCGTAGATGGAGTTAACTTTGAGCAAATTTAGTAACTTCTTGCCGGTTCCGGCCTCTCGCTGCGATGGATTTATTAGCATGTCCACTTCGGTAGCAAACTCTGCATACTCTATTTTGTGCATATGATCGATAAGTTTCATTAGACCGCTAACTTGGGTTGCTTCAAGCTCCAAGTAATCGATTAGTATGTGATTGATTAATTTGCGGCTGTTTACCTTAATACTGTAGTTAGATGATTTGGCTCCATATGCCTTCAAAATCGAATCAGCAATCGCAATAATCTCATGGTCGCCCTCTATGCCTGCTACCCCGAACAGATCAACATTTAGTTGCCAGTGCTCTCTTAATCTGCCTTTTTGAGGCCTTTCATAACGCCAGACATTAGCTATACAGTACCAACGCAGTGGGTACGCCAAATCTTGTCTTTTCGCAGCTAGGATCCTGCTTACACTCGGTGTCATCTCAGGCCTAATGACGACTTTTCGTCCACCTCTGTCATCAAATACATAAGTTTGATCATTGACTATCTCACTACTGGTTTTTGCGAGATACATCTCAAGCGGTTCAATTAAAGGAGTCTCGTATTCTTGGTAGCCATAGCGTTCAACTACCTTTCTCATGACGGAGAAAAGGTAGTTCTGGAACCGCTTATCTTCAGGGTAGAAGTCTCGTGTGCCTTTGTATGGGTTAGTCGATAATGCCATGGATCTTTAGAATAGCTTAACTTGATCTGTTTTACAGCTTATTAATATCAGGTTTAATGATAACTCGAAACGATAGAGTTTAGCTATATATAGATCATATGTATTTTTGAATTCATCAACGATGTGGTTATGAAGTACTGGTGCGTAATTAGCTCAGGACCTTTGCAACATTTCAGCGGGTGTTCGGTACTGTAAGCTAGAGTGTAATCTTTCATGGTTGTAGTAAGCAAGATAGTCTTCTAACTGGTTATGTATTGTCTCTGGTTTAGGGAATGATCTATGT
>DATKHC010000015.1:0-40091 GCA_035510465.1 Saccharimonadales bacterium (SeqCode)
TATAGGTAATGGAGTAACTAAGACTATCTACATCAAAGGCAACCTAATTATCTCATCTAACATAACCTACGCATCTAATTGGACTACACCCTCTGACATACCTTCACTAACCTTCGTAGTAGCTGGCAACATATACATAAATCCATCCGTCACCCAACTATATGGTAACTACTTCTCTACAGGCACTGTATATACCTGTACTGACTCAACTACTGGTGCTGGTATCTATGCAACTGGAGCTGCTTGTGGTATGGGCAACTCTGGCTCCTCTACCCAGCTACAGTTCTATGGCTCGCTCATGGCTAAACAAATAGCCTTTGAGCGAACTTATGGCGCAGTTAACACCAACGGCCCTGTTGCCAACAGCCCAGCTGAAGTCTATAACTATAGCCCAGCTGAATGGTTAGGTGGCTATGGGACGGGCAACCTAGGTAATAACTATGGATCTATTACCAATCTTCCCCCTCTACTGTAGGCACGTTAGACAGTATAATAAGTAAATGGGTGCGCCAAACAGAGAAACTTTAATTATTCTTGACTTCGGATCTCAATACACTCAGTTAATTGCCAGAAAGGCACGTGAACTGGGTGTTTTTAGTTTGATAGTTCCATACTCTACTCGTGCAGAAGAAGTAAAGCACCACAATCCACTCGGCATAATATTGTCGGGTGGTCCCAACTCGGTCTATGACAAAGATGCCCCTACAATCGACGAGAGAATACTAAAACTTGACATCCCTATACTTGGTATTTGCTATGGCTTACAGTTACTCTCGGTCGTATTCGGTGGCAAAGTAAGTCCGGCTTTATCAAGAGAATATGGTCAAGCAGAGATTACCGTGACTAGCGCTACTAGATTGCTAAAGGGATTTAACAAAAGCACTATATGGATGAGCCACGGAGATCATGTTACGAAATTGCCTAATGGTTTTAAAACTACGGCTAAAAGTAACGGTACTATCTGTGTTATTGAGGATAATAAACGCAAGATATTTGGGTTTCAGTTTCACCCAGAAGTGAGTCAAACCAAATTCGGAAAAGACATGTTAGACAATTTTCTCAGAATTTGTGGTTTCTCGAAAAATTGGTCGCCAAGAGAGCTTATTACGGGTTACGTTGATCAGATACGTGAAAGTGTTGGCTCCAGTAATGTTATATGCGCGTTATCAGGAGGTGTGGATTCTTCTGTTGCTGCAACACTAGTTAACAGAGCCATAGGACGCCAACAATTCTGTATATTCGTAGACAATGGCTTGCTAAGGCAGGATGAATATAAAGATACGCTTCTAATGTATAAAAATCTCGGATTGAATATAAAACCTGTTAACGCTAAGAAGAGGTTCCTGGATAAACTTAAAAACATATCCGACCCTGAGACTAAACGAAAGGTAATCGGGAAAGAATTTATAGCTGTATTCGAAGAAGAAGCGAGCAAGATTAAAAATGCTAATTTTTTGGTTCAGGGAACGCTCTACCCAGATATAATTGAGTCGGTATCAGTAAACGGCCCGTCTGTAACTATTAAGTCTCACCACAATGTAGGCGGTCTACCGAAGAAAATGAAATTAAAACTAATTGAACCATTGAAAATGCTATTTAAGGATGAAGTGAGGCAAATAGGAAGTCAGCTAGGTTTACCAACCGAAATAGTAAGCCGTCAGCCTTTCCCTGGCCCGGGCTTGGCTGTACGGATTATTGGTGAAGTTAATAAAGAAGGGGTTGAATTATTGCAGCGTGCTGACGCTATAGTCAGGTCGGTAATTGAGAGGACAAAAAGCGCGAAGAGTCTATACCAATATTTTGCTGTGTTGTTACCGATTAAGTCAGTTGGTGTTATGGGAGATAAAAGGTCATACGAGCAAGTCGTTGCTATTCGAGCGGTTCAATCTGCTGATGGTATGACAGCTAATTGGGCGCATATACCGCACAAGCTAATGGAGACATTATCGAGTAAAATCATAAGTGAAGTTAAGGGTGTTAATAGGGTAGTTTACGATATTACATCTAAACCGCCGGGCCCAATTGAGTGGGAGTGAGCGTACCCGCTGCAGTGCTCAATTAAATAACCGGACCTCGCAACAATAGCCTTTGGATAGCTACAGTTACGTTGATCCGATTATTGAAAAGTAACTAAGACTAGTTAGCCTTAACTACCACCGCAGCCGAGTATGACGCCAGCCCATGAGTAGACTATAACGTTTGGATTGGCTGTTAAGTTCCGTGCGTCAATCTGGAACTTGCAATCACCTACTTGAGGAACCCAAAGATTCAATAGCTGTCCTTGTGTTCCAGTTTCTCGTCCTTCCATAGTGCCATTGTGCCAAAGGGTCATCTGCCAAATAACTCGTGTTGAAGGCGGACCTGCCGGTTCTGAGCCCGGTAAGGCAAATGCTACATGGGTTGAGTCCCATTTTATCGGTCCAAAATCTGCCGAGGCCGAAGAAACGCTCAGCGCAAGAACTGATGCCACAACTGGTAGAATTAATAGAATTTTTGCTTTCATTAGACGTGTTTTTACTTTACCTAACATAAAACCCTCCTTGTTTATACTCCTTATTCAATATCAAATTTAGAGTGTTGTCAAAGCACTATTTAAGCATAAAAAGTATGACAAGATTGAGTTCGCTTGAAACTAAAGCCAGGCTTCTTTTGAAAGCAAAGAATTTCCAGTGAAATACTCAGCCGCTGCGACCGACCATAGTTGCCGGTCGTCCCCCTCGGGTATCAGGCTTGAGCTGCCGTCTTCTGAGTAGCGTATGCCGAATACCTCTTGACCTTTACCGATGTGTTTAGCAATTGTAGCTGCAGT
Source organism: Saccharimonadales bacterium (SeqCode) (assembly GCA_035510465.1). GTDB lineage: Bacteria > Patescibacteriota > Saccharimonadia > Saccharimonadales > DATKHC01 > DATKHC01. The sequence goes on from DATKHC010000015.1 coordinate 2,810, forward strand.
GTTCGCTTCACTGGTAAGGCCGACTTTACTTGCACCGTAATGAATATTCGCTTGTTCGAAAGGCCAGATCTTGTCAGCATGGTACATATCTGTCAGCTGCTCGGCTATCGATGCTGGTGTACAAATGTATCCATATGGAGTAGCTAGAATTTCGGCTCTGTGTCTCATTGCATCAAGTGGCAGTAAATCAGCGTATTTAGCAGGAATATAGGCTAGGGAATGTAGTTCGTCGGAAGAAGCCTGAGCGAAGTCCCCTTCCCTATCCTTGTAAATAATATAATCGTTTGTTTGCATAAATTCTCGGATGCCAGCTCGGAGCATTAGGTCGGCTTTGTCTGTTAGTCCTGGAAGGTCTAGGACTCTGCTCGCGCTCAAAACTCCTCGCGCTGCTATAAAATGAGCTTGAGAAAATGTTACAGGGTAGGCTGGCTCTAACTTTCCGTTAGCGTGCGGCAGGATTGAGTCTTTCCAATAAGTGACTCTAAGTGTATATCCATCACTTCCACTGGTTGTCTTATCCCAGTACAGATTATCCTCTCCGACAAGTGAGAGAACGTGATCAACCGCTCGCTGTAAGCTGCTGCGTCTACCAGATAGAAATTTTTCAAAAGCAGGCCTGTCTAGATGTGAAAGCCCTTCAGCACCGATTAGAAAAAGCGCAGTTGTGTCGCAGGCATTATAAGTCGTATAGCCATCTCCTCTGCCTTCTAACTGCGCTCCTGGCATTTCGTGGTGGATCTTTCCAGGTCTTTCTCCGGTAAGATGATTGTCCTCTACCCCTTGAAAATGGGCGCTTACCTCAAGCTGTGATTCCAATAGATCGGCTCGACCAGAGATGATGCCCGCCTTCAAGGTATCGCGAGTAAAATTAGCAGTATAGTTTGGATAACCCGCGACGTAAACATTGCTTCCGTTATCGGATTGTTGAATGTAGGGTGAAAAAGGATCTGTCATTTTGTTGATTTTAAGCACTAGCTACAACTGTAATAGTTGCATACTATACAGCCCATGTTAAAAAAACAAAACGATATTTAAAAATAAAACACCAACCGTATTTATTTTATGAATTTAGCGTAGGTTTTAAGATACCGCTCGGCCATTAATTTTGAGCTAAAACTATCTTCCACATGCGCTCTGCAAGCCTGGCGGCTAATCTTATCAATATCTGCTACTCTATCTATCATTTCATCGATGTTACTACACAGGTATCCGGTTTTTCCGTTTAAAATTACCTCTGGCATTGAGCCTCTATTTATGGCTATTACCGGCGTACCGCAAGCCATGGCCTCAACGTTAGCAAGACCGAACGGTTCGTCCCACTGTAGTGGCGACAATAAGGCTTTGGCGTTTTTTAGCAGCTTAACTTTAGCCTCATGGCCTACCTCGCCAAGAAAGCTAACTAAATCCCCGTCAATTAAAGGCTCTACGGTCTCTTCAAAATATGATATGTCTACCGGATCAATTTTGGCAGCCATTATTAAACGTTGACCAGTTTTTCTGGCTATTTCTATAGCGTAGCCTGGTCCTTTTTCTGGACTAATCCTACCCAGGAACGCTAAATAATCACCTGGTTTATTGCTAAAGCTGAAAGCATCAGTATCAATACCGTTATGAACAGTTGCGACGTAGTTTAAGTTTGGTCCGTGCCTGCGTTGAGAATCACTAATGCTTACATAAGCTGAGTCTCTATATTTGTCATACATTAATCGTTCGGTTGGATCAGCTAACGTCCCGTGGAGGGTGGTTATTACTGGGCAATTTAGAGTGTGCATAAAAAGTAGTAGTGGCCAACCTAGGTGGTTGTGAACAATATCGAATTTTTCTTTATTGATTATTTCAATAGCCTTAGCTAGCCCTTGATAATTTAAAGCGACCCGCGTCTTATTATTCTTCGCCACATTCAATGTTCTGATTGCTTTAGGTACACATTCTTCCAATTTCGCAGAAGTATGTGAGTCTCCACTGGCGAATAGAGTAACGTCGTGACCTTTCCTGTGTAGTTCTTCAGCTAAATTGTAGACAACCAGCTCTATACCGCCATATTTAAGCGGAGGGACTGGTTCTTCGAACGGGGCTAGGAGTGCTATTTTCATAAATATAAAATTAAAGTTTGTTCAAATATTAGTTTTGTTTAGACTGGGGTAGATTTACTTAACTTCTTTGCTCATGAACTGTTTGACACTAGCAACAGTGTCCATAAACTGAGCCGGGAAAATAATTGTGCTGTTCTTATCTGATGAAATCTCTGATAAGACTTGAAGATTACGTAGTTGCAATGCGATTGGGTGCTTGGATATAACGTCGGCAGCTTTAGCGAGTGCTGCGGCACTAAGCTCCTCCCCCTCCGCGGCGATTATTTTTGCACGTTTCTCACGTTCTGCTTGTGCTGCTGCTGACATAGCGCTTTGCATGCTTGTAGGTAGTTGAATGTCCTTAAGTTCCACCATAGATACATAGACGCCCCATTTTTCAGTAGTTTTATCCAAGATTGCTTTTATGGATTCATTTATCTTAATAGTTTGGCTCAGTACATCGTCAAGTACATTTTGACCAACTACGTTTCTAACTGTAGTTTGGGCAATTTGATATATAGCTGATAGGACATCTTCTATCTCAACCACAGATTTAATAGCATCTGATACTTGATAGTACGCAACCGCAGCTACATCAATCGAGACGTTATCTTTGGTTATAACTTTTTGTGAATCTACGGGTAGAGTAACCGTTCGCATCCCAATTTTTCGTAAGTTGTCTATGATCGGGATAATAAAGCATATACCAGGTTCTTTTATGCTTCCTCGTATCTTACCTAGTCTAAATACCACACCTTTTTCATATTGCTTTATGATTCTTATGCTAGCTGATAGCAATATGAGGATTAAGACGATGAGACCTATAGAAAAACCTGGCATACTGTTTCCTTTATCACCTACATTGGCATTGGCATCAGCTCAAATACCTCAACGCTGAATTTACCGGTTTTATCACTTAAGAAAGGGTGGTCTTGAACTAGTTGAGTGGCTTCGTCTATGCTGCCAGCTTCAACAATGCTATAACCGTTTAAATCAGTTGGTGTGCCAGCTGACCCGTCATCTACAACCGACTTGCCGTTAGCCATTGGTTGGCCTACGTCGACAAGAGCTGCCCCCATTTTATCCATCCAGGCCTTCCAGCCTGTCATTATTTTTTCACCGTCTTCTTTTGTTATTTGATCCATCGGGGTTGCTGGACCCTTGTAAAGTAGTATAAATTTCGCCATCTCGCCCTCCTTAATTACTTATCTATTGTAACACCTATGAGACGGAGAGACTATTTCGCTATGATTTGGTGTTAACCCAACAAACTTACGTCTTCTCTTGTAGTAACGAATTGCCCGTTTATCATCTCACCGTTTTCCGTCCGCTTTGAGACAGCTTGAGGGGTGGCTTTATATATTCTCCAAGCAGCGTTGCCCGTTACATCCGCTGGGGACCTGATCATATATTTATCTTCCTGGATTTTACCGGCGATTATTTCTATCGCTGGTAGGACTTCGCTCTCATCCTCCAGTTTCTTGGCCGCTGCTTCGATATATACTGCATCAACCTTGTCTTCTGGCGGTACGGGCCCGTAAATAACAATAGCTACTTTCGGGTTGGTATCGATGTTTTTTGAGTGCGCAGATTCTTTATATGAAACCCAAAATAAGTCATATGTGGCGTCATTGACGTAGAATATCGGCGTGACCCAGGGCTCGCCTCTAGAGTCTACAGTTGCGATTGTCATATGGTCGCTGCTATCTATGACCAATTTAGCTTTATCGGCAGGGCTCATAATTAGTATTAGTATATCAAATCAAAATTATTATATGGGGTAATTGAGACGTTATTTAGCGCTTCAGACCTGCTAAGATATTTGTATGGCCGAGCAAGTTATTATTCCGAAGAGCGAAAAACTGCCAGGCTCATTTAAAGTGACCATAAAAGTACGCTCGGAAAATACCAATGGAGTTATGTCGGTAGTTGAAGAAACACTTCCTCCCAAAGCACTTGTTCCGCCTCATGTTCACAAGAATGATGTTTGGGTTTACGTTCAAACTGGAGAAATAGGTGTGTTGATTGGTGAGACAACGAAAACTGCCAGCAAAGGACAATGGGCGCTTAAGCCTCGTAATGTTCAACATGCAATGTGGAATTCGGGCTCTGTTCCGGCAACGGTTATTGAGGTATTGACTCCTGGGGGTACTGAAAAATGGTTTGAGGAGATAACCAAACTACCCAAAGGTGATAAAAAAGCCTTCAAAAAAGCGTGTGGTAGGCACGCGATTGAATTTTTACCCGATAGCCTATGGATAGACAGGCTTACGAAAAGGTTTAAGTTGGGATAGAGGGATTAATGGCGCATACAATTTTCGTAATAACTGGTTTTAAGTTTAGTGCAACGGCTGCTTCAAAAGAGTATGAACCGTTAAGAAAAATGCTAACTGGTAAAGGATACAAAGTAGTCCCGGTTGACATTAACTGGAGACGAAAAACGGTTTCTCAATTTTCGGATGAGTTTATTGATATCTATCGAGCAAACAAAACCGAACACAACACAGTGCTAGGTAACTCTTTTGGTGCTATGGTTGTTTTTGTCACCGCGCCGGTGCTTAACCCCAACATAGTTATTATTGGTTCCCTGTCCCCATTTTTTAAAGAAGATTTATCTAGTTTTTCAGGTAAAGAATTACTTAGGAGATTCGGTAAAGGTCGTATCAAGGATTTTAAAATTCTTTCAGCAACGGATATAGCTAACAAAATAAACGGACTTAATATTGACGTAGAGTTCGTTTACGGAGAGAAAGAAACGACGACACTTCCAGAACTAATGCATAGGGTGAGAGACTCCGCCAAACGAACTAATAAATCCAAACTACATGAGCTAAAAAACGCGCCTCACAGTATGCGCCGCTCTGCTTACATTGATGGATTGAGTAAAACAATAAAAAACGTTAAGTGAAAGTTCTGATAAAACTCTTATTATCTAAAATAGTCGTACCCGTTAATTTAAGAACTTAAGTTGCTAATGATTGCTACTAAATAAACTAAGAACTAAAATACGTCCTATAAATTGGAGATAACCCTATGAGAGAAGAAGTTAGGAAAGAAATAGTACCGCGTTATTTAGCATTACGTCTTGCAATGGGTGATGGGTCTGTAGCGATAGCGGTAAGAAATGTCGGTGGCTCCAATCCACCAATCGTAGGCTTAAGAAGTGCGGCTGGCATGTTTAGCCCTAGAACATCAACGAGAGTTTTCGATCCAGAAGCTACTGGGTATGCTGATGAGACTAGATTACGTAGTGACGCAAGGAAAGTCCTTGGTATACCTGAAAGGGAAACTGATGAAAATGTTGATTTACTCCTTGGTAAAGCGGCTCTAACTTTAGAGGAATTATCAATGGGTGCTGAAATTGATCATGCAGACCTTGATTTTACAGATAAATTTGTACAGGGCATGAGAAATTATGCAGCAGCTCAACCATCTCCTTCTGAACTTGTGGGCTATAGACTTCCAAGCAGTAACCTCTTTTAGGCACATACGAATCCAAACCAAATATGGCCGGGAATCGAGGTTGAGTTCCGTACCTCTATTCAGAATTTATAACCAGGGTCCCAACTATCTCGGTAGCTCTATCCCGGCTTGTCTAGCAGCACTAATTAATTCGGCGTTAAGTTTTAGGATTTTCCGTTCAAGTGAAAGCTTCTCAAAGTTATGGTCAGTTATTCCTTAATGTTCCAAAGAAGATATCATACGGTAAATTTCTTTTATATCATTTGTAAGAGCTTTAAGATCGCCCTGAAGAGGTTTTATTTCTTCTTTCAAGATACTTCTAATGTCAACTCGGTCTGTGGTTGTTAGGCTCATAGAGTGATTATACCACCGTTCCGTGGCTCAATTACGTCAGCGTAGACCTAATAACCCACCAAAGTTGACCCGATGTAGCTTAGGACCTAAAATAATGCCCTCGGAGCCTGGCTCGCTTGTATATATGCTTTCTCCAGCCCTATATGTCTCAACCATAAATTTAGCTAGAGCTAGGCTGTCTTCGATAACTGTTGCCGGATACTTGCCTTCAGCGTTTGCTAACTCTTCTACCGTCTGTCTGGTTTGACCATCAAGAACTAGGTGTAATATTTCTGGTTTTGGTGTCTCTCCTACCATATGACTAATATTGTACATAAAGAATCCAGCACTTGCTTCCGATTACCAGGAAAAGGGTTAAGAGATTCGGAAATTTTAACAGAGGTGGGGATATGTAGGTCTAATCCGCTTATGTATAAAAATATCTGTTAATTTGAATGGCTGGAGCGATAGCTCCAAATCGGGACTTTTACTTAAATATCGCATTATATTGTAACTTCGCGATCACCATAACTTTTGTGGGCAATAATTGATATCAAAACCGCTAATATCATTAACGCAAGCAGTATCTCTACTACCAAAGTTAGCTCATTTTTGTCTGCGGCAAGACCAATTAGCGGCGCGGCAACAATATAAGGCATTGACGATAATAAACTTGCTGTCGAAAGAGTTGTAGCTCTATGTTCGGAGCTCGCAGCTTTGTTTATGAGAACGCTTGTGGCCGGAGTTATAAAATAGTTACCGAATAGGATAAGAGTGATACCCAATAGGCCACTTACCAACGAATGTGACGGGATGTTTAGCGCAAACCCGGCTATAACGCATACTGACCATAAAATAGCCCTACCATACGGCGACAGCAGTCTATGTTTAAATCTTCTGAATAGTAAGAAGATTATTGGAATTGATACGATAGCTAAGTAATTGGATTGGTCGGCTATCGGCAGACCTGTTCTCTCAATCATTAGCGGACGTAGGATACCGCCAATAAAAATCGAAGCCGTAACTCCCTGAATAGTGAAGATCAGCAGGACAGTCGGAAGCATCTTTCGGTTAAGAAGTTCTCTCATACCAGTCCATATGTGCCTCACATAACTAGCAGAAGCTTCTTTAATGTGTGTTGGTTGAGAACTATCCATAAACTTCATTCTCAGCAGCGGAAAGACTGCTAGTAAAAAGAACACGCCACGGATGATACTTGGCAGTCTTACGTTCCAGATATAAAGGAAGCCACCTATGAAAACAGCTATGGTGCCACCGATTCTCAGAATTAATTGCTTTCGCCGGGCAATGTATTCCCAAATATGATCAAGTTTATGAGTCTTTAGATAGTCAAAGAGGTAGCGCACTTATATACTTGACACAACTACCTCAGTTAGCTATACTAGAAGTATATGGATAACCTCTTAGACTTTTATAAACGCTTTGCTACTGAAGATGCTTGCATAGACTACCTAGAACAAACTCGTTGGGGAGACAGCCCTATTTGCCCACGCTGTGGATGTGTTGACGTTTATCGGTGCAGATCTCGCCGTATTTTCAAATGCACGGGTTGTGAAAAGCAATTCACCGCTCGCATTGGTACTATCTTTGAGGAATCACGGCTTCCGCTACAGAAATGGTTTTTAGCTATTTACTTACTGACTTCACATAAGAAAGGCGTATCATCGATTCAGATTTCTAAACACCTAGGCATTACCCAGAAGTCGGCTTGGCATATGTTACACCGCATACGGTATGCCGTTACTAGCGGATCATTTGAAACTCCCTTGCAGGGAACAGTTGAAATAGACGAAACCTACATAGGTGGTAAACATAGAGGGCTCAGAGATCATAACGACAATAAGGCCATGGTTATTGGTATTGTTGAAAAGAACAAAGGTAAAGGCAGAATGAAAGCAATGGCTACTAAAACAGCTAGTGCTACAGTAGCTCTACCATTTATTAGAGCTAGTCTAATAAAACAAGCAAAAGTCCAAACAGATGAATCAAAAATCTACCATAGAGTGAAACGAGAATGGCAACATGAGACCATTAACCACTCTGAGGGAGAATATGCCAAAGCTGGTGTAACTACTAATACTATTGAGGGCGCATGGATGCATCTCAAAGCTAGTCTTGATGCTATCTATATTGGCGTTAGCCCTAAACACCTTCAACGTTACTGCGACGAGTACTGTTACCGCTATAGCACTAGAGACTTAACGGACAGTCAGAGATTTGAACTTTGGTTTCAGTTTATTAATGGCAAGAGGCTAAAGTATAAGCAGTTGGTCTCTAAGTAATTGCCGATAAAACAGGTTTTAGTCTGTGTCACTTGTGCCCCAGGCAAGCGAATTTGTTATAGATGGAGGGGCGTTAGATACGGTTGTAATTGGTGTCTTTGCGAGACTCGATACGTTAATGACTTCCAGTTCGGGCGATGTGGCACTTACTCCTTCCACAGCTATTTCACTGCTGTCAGGAGACCAGACAAAGGGTTGACCCATCGCACCTGTGTTTACGCTCGTAGATGAATCATTAGAAACTTGAACAAAGTTAATAGTATATGTGTTTTGATGACCTGAATATAGGTAATATGCTATATCTTGTCCGTTTGGAGACCAAGAGGGGCCAAAGCAGGTATCAATATTACTGGTATTGGTAGTACAAGAGGCAATGGTCTTTGGGTTGCTCCCGTTTGCGTTGGCGGTAACTAAGTCAGTCACGTTGCTATTGCTGCTTGACGGAGCGGAGTAGGTTATTTGTGAACTATTTGGCGACCAGGGGTTACCACCACCAATCGCACCCATGACCGCAACTTCAGTTAGACCAGAGCCATCAGCATTCATGCTGTAAATGCCGTAAGTGGTATCGCTAGATAAAAGCGAACCCTCAAACAATAGTGTATTGCCATTCGGTGACCAGCTTAGACTTGTGATGTTACTAAAGTTCTGAGTAGTGGCTATTACATTCTTTGCGCCCCCACCACCTTTATTCATTATGTACAATGAATATGGTTTACCTGAATCGAAGCCGTTATTTTCAGAAACAGCCAACTTATTAGCACTACTTGACCAATCTATATCTGCAATAGCCTCGTTTTTATTAGCGGATGCCTTTGTTACTAGATTAGGGATACCATTACCACCAGAACCAGCAGAATAAACAGCAGATTGGGCGTTATTTACATAGAAGACCTTTGAACCAGTTGGCCCCCAGATAGCAGACTGTCCTAGAAGTTTTGTGTTAGCTATACTACCCGTTGAAGTAGCAGTATAAATATAGTCATTTTTAGCTGTTGTTCCACTATTATATAGAATTGAGGGATTAGCTGGCGCTTGACTAGACTCTACACTCGAAGGCGTTTCAGCATGAGTTTGAGTAAGAACATAAGTTCCTACAGCTGCTACTGCTAACACAGTTACGGCTGCTACTAAATAATGGGCAATGCCCTTTTCATTTAACTTCATGAGTTTCATATTTTTTATAATCCTTTTTGATGTTTTAGAAGAATATCTTCAGTTTACGTTCAGATAATGCTCAAGTCAATAAGAATATAGTAAGTTTGGGTAAGGTTGTAGATACCTGGGGAAAACCTAGGCCATATATTAAAGACTTAATGCCTGTCGTCCTTCCTCCCATATCTCAGCAGTGACACCATGCTCTTGTAGCTTCTCGGTCATCGTAAATCGTATATGAATATTCTCCGGGGCTTCATCATCATATATGCCTGTTATTAATTTCTTAGTCCTTCGCTTAGCATAGATTAAATCAACTAGGTTAGGGCAAACTAATAAAACAGTTGGTGGGCTGTCATCACCTGTTGCATATTCCCATTCCCCGTCATCAATATAAGTGAAGTAGGCTTTAAGCCTATATCTTAGACGGTAACGAGGTAAGGTGCTATCAAAGACTTCTAATAGATAGTTAGTGGTCGTTCTGCCTTTTTGTTTAATGATGAGTAGATTTGGTCTTAGGGTTTCATGTTCAGCCAGGAAATAGTATTCGCTATCCGGGTCAATGTAGTCTGCTTCAGTAAGATAGGTATAGCTTACATTGCTTTTAGTTCCATTATTACCAACGCCACTATCAGTGGCGTTTATTGCTTCTAGTGTCAAGCAACAATCTGCAATTAGAATTGACCTCTCAATAAAGGTTTGACTGCGTTCATTGTCCTTGTAACATTTTCTTACTTCTTCTAATGGGTAAAAGGGAGCTAAGGTGCCATCATTATCCCACTTAACAGTCTTTAGGTAGCGGACTCCGTTAATACCAATGTAGTAGATAGCTGGTTTAGATTTCTCAGTAAAGTCAGTCGAGTATATCCAGTTAACATAATCTTTATCTCTTAAGTCTTTAAGCCAACTAATGGTTCTTCTTTTATCCTTATGGTTCATTAGTAGTTGTATCTGTATACGGTTAAGGAATCTATATCTATACAGCAACTTTATTATGTCTTGTTGCTTATTAGTTATCTTAGGTAGTTTCATATAGTTAAGTTATTAGTAATAGATATATAAATTAGATAAGTAAGTGTTTTATGTAAGTTTAAGTATTAAGTATTAGTAGTTTTTAGTTTTAAGTTGATTTAGTAGTTTATCCATTTTGCCAAACCCTCCTACTCCACTATTTTTAAAAGGTAGGTAACACAAATTATTCCACACTACACCAGGTAAACCATGAGGATATTGTCACCGTCCATGGGGACAATGGGTTTCATTCCTTCTTAGTATATATGTCCTACCTCGTAAGCTATACTGTGTTTATGGCAGAGAAACCTAAACCCAAAAAGAAACGCTTACCACCATTTAAAATTGACCTTAACTTTGATGAAGCAATGAAGAAGATCGTGCAAGCAAAGCCTCTACCCAAGAAAAAAAGTAAATAACCAGTTATTCTATTTAGTTCCAAACAACTCTTGTTGAGTTAAGTATATAGGTGCGAAGAGGTAGGCGTCATCGGCTCCAGAATAAAACGAAGACCCGATTGAATAAACTAAATATCCAGCTAAAATTATTCCGCCATTAAACGCAAAACCAACTGAAGCGTAACCAATGCCCATTAGAATTGTCCCGATTATCATGGTCCGTCGTCGGCCGATCTTGTCAGCAATAGCTCCAGTAGGAACTTGGGCAATCATACCGACTAAGAAACATATAGCATCAACTACACCGATCTTTCCGTTTGTTAGGTATATTCGCCAAAAAAACAACCAGTTACCCGTGGCAAAGAAAACTGACCAATATGCACTAATGGTATAGAAGGACTTTATTGCTCGCTTAACTTCAGGAGTAAAAAGCAACCTATTCTCTTTATAGGTTTGCGCTTCCATCAGATAATACTACCAGAGTGTTTTAATTGTTTATGTTCTGGTTGGGGGTCGGGTCGATATTTGGTAGTAGATCGCTTTGTTACAATGTCTCTATGAATATTAACAAAATTAATATTGAGTGTGCTGGCTACTCCATTGTCGCAGACTGGTATGAAGGTAGTGAGAATAAGAACATACTGCTTGTTTTACCTGGTTATTCATCATCTAGAACGAAACAGAAAGATCTCGTAAATAGTGTCTGTGAAGATACGAGCTTTTCGGCCTTGGTAATTGACTACAGTGGTCACGGTGACAGCCCGTTTGAACTGCGTGATACACGACCAGCCCAACACTTCTTGGAAGTTATATATGCATTTGACTGGATGAAGTCACGATATCCTGAAGCGACAATTTCAGTAATGGGTACAAGCTACGGGGGCTTTTTAGCTACTCAATTAACGAAGTACCGAGCGTTTCCTAAACTAGTTCTTAGGGTACCCGCAATATATAAACCCAATGAATTTTACGACCTATGGGCTTATAGAATCGACAACCCCGATGCCTATAGAGGAGAAGCGGATAAATACCGTCACGACGCAGGAGCTATTTTAAAACATCCACTACTGTCTAGGGCCAGTAGCTTTAAAGGTAAGACGTTGGTCGTAGTTCACGAGAAAGACGAACTTGTTCCTAGAGAAACAACAGACGCATTTATTAAGACATTTAACGCCGACAACTTTGTCGCAGTTGGCTTTTCTCATAGTCTCGCCGGAGTTATAAATGAGAGACGCATTACCGAGGCAGGGCTAAATGAGTACGAACAAAAGATTTCTGATTGGTTAAAGAAGTAGGCTCAGACCGTTAGTGATTGAGAATTGGGGTTGAGTCCCGTACCTCTGTAAGTTTACACTCATAACACCTTAAGCATGTTATAATATAGATATGCCAAAAAGACCAATAGTATATGCATTCATAGACAGCCAAAACCTAAACCTAGGTGTAAAAAGTGCTGGCTGGACTCTGGATTTTCGCAAATTTCGTCTATACCTTAAAAATAAATATGGAGTTGAGAAGGCCTATTTATTCATAGGCCAAATGGCTGGGCAAGAATCGCTATACGACAGACTACAAAATATGGACTATCATCTTATATTTAAGCCAACAACAGAGTATAAAATTAAAGGAAAAATTGTCGTCAAGGGAAATGTTGACGCAGAGCTTGTATTATATGCAGCCGCAAAAGTAGTAAAGGAATATGATATAGCAGTTATTGTCACAGGAGACGGTGATTTCCATTGTTTGGTTGAATACCTAAAAGAAGAGGATAAACTACTCCACTTAATGGTGCCAAATGACAGATACTCAAAACTACTCCGTAGTTTCACTAAAGACATTGTCAGTATTAACCCGCTGAGACAGAAGCTAGAATATATACCAATTAAAAAGACCAGGAGTAGCGGTCGGTCGAAACCTTAGGCCTGCCTGGTCATGGTGATACTTGAATTATAGCACGATTTATGCTCATAGATCAACGTGTTTTTTCTATAGTTTTTCATAGGCCAAAATGCTTATGGCTGGCCATGATTAACGAGCTTCGGACTAATATTGCAAGTTACCCCACCATCTAACTCACTATTGTTTTGGTTGGCCTTAGTGTACGAGGCTAGGACCAGTTTAATAAAAGGATCTAAAACTGTTTCATATAATTGACCTGTCTGGTAATAGGTGACATTATATTATAGATGGAGAAGATATTTGTTCCCACTGGCTACCATCCCTTTACGGCACGGGCATTGGGAGCTGTAGCTAATCACGAAATCAAAGGTTTCTCGTATGTTGCGCTCGTTGAACTAGGCGGTGGAACTGCGTGGGAGCTTGCCAAAGAAGTGGCAGAAAGTAGCGGGGTAGAGAATGTTGTCGAGTCTGTCAGAAAGTATCCGTCTACATATGAGATTAATGGTTTCGCAACTAAGCAAAACGGTATGTACGATCCTATTAACGAGGATGCTGCACTGCCTGTCACTGGCACCTTGCTGGAGTGGACTGACGCTCACGATCTTTCCTTGATTCCCTTCATATCCGGTAATTATAAAAATCGGGTTAGCCCAGTCAACAAGCTCCAGATTATTGAAGGCTTACTTAATGGATACCAACCATGGAATATTGAGTTACCAGGATACCATCCCTCATCTAATAGACACGAAACTGGTTATCTGGTCAGTTTACGGGGATTGGTACGATCCGGAATGGTGGATGTGGTAGAGAGCCCGAACCGCTTTAAAATACTAGATCCAGAGTATAGGGGCACTAGACTGTTTGATAAACTCAGCCCTGAGACAAAGGCAGTCTATGGAGTTTTGAGTCGTGCTAAAGAGGTTTCTCCAAGGCGCTCATGGGCTATCGATGATTTAGTGACGTTGGGCGAAGACCAACTGTTATTTACAGGTATTAATAGGTCTCACGCCAGAGTTATATTATCCCGAGCCGTTTCAAATAAATATCCTAAAGCATTTGGAGGGACTATCAATAAAATACCATTGCTGCCTAAAGTTTATTCTATAGCACCAGATATGGAGGAAGCTGCTACTGATTTATTAGAGAGAGTTAAGCAGGTCGATACTTATGGCAAAAATACTCCCGGCCGATCATATCGAAAATCAGCAGTTGAATTTGCCTTTGAGGCACTTCAAGATGTAACAACGGCAAATAGAGTAGTTCTCCGCGGCATGGAGCACTCAAGACACGTTAAATAAATTGTCTGACTAATTCGCGGCTGGGAATCGAGTTTGAGTTCCGTACCTTAAGTTGACGAAAGGTCTTGACGTCATAGCGCTAAAGCGCTAATATATAGTAATGAGTAATTTAACTGAAAAAACAACCATCTATCTAAATCCTTACGTAAAGAAATTTATTAGACACAAAGCTGTTGCAGAAGATCGTTCTGTGTCAGACGTTATAAATGAGTACTTTGCTGAGATGCTAGAAGATCTAGATGACATCAAAGAAGTTGAAAGGCGACGTGATGAGCCAACAGTACCATTTGAGGAAGTCTTGAAGGACTTGGGCATCACTTATGAGCAACTACGAAATTGAATTCACTAGAAGCGCTCAAAAAGAGCTAAAAAAGCTACCACCCCAAATAAGTTTGCGGATTGCCAAGTTTATCAACAAACTGTCGCTAGATCCTCGAAAAGGTAAAGTAAGGCCAATGGTAGGAGTAAAGAGTTGGCGACTGAAGGTCGGAGACTATCGGGTGGTATATGATATCTTTGACAAAAAATTAGTAGTACTGATCATAAGAGTTCGACATCGTAAAGACGCATATCGTCGCTAAGATCTCAAACCGCTTATGCTGGCTGGGCGTATGGTTCGTTGATCTAACTTTTGAGGAAGAAGTAGATTGCGATATCCTTGAGATACGTCAACTAATTGACGGAGATAAGCTCAATATTACTGAGTATACCACCGTCAAGAAAGACGAGGTGCAGGATGGCAAAAGGATATAGAAGCCATTATAAACGGCGTAGTAGTCGTTTGAGCGATCAAGCCGTGCTCATTTTGATAATTTTCATAGGTTTGACTGTGTGGGCACATAAAAAAGTGATGCCAACTGTTGAACACTGGCTTTTACTTACTCTTTTGGGGATTATCGTTGCTCTAGCGCTAATTTTAACCACTAAGGCTCTAAGAAAACTAAACATTAGACGTCAAAAACGTATTCTTGATATCTCTGGTGTAGATACTATGGATGGCCTTGTATTTGAGAGATACGTCGTAAAACTGCTCAAAAAGAGAGGTTTTTCGGCTATTAAGATGACTGAACGCTACGACTATGGGGTAGATATTATCGCTTATAAGAACGGCGTAGTCTGGGGCATTCAAGTAAAACGCTATAAAGGCTTAGTAAAAGCAGAGGCAGTCAGACAAGTTGTCACTGGTTTAAAGAAGTACAGATGCGATAGAGCTATGGTCATAACCAACAGTAGCTTTAGCCGTGTAGCGAGAGATCTTGCTACTAGCAATGATTGTATTTTGATCGATAGAAGTGCTTTATCTGGTTGGATTGGTTGAATAGTACGGACTCAACCTCGATTCCCAGCCATTGATTTTTAAGGGTTGCTGTTGAATAATGATAGCAATAATGGAAAACGAACCCAGCCAAGAGCAGTTAACTGATTTTAAGGTAGGTGGAATTATGTTTCTCGGTAGTTTAGCTCTTGAAGGTGTAGCTTTAGGCCTCGGCGCAAGTGGAATTGCACCCCCTTACCCAGAACTTTTGGCCTTAGGTGGAGTATATCCATTAGTTCGATATAGTAGAATGATCGCCAGAAGCTTTAATGATAGCTATTATCAATAAGTAGAATCATTTAGCACGGGATTCGTCCTCAATTCCCATATATAAGAGTTTTTAATATAGGCTGACATTAGTTATTATTTAAGTAATGAAAGATCACGAGAGTCAAAGTGAACGGGTAGACTTAGCTCCCGTTGATGACGGTTCCCTTGAAGACTTAAGTTTAGCCGGAACAGGAACTCTCGCAGATGTTATAGGAGCTGAGAAAGCGAAGGAATTCTTTGATGAACTCGAAGCGACTAGAAGATACTTATACGAATATGCAGTAGCAAGATACGGGAGGCCTGCGATTAATGTAGTCCTTGGCAGACCGCCTGCAAGGTTCTGAACTCAACCTAGTAAATCTATAACCTTTGATTGATGAATGTCTAAGGCTTTAACGAGTTTCTTAATCGATTCTGGTTCTGGCCTGCTTATGCCTTGCTCGATCTTGGTATAGCCACTAGTACTCAGACCAGCTTTTTTAGCTAATTCTGCTTGGGTTAAGCCAGCATTACGTCTGGCTTCTCTAAAAATCTTTGATGCTTTAGTCTTGGGCATAATATTTGTAACTATCTTTGAATGAATATTATGAGTTTATTGTATCACGCACAACTATCCTTAGCTTACTAGTTATCTCTGTTCTAGGTTAGGCTCTTGGTACAACAGCAACAGCAGTATTGTTAGTTTGCGGTTCTTTCTTTTGTTTCTTGACGACCGTCTTCGTCTTTTTAACTAGAGGCTCATCATCTAGTTTAGGCTCTTCATACTTAATAGCATTATTTATCCTTGAGGCCTCTATAGCCCTTCTAGCTATAGATCTATCACCGTCAGACTTGAGTAGAACTGTTGTTCCAGACATAGGTTCTTGAGCATTCAAGGCCGCAATCCTAGCATAGAAGTGAAAGGCAGGTAGATTAGCTATCTCACCCTGTTCTATATATGGGGTAAACAACGGTAATACCTGCCTCTCGTCAGCCGGACTTCCAGAACGGAAACAAATAACAGTACCGACATTGGCAAGGATAATATCCACTAATCTTTGTTGATCCTGTTGTGAAGTAGACTGTTCGGCCATTGTTAGGAATAGTTTATATTTCCTGGCTTCAGATAACATCTGTACAAATGCCATCGTGGCAAAGTTTTGAAACTCATCAACGTATAAATAGAATGGTTGACGATCAAACTGCTCTAATCGTGCTCGACGTAGTGCTGCCATTTGCAACTTAGCCAATACGGTTGTGCCAAACAGGGTTGAAGTATCTTCTCCGAGGAGGCCTTTAGAGAAGTTACAAACCAAGATTTTGCCTGAGCTTAATATCTCGTCAAAATCTATCGTTGATTTGGGTTGCTCCAAAATCCGTTTAGCTGAGGCTGAAAATAAGAACCTACCTATCTTGGCCGTAATACCGGCAGCCATTTTTACTTTCTGAAAGTCTCCAGCTTTATTAATTTCGTTATTCCAAAAGTTCTTTAGATCTTTATCTTCCAAACCAGCCACAATACCTCGTCTATATTTAGTATCGTTCAGAAGATCAAAGATAGTGAAGAGAGTAGCACCCTCTATTGTTAGAGCCGTTTGAATAGAGTTTCGTAGGATATATTCAATCCTATGTCCTCCGCTATCATCATCCGAGAACATTTTTCGCATGACAGAGATCACCGACTCAGTAACTAAATCCTTTTCCCGGAGTAAATCATCACCAGAAATACCAGGCGTTAGTTCTAGTAGATTAATTCCAATAGGATAGGACAAATCATCAGGATTGAGATAAATAACATCATCGAGTCTATTTTCAGGTATATGTCTGAGGATTGATTCGGCTAGATCACCATGTGGGTCAACTATGGCGATTCCTTTGCCGCTCTTTATATCTTGTACTATGCCATAAAGAAGCATGGTAGTTTTACCGTTGCCCGTACCACCAATAATGTACAGATGCCTTTGACGTTCATTAGCTGTCAAGCCAATAGTCGTAGTAGACCCGTGGTAAAGGTTTTCGCCTAGTGATATATCTAGTTTAGAGCCGTCCTTAAGAGATAGTGGTGCTGGCAGCGCTTTAGACAGTGATTTAACCATGTTCTCTGTTTTGTTAGTTTGGGCGTTCGGGAAGTGATATAAGTTCGCCACTTCAGAAACAGATAATAGTGATGAGCGTTTCTTACGTAGCTCTGGCATACGAGTCGTGAAGGATGAAACCCGATTATCACCACGAGATAGTAGAGCTTTACGACGAATAACTAGACTCTGATATTTGGGTACAGAGAAAGAGGCTAGTGCAGCTTCAATGCCTTTAATTCTCTGTCTGGTTTCAAATTGGTTATTAGTTAAAACTAATGTTCGAATGTCTGCTCGGAAAATAGATTGACGGAGTTTGTTATGAATAGACTCAATTAATTCTTGTTCAAAGGTAGTTAGTTGCCTGGCTGGTTTAAGTCCCATCATGGCTTGTTGTTGGTGGTGTGCATAGGCCTGAGCATACATATAGCTTTGTTTTGAGCCTCCATGGAAAGCCTCTGTCATCAGTCCGGTAATAGCAAAAGAGATTTTATTCATACCTTTAACTAGTAAGTTGAAGAAAGATACATGATTATTATGTAAATCGGCCAGTAAATCCTCGTTAGATAGTATTTTTTGAGTCATCGCATTAATCTCTCGAGGTCTAGTTGGAGTTAAAATCACTTGAAAGACCATCAGTTCGTTGTCTTCTAGTTTTGTCATTGCACCGGTTAGATAAGACAATGGATCTTGGACGTCTAGCGAGTCGTGACTCTTTAGGGGGTATGCAAAGTGCTGTTTTTGCTGGAACTGCGTTATTTGGGCAGAAGTTAGGTTAAGCTGGTCGGAAAAATAATCCTCAACTGTCTTTATTTGAACCTCAGGCAAGTAAGTAGCTAAGCTATGTCTAAAAATATCTTCACTGTCTTTATCTAAACGGACAATGTAGCGAATGCCACCTTTTCTAGAAGCCACAATCTCTAGGGTAAAAACTGTAGCAGGTTTACGCAGTCTAGAAATAAATGATTGTGTGTTGCCTAAATTATGAAGAACTGAAAATAAGGATTCAGTAGCTTCTGGTTTCTTATTGCCTAAATGTGGCGGAGTAAGTTCCAAATAAACTACTATTTGGTTTTTTAGGTAACGCCTAAAGCGAATCTTAAGTAGTATGCTGACTGCTAGGAATAATATAAAACATACTACTAAGATTACGGCCAATACTGGAATAACTGACTTTAGAAAGTTAATGATATGGCTAAAGAGGTGGCCGGTTACGGGATTATTAGTTATAGAACTCCTAATGGTAATTCCTCCTTCTGATGTATAAACTCAAAGCCCAGGGCTGCCGAAGCTGGATAGGTTTGCTGATCAACAACGTCGAAGCCCTTAACGTTCATTTCTGATACCGTCCAAGCTCCCGTATTAGGATCTACGCTTTCAACAAAGGCAACGTGACCTAGCCCGTTATCTACGGTAGATATCTGCATAATAGCTCCGTAACTAGGCGTGTGATCAACTAAGTAACCGTCTAACTGGGCTCTATGCGCCCAAGTTGCGGCATTTCCCCACGTTGTTGGAATTTGCTCGTTAATCTGT
The DNA here is from genome assembly GCA_035510465.1 of Saccharimonadales bacterium (SeqCode). Taxonomy (GTDB): domain Bacteria; phylum Patescibacteriota; class Saccharimonadia; order Saccharimonadales; family DATKHC01; genus DATKHC01. The sequence continues at coordinate 21,916 of DATKHC010000015.1, forward strand.
TGCCTAAGATAGAAAACCCACCAAGTACAGTTGCCAAATGCGTAAGTATCTTGTGCATCAGTCGGGCCGTTATATGGCGATAGAGCAATACTAATTGGATTTGCTCCTGCTAGAGCTATAAAGGCAAACATAGGTAGAAGACAGATCATAGCAATAACGCAGAGGACTACTGCTGTCTCTTTTTTCATAGACATACCAACCTTCATTAGTAGCGTTGGGATCATAGATGATAAAGTTCCGCCGGATTAGTTGTTATTAATGGGTGTTCTTTAGTGCTAGCAACTACCTTTACAGCTACATGGTTTTGATCGGCAATAATTAATGCTTCACCTTTATCGCAGGTTAGGAGAAAGTTTTGCTCGTATTCGCTTAAGTTAAACTCAGAGACAACATGTTTAATAGTTGTCGTGTCCTGGCGCATAAGAATTCTAAGTGAGCTTTGAGAAGCTATAGCCCGTCCGTAATCACTTTTAAGAAAATCGTTAGCCTGCTGGGAGATAATTGAAACTCCTAGATAGTATTTCCTGGCACGTCTAACTAGTCCTGCTACGAAACGTGCACTTTCTTCGTGTTGAAGTAATAACCAACCCTCATCTATGACCAGTAATCTTTTTTCTGGCTTGGCCTTAACTTGATTAGCAACAAAGTTAGAGATAATCATCATCATGATCTGACGAAGTGACTCGGGTAAATCTTTAATATCAAAAATGATTAATCGATTGTTAAGCTCAATGTTGGTTTGAGCGTTAAAGACGTCAGCTAGTGAGCCACTAATATATTTCTCTAATCTTTCGCATAGCTTTAATTGCCCAAGATCGTGTAGCTCCCTGTATAGATCTTCAAGTAGTGGCATGCTTTTCTTAGAGGCCTTATACATCTTAATAATGGCTTTATCTACAGCCGCTTTTTCTCTAGGGTTTAAACCCTCAGCCATTAGTGAAACAACTTCTGTTAAATCTTGAGTATGTTCAGATAGATCTTCACGAGTTCGATTAGTAGCAGCTACGTCAAATGGATTAATCTTTTCTTTAGACTTAGCGGATAGTTTTATATATGTGCCATTAACCGATTCGCTAAGTCTTTTATATTCACGCTCTGGGTCAATAACGATAACTTTAGTGCCTTGCATAAGTTGTCTCAGGATTTCAACTTTAGTGGCGTAGCTCTTGCCACTGCCGCTTTGCGCAAAGACGATACTATTAGCGTTGTTTAGAGAAAATCTATCCAGAATAACCAGTGAGTTATTAGACTTATTAACTCCGTATAGTATTCCTGATTCTTGAACTAACTCTGAGGACATAAATGGGAACGTTAGAGCAACTGAACTACTGTCTAGGTTGCGTTTTTGAGCAAGTATATCCTCGCCTCTAGGTAGGATTGATTGCAGTGCATCAAGTTGTTGGTAGCGGGCTATTTTGGTATAAAAAAGTCTTGCGGAAAGTACTGTTTCAAGTAACTTAGTTGTCTTATCAAGTTCAATTAGTGATTCAGCCGTAACGGTAATATAGATCGAAACCTGAAATAGTTTTTCTTGGCCTCTTTGAATCTTATCCCTGAGTGTCATGGCAGAATCTAGAGGGTCAGTGACTTCAGGTCCGATAATCTTACCTGAGCGCATCATAGCTCGTTTAGTCGATTCAAGCTCAGTTATTTTACGGTGAAGTTTAGGCAATGCTTGTCGGGCATCCACCTCACTCATGTGGTAGGAAATATCTGCGTTATGGTTAAAGTTAATAAGATTGTTTAGCCAACCTGAACTAGCTACAAATGGATAGCCAGATATAAATAAAGAACGGACGTATTGATCGTCAATTATTAAGTAACTTGGTCTTTCCTCAAGTCCAGCATAGGAGAGAATATCGATTTCATCTTGCTCGCCGTAGCTTAGAGCAAGTTCTTTGGGGCGTTCGGCTCGTGTCTTTCGCCAATCGTCCAGCTTAGTCTTTGGGTTAGGTATTGTTTTAAATCTTTCCATTACATATATGCCCTGTTCAATAGTTCGAAGGTTTGTTTAGCTAGGGGTTGTCTCTTGGCCTGCCCAGGATTATAAAAGCTATAAAAAAGATCAAGAATCTCTAAACTTGTAAGTTGTCGGCTCTGCATACCCAGCCGAGCCAGACCCTTAGCAATAATGTCGCTCGATAGCATTAATTGCTCCTTAATTACTTCAAAATCATGCTCTTTACCGGAAAACGGTATAACTACGTAGAAATGCCTAGCTAAGATCTTATTAGTGGTAATAAGGCCACTTACAAACTCGCTATAGTTTTTTATCTGAGCCCGATATACAGGTTCTTTCTCGTTCTCCAGTCTGCTATTAAATTCATCTAGGTATCTGTCCATATCCATTTCTCGAATACGAATCAATATTTGCAGTGGACACGGTAGCGAGTTTAAGAAGCTCTGGTAGGTATCAATTAAAGCATCCTGTTCTGCTTCACTCTTCAGCTCAAAATTAACAGCCGATACTTGGAGTACGACTCTGTACTGTTCGCTAGGAAGCATCAGTATCCCATCTTTAGCCCCCTTAATATCTATTTGACGCCTAGACGAGGCTTTCTTATTTGACTTCTGTAACGTGAACACGGAGGTCTCCTTTTCTGTGAATCCTAAAATGCAGTTTTGAACGTGGATCAGCTAATACACCTTCTGCTCTTACTAGCTGTAACGGTGTCAGCTCTAAAGCCAAAGCAGGTTTCGCTTCACTCGGTTCTGGGTCGGCTATAGGCTCCTTATCTAGATCGGAGTCTTCAATAATTCTTCGCAGATACAAATCGTTTTTATTGAAGACGTGATAGCGTGGACGAATGGCGTAGCGGATCAGTACAACTGCCCAAAACAGCACTAGCTTTCCTTTGATACGAATAGCCGATAGTGCAGCTACGGCCAGGACTAAGAAGCTAATTATGAATTTCAATGGGGTTAGATGAAGTGCTGGAGGAAAGATTAAATAGATGGCACTGCCAATAAATAATGGAGCGATGAGGAGAAGTAACTGCGACAACGTTAAACTACCGGCAATTCTATCCTCAACCGTAGTTACCTGAGCAGGAACAGTTGTCGTTTTCATTCGGCCTCCGTTGCACTAGCAGGTCTTAATTTAGATATGTAACTAACGCCGGTCATAAATTGTCCACCCAGCTTTCGCATAGCTTTGGGTCCGACGCTAACGTAACTAAGTTGCATTAACACTCCTTGAGTTTTTAGTAGCGCAGTTAGAGTAGCTAGACCAACTATTGCTGCCATTAATGGCGTGCCGTGCGTAAAGTAACTGAGCGCAGCAATAAACGGCGTAGCGGCTGATTCAATGATGCTTCTAAAGAGTCCAACTATGGCATCAAGTAACACACTAACGAGACCGCCGGATGTCTTAGCTGGCTGGATAGCTTGTAAGGCTGGTAAGTGATTTAAGCCAGATCCGCCACTACTGGTATAGGCATGAGTTAATATGCCAGTAAGTACTCCTGCACCTATTACCAGAACCAGACCAATTAAAGCGTTTCTAATTACTTTCTTGGCATGATCTAGCTTGTCTGGCTTACCCGAACTAGTCATGTAAGCGATGCCGCCGTTTATAAGAAAGAATGTAGCGACTAGTCCAGCAATGCCACCAAGAACCAGAACTACTGGAGCCACGAAAGACTTCATGGCCGTACCGGCTGCGGACACGTCGGCCATCTTGGTGAGCAAGATGACGGAGTGTCCTATCATGGCTATCCGCCGAATGCGTTAGTTGCTAGTGTGGTAACTATTGTACTGAGCACAAATGCAGCAATGGTTATAACTAGACCTACGCTAGAGTATAGAATTGTTCGTTTAGCTTTATCTAAGTGTTCTGGGTTACCCGAGCTTGTTATGTAGCTAAAGCCCCCTACAACGATAAAACCGGTCGCAACGAGACCGGCTATTCCAGCGATTACTTGAATTAGACTTTTTATAAAGTTATCTACAGTACTGACATCGGCAGTAGCTGCAAAGACAGGGCTACTGAGAACGAGAGGCAAACCGCTAGCTACGTATAGTGACATGAACCTGAAAGTTGTACGTCTTTTCACAGTTACCTCCTAATGCGTATATATGTAGCATAAAGTTTGCATATAATGCAATAGTATTTTATAGCATAAGGACTATAAGCTTTAGTTGACTTATTCCAGATCAACCTTAAATCTTTAGTTATTTATTACGGGGTTGGGTTTAAGCGTAAACAGGGGTAAAATACTCATAATGACTTTTAATGAAATTCTCCATAAGTATAGAGATATTTCCTCGTCCGAACGAGATAAGGGCGATAGGTTCGAAAGACTAATGCAGTCTTACCTACTTACTGAGCCCCTTTACAGAAATAAATTTACTAAAGTTTGGATGTGGAATGATTTTCCGGGAAGGAAAGATTTAGGCTCAAAAGATACGGGCATAGACCTAGTAGCTAAAACATTCGACGGTGAATACTGGGCTATTCAGTGTAAATGCTATCAGGACACTACATACATTGATAAACCCCATGTAGACTCATTCTTATCAACGTCTAGCAGAAAGTTTCACGATGATAAGCAAGATTTAGTAGGTTTTTCAAATAGACTTTGGATATCGACTACCAATAAGTGGAGCAATAACGCTTCTGGTGCATTAGAAAACCAACACCCGCCTGTTAGTCGAATTAATTTATATGATCTACAAGAAGCACCAATTGATTGGGGTGCACTTGAAAAAGGTATAGTCGGTGATAAATCACTATTATCTAAGAGAGATCTTCTTCCTCATCAAAGAACGGCCCTAGATACTACTTTAGAATACTTTAAGAGTAACGACCGCGGAAAAATGATTATGGCTTGCGGTACCGGTAAAACCTTCACATCATTAAAAATTGCCGAATCACAAACGGACTCTAGCGGGTTTGTATTGTTTTTAGTCCCATCCATAGCGCTACTGGGGCAGACTTTACGCGAGTGGTCGACATTTGCTAAAGAACCATTCAATGCTATCTGCATTTGTTCTGACCCTAAGATTACAAAGAAGAGACAATTCTACGACGAAAGTAATATAAGTACCTTAGACTTAGCCATACCCGCATCGACTGACGTTGCTAATATTGATGCTCAACTTTTAAATATACAAAAAGCGCAAAAGCCAGGGATGACGGTTGTCTTCTCTACATATCAGTCAATTGACGTAATCTCGCGTACCTTAGAAGGAATGCGAGATAATAAAAGATTTAAGTCGTTTGACCTTATTATTTGCGATGAAGCCCACAGGACAACCGGAGTAACCTTAGCAGAAGAGGATAAGTCATCGTTCGTAAAAGTTCATTACGATAATTTTATACCTGCTAAAAAGCGTTTATATATGACTGCAACGCCTCGACTATATGGTGATGAAGCTAAGAGTAAGGCAGATAGAAATAACGCAGTTATTTGCTCAATGGATGATGAAAAACTGTATGGTAAAGAAATCTATCGTATTGGATTTGGTGAGGCAGTGGAAAAGGACCTTCTCTCAGACTATAAAGTTCTAATACTTACACTTAGGGAAGATGATGTTTCAGAAACTGCGCAAAAAATACTGACAAACCAAGACAATGAAATTAACGTAAATGATGTCTCTAAACTTATAGGAAGTATTAATGCGTTATCAAAACAAATACTTGGAGATAAAGGTTTAATTAAAGAAAACGACCCCGATCCTATGCGACGTAGTGTGGCTTTCTGTCAAAGTATTGCTGCTTCAAAGACTATTTCTGGCACGTTTAATATTGCGGGTGAAGAATACATAAAGACGCAGCCGAAGTTGAAAAGAGATCAGTTAGTTGATATATATTCAAAACATATCGACGGAACAATGTCAGCACCAGAAAGAGATGATTTGATGGGATGGCTTAAAGGAGAAATGGATAACCCGAGAGAGTCTAGAGTACTAACTAACGTCCGCTGTTTAAGCGAGGGTGTAGATGTCCCGTCATTAGATGCTGTTCTATTCTTGTCTGCCAAAAACTCACAAGTCGATGTCGTGCAATCTGTTGGAAGAGTAATGAGAAAAGCGGAGGGTAAAAAGTACGGGTACATTATTATCCCCGTTGTTGTACCCTCCGACGTAGATCCAAATGCCGCGCTAGATGACAATGAAAGATATAAAGTTGTCTGGTCCGTACTTAACGCTTTAAGAGCACATGATGATAGGTTCAATGCAACTATTAATAAGATTGATTTAAATAAAAACAGACCTGAGCAAATAATCGTTGGGAAACCCGATCCAACAGGCGAAGGTGAAGAAGCAAAAGAGAAAAAAGAAGATAATGAAAAACCAAAACAGATTAAGTTCCCATTTGATGAATTACAAAATGCAATCTACGCAAAAATGGTCCTAAAAGTAGGGGAAAGAGGTTATTGGGAACAATGGGCTGCAAGTGTAGCAGATATTGCAGAGCGCCAAATTAGGAGAATCACAAAGATAGTTGAAGAAGACGATAATGCGCATATGGCAATGCGAGAATTTATCAGAGGACTTCAAAAGAATATAAACCCTTCCATTACTGAGCATCAAGCCATAGAAATGCTGTCGCAACACATTATTACCAAGCCAGTATTTGAGGCGCTGTTTGAGGGCTATTCTTTCGTGCAAAACAATGCCGTCTCTGTGTCTATGCAAAAGGCGCTAGACGCGATTGAAGCGCAAGCAATCGAGGGTGTTGACGCAGAGTCGCTTCAAGACTTCTATAAATCCGTTCGTCAGCGAGCGGAGGGCATAGATAATTCAGCTGGCAAGCAACGTATAGTGGCTGAATTGTACGAGAAGTTTTTCAAGACTGCCTTCCCGCAAATGGTTGAGCAACTCGGAATTGTTTACACACCACCAGAGGTTGTAGACTTCATAATTCACTCCGTCAACGATGTATTGCAAAAAGAGTTTAGCCGCAACTTAAGTGATGAGAATGTGAATATTCTCGACCCATTTACGGGCACTGGAACGTTCATTACACGCTTACTTCAGACAGGAGTGATTAAGCGAGAAGACCTCGAGCGCAAATATAAACACGAGATATTTGCGAATGAGATTGTGTTGCTTGCCTATTACATTGCTGCTGTAAATATCGAGAATGCATACCATGACCTACTCGAAAAAGATAAATATGAAAGTTTTGAGGGTATTGTTCTAACCGACACTTTCCAGCTTAGTGAAGATGACGGTAATACAAAACTATTCAGTGATGCACTTGCTGAAAACTCCGAACGTCTTCAACGTCAGAAAAATACTCCTCTACGGGTAATCATCGGTAACCCGCCATATTCTGTTGGACAAAAATCCGAAAATGATAATGCAAAAAATCAAAAATATCCTAAACTAGATCGCAGAATATCCGAAACTTACTCTGCCGCATCTACTGCTGGGTTAAATAAAGCGTTGTACGATGCATACATTAAGGCTTTTAGGTGGAGCTCAGATAGACTAGGTGCCGATGGAGGTGTAATTTCTTTTGTTTCTAATGGCTCTTGGCTTGAAGGCAACGCTGCATCAGGACTAAGAAAATCACTAGAAAACGAGTTTTCTAGTATACATGTATTCAATTTGAGGGGCAACGCGCGTACTAGCGGAGAACTCAGACGCAAGGAAGCAGGTAATGTATTTAAAGATGGGTCAAGAACACCAATCTCAATAACTGTATTGGTAAGAAATCCGAACGTTGTGGCAGAAAAAGCTAGCATTTACTATCACGACATTGGGGATTATCTGAACAGAGAAAGAAAACTTGAAATAATCAAAGAATATAAGTCAATATTAAATCCTGATTTTAGTTTGCAAAAACTAGAACCTAACGAACATGGTGATTGGCTGAACCAAAGGAATAGTTTATTTAGTAGTTTCATTCCGCTCAAACCAGAGAAAGGTATTATAAACACGATTTCTGTATTTGATCATAGCTCGTTGGGTTTATTAACCGCTAGGGATTCTTGGACTTATAATTTCTCAACAAAAAGTCTAGTTAATAATGTAAGCGTGCTTTTAGATTTTTATAATCAACAGAGGGTATACTTAAATACCAAACATCCTAATGCTGACCCGAAAAATTTTATCGATTACGATTCGAAAAAGATATCCTGGACTCATAACTTAATAAATGACCTAAAACGAAATATTGAAATCAGTTTTAATAAAGAATCAATTGTAGCTGGTCTTTATCGACCATTCGTAAAACAACACGTATATTTTAGTAGGTCTTTAAACGAACGCGTTTACCAAACTCCTAAGTATTTCCCCAGCCCAGACGTTGAAAATCTCGTGATCATTATTTCTGGAGTGGCAGCAAGTAAAGAATTTAGTGTATTAATATCAGATCTCTTGCCCAATTATCACGCTCTAGATACGGATCAGATATTCCCTCTGTATTACTATGAAGAGAATGAAGAAGATAAATTAAATCTTTTCCCAAATCAAAAAGATACCGGCTTTATAAAAAGAGAAGGAATAAGTGATTCGATCCACAAGTTAGCAACAGTCAAATATGGCAATAATGTTGCAAAAGAAGATATTTTCTACTATGTCTATGGCCTTCTCCATAGCCCAGATTATCGTAAAATGTTTGTCAATGACTTGAAGAAGATGTTACCACGCTTACCTCTCGTTGAAAGCGCAAGCGACTTTTGGGCTTTCTCTAATGCAGGACGAAAGGCAGCAAATTTGCATATTAACTACGAAAAAGTCTCTGGCTACGAAGCAGTAAAAGTTTCCGGCATTCAGGAGAAAAATTTTCGTGTTAAAAAGATGCGATTCGCCACTAAAAGCAAGGACACTATAATATTCAATAATAATATAAAAGTTGAAAATATCCCAGAAAAGGCATATGAATATATTATTAATGGTAAAAGTGCAATTGAATGTATCTTGGAACGGTACCAATTAACTATCAATAAGGATAGTGGTATCGTGAATGATCCTAATGAATGGGCAAATGAAGTCGGCAATCCGCGCTACATTCTTGATTTACTCCTGAGTATTATTAATGTCAGTATACAAACGGTCGACATTGTTAATTCTTTACCACGCGTTATATTTAACAGCTCGGAGAATTTATGATTTTTTACCGTCAAATTCAAGTTACTAATTTAAGCTATTCATCACCAGATTCAAGAAGATCTAAACCCTTTATCCTAGGCATAGCTCCCATACCTAATTGACCTTGCATACTACCTATAATATTTGCTGTGCTGCCCAAGAGTTTTTTAGCTTGATTCTCGCGTTTTGCCCAAATCCTGTCAAAAGACGCTTTCTCCTTAGTAATATCAATTATCATTTCGGTATATACTTCTACCATTGCCTCTACTTGCTGTACGAATTCATGGCTAGTTACGAAGTTATATATAGATTCTGCGCTAGTTTCTCGATTCTGGCTGATTGCTTTTTCTCGGTAAACATCTAGAAGGCTTTTTCTTAATAAAGAGGCCAGTATAAGTGCGGAGCTAGGCTTAGCAACCCAAACTCCATTGTGAAATACAATCTCTCCCTTAATTTCCCTAGGTAAAACTTCTGAAATAATAACGGGTATATTAGCTTTAGTTGCTCTCATATCATCTTTGAGCTTTTGAATCCAGCCCTCAGTCCAAGCTTTAGTACGCTTTATTTCCCAAAGTATTATTCCACACTCATTACCTCTAGCACTTCTTACCGTATGGGTAATGTCAGCACCTTTTACGCCTTTGTCTACAGGGGCTACAATATCATCTCTAAATTCTGCACCGAGTGCATCTTCTAAATCTAGTTCTAGGATTTCTCCCTGCATCTGTTGAGAACCTTGATTAAGTTTTCTTTGCAGATCGTCATTAGCTTTGCGTGCCGCTTCAAGCTGTTTATCTTTCTCGGCCAGCTTTAATCTCTGTCTTTCATCTGCTGATTTTTCAGCTTCTTCTCTAATCTTTACTTCTTCTTGTACTAGTTTTTTCTGCATTTCAATTTCAGCATTTTCTTTAGCCTTGTTGGACTCACGGAGCTGCAGCATCATTAGCTTAAGTTGTTCTCGAAGTTCACGATTGTCCTTTTTATCTTCAGCCGATTCATCCTGCAATTCTCTAATTTTAAGACCAAGCTTTTCTTGAGCCTGCGCTGTGGCTTTTTGCTTTGCTTCGTCTATCTCTTTCTGTGCGTTTTCGCTAGCTTCAGTTTTAACTTTCTCAAGCTCCGCTATATGCTTATTGTGTTCAGCTTCAAGCACACTGCTTTCAATATCTTTAGTCAAGGCTTCTGACAGCTCGATATCTTTACCGCAATGTGTACATTTTATAGTCATCATACTTTTAGCCTCAAATCTTATATTTATTTTTACGCTTTTCGAAGGCTTCTTTTCCTCCGTCAAGTACGTCTATTGCGTGCTCACGGATACCGCAAGAATCAAGCACATACGTGGCTTCTATTTTTTCCTTGCTATCTTCAATTGCACCTGAAAAATAGTCAAAAGTTTTTCCTGATCGGTTTTTTCGGTCACCACCATGTCTGTTGGCAACTATTATCTCTTCTGAGTCGGCCCCAATCACTAAGTTGGCATTATGACTGACCATAATAATTTGTCTTTCTTTCTTACGTTCCATAAGGTAGGGTACGATATAGTCATAAATCGACCTACTGTCCAGGTCATCCTCCGGCTGATCAATTAATAGCGGCCAAGCATCATCAGATTCATCTAGAATTAAAGTTAAGGCAAATAACGCTTGCTTACCTGGTGTCATAGACGATACAGAAAAGCCGCCGATTTTATCACCTTCTAGAGTAGCGTTGAATCTGATATCTTCGGTTGTGCACAAAGCGGCTATAGCCACCTGCTTAGGCGATTGATTAATTCTTAGTTTTTGTGAGTTTAGCATATAGTTTAAGAAGTTTTCGGCTTCAGAGCGTATCTTTTTTAGGTTGACTAGGCTTTCATTTAGATACGGACTGTTAATTTTCCTATTAAAACTTTCTGATAAATCTTCGACGTTTCGTGGGTCAAGTCCTATCTCAACTCCGAAATCCATTTCAGTTTTTGATTGGTCGATTCCCGAAAATGCCTGACTAAGGTTTAGGTGCGTCTGAGATCGTTCTAAAATCGAGCCAGTAATCTTTTGAACAAGATCCTTCTTCTTTTGCTGGTATTGAAGTATTAGTTTTTCTTTGTTTTCTATCTCTCCCAAGATTGCTAACTGTCTATCGTGACTTTCGACTAGTTTTGAGAGTTGAGCGTTTTTTTGCTGCTTATCTATGAGTGTGCGATTCTGTGTGCCAATAACTTTTATCATTTTGTTGATACCTTGCTCCTCGATAACAAGGTCGTTTCTGTATGATAGTATTTTTGCTTTTATATCTTCTCTTAGTTTGTCACTTGACAGATCAATAACTTGGCTAATTTGATCGTAAATTGGCTGTGGTAGTTTATCAATTGCCGGGTTAAATATTACGCTAGGATGTATATTTATTATTGATGGAACGTTATCGTCACTGTAGAAAGGCGATATATTATTTTTCTCTACCTCAATCTCTGCTAATCTAGCTCTCAGTTTGGTAACTTGTCTAACTATAGCTTGATAGTCTTCGATGTCCTTTTGGCTTAACGACAAATTCTTCTTTAGTTCTTCTATCTGATTTTTATATTCCACTTTTGCAGCCTCGATAGACTTTTTATCGCCGAGGTTGAGTATCTGCGCCTTCAAATCTTTTATCGACTGCTCATGATCAAACCATTGGCTTGTAGACTCGCGAATAACAGTATTTGCGCTAGAAACTTCTCTCTTTGTTCTTTCGAATTGTTCGCTAGTATTTGGGTGAACTGTGAACAGAACAGGTTGAATTTTTTGAGTTATTTCGTCTGGATGTTTGCTAATTGAATACAAATAATTTTGAGGTATATAGATTAATCGTCCAGTCTCTGAGTCACCAATAGCCCAGTCCACTTTGCACTCTATATTGCTTACGCTACTCCAAGTCTTACCTGCAGCAGGTCCAATTTTGTTTATATCTCGTTCCTCCTGGGCATCCATCTGCCGACTTATGGTGTCGTCCGCGTCAATAGTATGAGCAATGTACGCCAAAAGAGCAGACTTACCTGATGATCGACTTCCTATTATTGAGGTTAAGTTACTGTTAAATAAAATTTCGTCTGGGAAGTCCTTTGCTCCAACAAACTTAACACTAGAAATATATTTGTATTGTTCTTTCTGGTCAGGTTTTACGTCCTGAATTTTAACTCTTTCCTTAGGCTCAATAAGAGTTTGCTGTAACCCCTCAAAAGTTGGATTTGATTTAACCCATGTAATTTCTTTATTAGCACTACTTGATGAAAAACTTTTTCCAAGCCAATTTGATAGATCGTCAAAACTGTGTGCATCTGAGCCGCTGAAAACTGGCTTATTTATTGTTTTCTGGTTATCGTCTTCTAGCCTATCTGGATCCAAAAAATAATCTATGTTTTGAGAACCTCCAAAATAAGCATCGCTTAACTTATCAATCTGGTCAGATATGTTCAATTTCCTATTTTTACCTGCTGGTGGACGTATACCGTCGTTATTAGCAGCTGTTATTATTAGGAGCTTATCTTGCCGAAAAGCTTTTTCGCCAAATGTATTCCTTATTGCAGTCTTAAGACTATCCCTTGTAACTGTTGCTGATTTATAATCATCAGGATCTAACTCACTGCAAAACTTTTTTCTTTCTTCTCCATCCGTTAATTCAGTCCCAAGCTTGCTTAAGAGGTCTAATGCTTTTAGTTTTGTTATGTCCGATGGAAGTATTATGTGTAGATTGACTTCTTCTTGTTGTTGGTTAACGCTTTCGTTTAACCGCAACTCAACGTTTGGGAAGAAAACTTTGTCTGAGTCGGGGTACTTAGCATAAAACTTATCAACAAACTCAAAGTAAGCGTCCACGCTAAAATAGTCTGTTATTCCTATTACGTTAACATCCGAGGCATTAATTACATCACAAAATTTATCTAGTACGTCGCTAGTTGTGCCGTAGCCATTGCTTAATTTTGACCCCGGGGCGTGAACATGAAGATCCCACTTCCTCCACTCTGACCCTCTCGGATAGTTTGATCTCATGATTATAAAACTTCATCTTATGCTAATATATTTCCTAATAAGTTTACTCCTTTTTATCTCTGTTGTCAGGGGCCGTAATAATTATAAATATGTAATCACCGTTTCTTGCTAAATAAACCTAAAAAACTTGGGAACTTTCCTTTAGATGTATTACGAACGATACGCATAGTAGGAGAATACCAACCTGCACGGTACTTAATTCGTTGTTTTACTCGACTAGGACGTGTCCAAGCTTGAACTTGGCTTATACCTAGTGAGCGTTTGATCTTACGTTTTTCAGCGGTAATTCCAAGGATTCTATTAATGGACGGTTTTCTGTAACGGATAAGTCTCATGTCTTAATAATAGCAAAGACTATCTGTTTGGTATGATGTATATAATGAAAAACGCAATTCTTATTCCAGGTAGGCCAGACAAGGACGAGTACTACGACCCTAAACAGCCTACTAATAGTAATAATCACTGGTTCCCCTGGCTGTCTAAACAACTAATGCAGAATGATATTTTTACAGTAGCCTTGGAAATCCCAAAGCCTTGGCAACCTCGCTACGATGTTTGGAAGAAGGAGCTAGAACGCTTTGATATAACTCCAGAAACTATACTGGTTGGGCATAGTTGTGGTGGTGGATTTCTAGTCCGCTACCTTAGCGAGAATAAAGAACTAAATGTAGATAAGGTAGTGTTGGTAGCCCCGTGGACAAACCCTGACGATAACCCAGAATCGGACACGGCAGACTTCTTTAAATTTGAAGTTGATCCAAACCTAGTTAACAGAACGAAAGGGCTAACTGTGTTTATTTCGAGCGATGATCATCCAAGCGTAGTCCAGTCAGTAGATATTATTCGAGACAAGATCAAAGATACACAATTTAAAGAGTTTACTGATAAACGTCATTTTTGCCTTAAAGACTTAGGCGGTGTTGAATTTCCAGAGCTACTGGAGGCAATACTTTGAACAAACCTACCAAAAGAAGGGTAAACGATTACTTAGTTTCCGCTACTCTTTCATAAGCCCACTGTAGTCCCCAGGCAGCGTGTCTTAACTGCTCCAAGTAACTAACTGTGTACTGGCCAAATCCCATTCTCATTCGTGTATCTGGAGTCGCTTCGGAGCACGCACTAACATATTCAGCTTTAGTTTTTATCTCTTCAAAACTTAGCTTGCCCCGCTGTGCTTGTAGTAGTAATTCGAAAGTACTACGTGCGGGGTCGCTAGCGGGTAACTTTATTAACAATTCATATAGTTTTTGATTGTTAGGCAATCCAAATACAATCTTGCTTCTTTCAACCATACTATCAACGAGGTTAGTTATTTGTTCATCGAGTGTTTTTTCTGGTAGTGGCTCTCTAGTTAATACTTCACGGTCATGGTCGGCAAGAACAAGTTTTGGAGCAAGTGGAGCTTTGCGGTTTTGTACATAATAATCCGTCTCCTCTATTGCTCCACCGGGTCTCTCACCCGATGTGTGGGATGGGGTGCTATCAAGAATATATTGTTTACCGTTATGGGTAAAAACTGTTTGAGCGTGACCAGCCATGCTTATAAAGTCATTGGTGGGATTAATTACATTATTACCGCTAGTTATTGCTGAACTACCGAGGCCAAACGCTATTCCTAGAGATTCTTTTAAGAAACTAGCCGCTCCCGTACATTGAACATGCAACTTTCCAGACAGTACAACTTTCGAGAAGCTGCCAAATACGTCCAAGTAGGTCATCGAACTACTTAAAGGGTCGTCAGAACCTAATCCTGACATCTTCTCTGGGACATGGTAGATCGACGCAGATCTAATTAGCGATGCTAACTCACTAACGGTGAGCCTAGATCGAGCCTCTACTTGCTGTGCTAATTCGGCTAGTCCAATAGATTCATAGTTTCGATATAGTTTTTCTCTTCGTTCTTTGTTAATAACAACTTGGCAAGTCTGATAGGGATCACCTTCTGGATCCACACGAAAACCATAACGATCATAAAACGGAGAAATGCTAACTAACTCGTAACCAGGTATATACGGGACTATGCCAGGTTCAGCGCGCATAGATAAGGTTATAACTAGATCTTCTTCGGTCGAACGTGCACCCATCGGTTCGATCCGCTCTCTAGTTTGAATTAATCGCATTTCGGTTCGATAGTTAGCTGGAGCATACTTTTCTACCTGTCCTGCCTGGAAGTTCTCGTCGCGCCAGAGCTGTTCTGCCGTAGCTAATCGACTTTTACTTCCGAAAACATCTCCCCAGTTCTCGCGAGACGTATATCTTCGATGAGATAAGGACCTTACTTGATCATAGTCGTACGTTTCTCCAGTTGGGCTGCGCGTCAATAGTGGTGATTGTAGGCTGCCATAAATATAATTAGATGGCGATGGATAAATTGTTTCATTAAGGTCATCTAGGTTGTAGTTTATAGCCTGATCAACGGCAGTTTCCAGAATTTTTTGGTATGAACCTGAACTTCTTGGATCAAGAATAACTTCCATGGCAATCTTCATAAAACCTATTGCAATCTCTCTTAATTTCTCGTCGCCAACAAATATATTTGGAGACATTTTCCTAGATGCTTGAGTACAGTAGTCCCATAGCTCATCTATGGCATCTTCGTCGTCCTCGCCCTCTCCTGCCACGTACAAACCATTTCCCGGGTCGTAAAGAATTCTGCCAAACCTCAGCTCATCATGATCGTCTTCGAATTCAGTGGCAATGAATGGAGTTAGATATGCCCTAGCTCTTTGTAGAGCGCTGCTTGACTCGTCTGGAACCTCTGGGGTAACCATGGTTTCTCTATCCAGTTGGTATAGATCTCGTCGAAGCTCCAGGTGCATCGGACTACCTAAGGAAATCGTCTCATCAGGCTCTACTCCGTACTTCTCTCTTAGTGCCTGCTCAATTTGTGTTTCTCGAATTTGCCGCCAATACGGATTGAGAGGTGATGGCTCAGCTTGGACGATTGCATCATCAAATGAACTCAATAGCTGATATTCTGCGCTGTTGAGTATAAAATCCTTAATCACTTTTTGTACAAGTGGCCTGCGTTCTTTCATTTCCTTAAAGTACGGAGCTAGCCCGTCATTCATTCCAGCTTCGGCAATCCTTGTGCCTAAGCTTCCTAACTGGTCATTGATGTAAGGAATTCGGTAATCCAGCGATATACCAGGATCTCCATCTGACTCTACGGTTAACACCATACCCTCAGGAATAGGGTCGTTAGGTTTACCAAAGTAGTGCCAGTCAAGAACGCCAGCATATAGCGCGACCGCCCGTTGCTGATCCGGGTTTAACAGAGTAGCTGAGACTCTTTCAGCAGCAGTCCATAATTTTGGCCTACAAACTTCAATAGCCTCATCACTCGCTACGTATAGTTCTTGGAGTGAGGCTACATAATCGACTTGCTCAAGTGACTCATTTGGCTCAACAGATGAACCATGAGTTTCCTGCATCGTCTCTGACATACGCATATTATACCATAATATTAAGAATTATGATATAATATACTCATCATGGCTACTAGTGCTGAAGTTCCGGACTTCGCTTATGAACAATGCGCAAACTGTCCTGGTGAGCAATGTGCATTCTATATAAAGTCTGTGGGGGCATTCCCACTGTTCTTTGCAATTGATGGAGCTAAGCGAGTTAAGGAAGGCGATTGGACAATGGATCGAGCCGCAAGCTCAATGAGGAGTCTTAAAGCTGATCCAGGACGTATACCAAGAAGTGCAACAAACATGAAATCAGAATTTTCTTGTGGTTGGAGTGAAGATCACCTGATTAGCGTATTTGAAGAAGCAACTGAGTTTTATGAACTCAATCCGCCGTTATAAGTGGTGCTATAATCGGCTAATGAAGGATGATCAGTATTATCTAAGGATTGCCACAGACGAGGGCAACAAGAACTCCGCTCCTTATAACTTTGGAGCAGTAGTTGTTAAAGATGGAGAGATAGTAGCTCAAGATCATAATCATGTACACGAAAACCTTGATCCTTCAGCGCATTCAGAAGTATCTACAATCAGGAAAGCTGCTAAGAAATTAGAAAACTATAACTTAGACGGTTGCACTCTTTATTGTAGTCATGAACCTTGTATTATGTGCTTTAGTTGTGCGGCTTGGGCAAATATTGAAAGAATTGTATACGCAATTCCTGCATCCGAACAAAACGAATTTAGTTATGAGTTTCGTGACGTTAGCTTAAAGGACTTAGTAAAGAAACTAGTCAATAGGCCAATAAAGGTTGAACTCGTCAGGCTGACCTAGCTTGTTATACTGATTGTGTGATAAACGATAAATTTATATTCCTAGCTTTAGCAATTACGGTATTCGGTAATCTTGCGTATCTAAAAGATACTCTTAAAGGAGAAACAAAGCCCAATAGAGTGACCTGGCTTTTATGGGGTGCAGCACCATTAATTTCATATTTTTCCCAGAGAACTTCAGGTGGCGGAATACAAACACTCTATACCTTAGCTATCGGAGCTATGCCATTTGTAATTCTGGGTGCTTCATTCTTAGACAAAAAGGCTTATTGGGCTATAACAAAATTTGATCTAGTGTGTGGAGGAGTGTCCGTAATTGCGCTAATTTTACTAGTTGCTACAGGTAATGGTTTATTGGCTCTAGTTCTCAGTATAATCGCAGACATGTTTGCTTCACTGCCTACGATAATAAAGTCGTATAAACACCCCCAGACCGAAACAACGGTATCCTACGGTATAGAAATAGCTGCTTCTATAATAGTTATTCTAACGATACATCACTGGATATTCGTAAACTATATCTTCGCTATCTATATATTACTGTCAAATATTATGTTTGTTGCCGTACTGACAAGGTCCAGATGGATTAAGCAACCTTCTCAATAAGATTTTTATCATTGTTTCTAGTAGAGTTTACATTTTCACTAACTTTCCACATTTCTAGACCATTGTCTTCGTAGGGATGTAAGAAAGGCTCAATTTTAGCCCTATCTGTAGCCGATGGATCTAGCCATGATTCTTCATCTTCTCTATGTAATATAACTGGCATACGGTTGTGGATCGGGGTCATCTCCTTATTGGGTTGAGTTGTAATTATTGAGTAAGTATTCCATTCTTTGCCTTCAACGTCCTTCCAGGTTTCCCATATACCTGCAAA
>DATKHC010000016.1:0-42043 GCA_035510465.1 Saccharimonadales bacterium (SeqCode)
TAATCCGAACGGGCAATCTAACTTTTTATCATGCAATAATATCTCTTCAGGAACACCAGTTACTAACTGGGACCAGATATGGAAAGCAGTCAACAATAATCAGTATAATGATCAGCCGACCTGCTCCGGGTCACTTTATAAGCGATTAACAACCACCCATGCCCCTGCCCAGCCTGCGATAGCTCTAGAGCCTCAGTTTCTACCCGAGAGTACTCCTTCGACTACGCAAACTTGCCCAATAGGTACATCGGTAACACCCCCTAACTGTCCATCCCAGTAAAAATTAATAAGGCCCCAGCCTCTCCAGCTCCAGCTCTACCATTAGCACCGGGATAAAGATTGCTATAGTTGTGGGCACGGTTGTCATTTTACTTATCATAAGGAGCGTGAGGCTTATACCCTGGTTTCGTGGACAACGTAAAGAACCTCATGAACCGAATGTTATAGTTGGATAGATGAGAAGGCACGGAATAGCAACTCAATTCCTGACCAGAAATGATGACCTGCTTTAAGGATATAATCGCCATGTTTTCTAATTGACATTAAACCAATAGCGTGATATTATAGTAATGCTTTCGAAGAATGAAATGAGGGTTTCGGCAAACGCGAAGCCTTTTTTAATTCTAAGAGATTTATTTCTAAGGTAATCCTAATGGAGGTTTTACTATGGCTGGAACAAAAGCCGGCGGTCAAGCGGCCGCTATGACAAACAAATCAAAATATGGTGCCAATTTTTATGCAAAAATTGGTGCTTTAGGTGGTAAAAAGGGTAAAACTGGCGGTTTTTTCGCCAATAGAGAACTAGCTCGCCTTGCTGGTGCCAAAGGTGGCCGAATTTCAAGACGAACTAAAAAGACTGCTTAAGTAAGTAGTTAAACCCTTTAGGAAAAGGTCGTTGTTTTTGACAGCGGCCTTTTTTGTTTGGGTTGTTTGACGCTTAGTCTGTATGGTCTACAAAACCTCGAAACTGTTACGGTCCATTTAGTTTGGCAGTTGTGGCAGCTATAAAGAGTAGGAGATACTTGAAGTGAAACTACTGAACAATTTGGGCAGGTGCTTCTCCTATAGAGCCAGTCGCGATAAGTATCCAAACAATCTTGGACATGATCGTTATTGATCTTGATGCCTAAGGAATCTGCCATATTACTGGCCTCATGCCAAGCCTCCACCTCCAATTTTAGAAGTTCTAGGTCTGAGTGGTAGTTGCTGTGTTGCTTCTTTGCGTGAGCAGCTTCATGGAGAAACGCCCACTTACCGGCCGGTTTATCTATCAACTTGGTGTTATAGGTTATCTCTAGATCCTTCGGAGACCATGAGAACGACTCCCCAGCAGTTAACTTAACTTGGGGCAGCAGACTCCCTACGTACTCAATTAGCTGAGTTTTCATACTTAGTTTTCCCAAAGAGAAAACAGCCATATACAACTGCCTCTTTTGGCCTTCTGGCCATAATAATGTCCGGTATTTTAATCATATCTGTTTTATAGGAGTTTAAAATTGATTTCAGTTTGCTTTCGTACTTCTCAAAATAGCTTCCGACACTGCCGCCAATTATTATTACATCCGGGGTAAGCACAGCTATTAAATCAATAATCCCGATAGCTAAATTGTCTGCTATTTCTGACCACGTTGCAGCATCGGATATCTGAGAGGCTTTCTTACCAAATTGCTCCAATATTGCCTTTCCTGACGCAAAGTCCTGCCAATGTTTTAGCTTACCTTTATGTTCAAGCAGCATCATGCCGACTTCTGCATCTTCCAGAGTATGATCAATAACTCCGTCGACGATGTATCCACCACCTATGCCAGTTGAAATAGTTAGGTATAACACCTTAGAATATTTGTCTTTGAGCTGATGGGCCTCGTAGAACCCAGCTAACTTGGCATCATTCTCGATTAGTATTGGTGCTTCAAATATTTTTTCAAGGTCATCTCTTATAGGCACATTTTTCCACTCAAGTCGCCCAAAAGCTAAACCAATACCCTTAACCCGATCAAGCTTACCTGGCACTGCGACCGTAACTAACAGATAATTTTTAGTAGACAATTTTGCAACATGAGTTTCCAGTTGTGCTTTAAAATCACTATAAGTAGGAGGCGTTGAGAATCGAATCTCCTCTTTTAGATTTCCTTTCTCGTCAAAGAGACCGAGCAGAGTCTTAGTACCCCCGATATCAACTGCTCCAAACATAGGATTTAGTTTACCATAAAGCTTTGACCGCGCTTGTTTTGACTCAGCAAGCCATAACAGATATAATAATGTTAATTCTCAAGTTGTGGATTGAAGATTTTCATAAAAATCTCTATCTATTCTTCTTGGATACATTTTTAAGGAGGCAATAAAACCGATGCCAAAAACTGCGGTTTCTACCATGGACGATTTACTGGCTAAGAGTGATATTAATCAACTCAAAGCAGGAGATACGGCTGAAGGTAGCATAATTTCAATAAAAAAACATGAACTCTGGCTTGACCTAGGACCTAACGGCATAGGGGTTGTTTTACAGAGAGAGATTCAACGTGGACAAGAAGAGCTTAAGATTGGAGATAAATTAACTGCGAGTGTAGTTGATCCGGAAATGGAAGAAGGCTATGCCTTACTGAGCATGAAACGAGTCGAGAAAGACAGAGGATGGGATGAGCTACAAAGACTATTCGACGCCCGCGAGATTGTTGAGATCATGCCCTACGATGCTAACAGAGGAGGTCTGCTTGCTGAACTTGGCGGGATAAGAGGTTTCTTGCCTGTGTCACAGCTCGCTGCTGGCCATTATCCAAGAGTTTCAGGTGCTGATAAGGATGAAATACTTCAGAAACTTAATCAGCTAACCAATAAGATATTAAAGACTAGGATCATTGACCTCAGTCGCAAAGACAATAAACTTATCTTCTCTGAAAAAGAGGCAATCAAAGACAGCATGCAAGAGCATTTCTCTAAACTAAAAGTTGGCGATATTGTTGAAGGAGTTGTGACAGGAGTAATTGATTTCGGAGCATTCGTTAACGTGTCTGGCATAGAAGGCTTAATTCATATTTCAGAAATATCTTGGGAAAGAGTTGAAGACCCCCGCAATTACATAAAGGTTGGTCAAACAGTTAGCGCCAAGATAATTGCAATTGACAAAGACCGCTTGAGCTTAAGTCTCAAACAGATGAGCGAAGACCCCTGGCTCAAAGAAGTTAAAGCATTTAAAAAAGGTGATACAGTCGAAGGTAAGGTTACACGCATAACACCTTTCGGAGCGTTTGTTCAGCTTAGTCCATCAGTAGAGGCTTTGGTCCATATTTCTGAAATTGGTGATAGTGATAGTGTTGATCCGGAAAAGATTTTCCAATTAAATGAAAAAAAGAAGTTCAAAGTTCTCGATGTTGATGAAGAGGGTCGGAAGATAGCTCTAAGCTTGAAGGCTACGAAAAAAGCCACCAAAGCTGCTTAATTTTAAAAGTTAAGAAACAAGTAAGTTAGATTATGGCTAGTAATATTACAGTTGAAGACAATATAACCGTCGGTGACTTGGCTGAGAAGTTATCTCTCCCCGTTACCAAGTTAATTACTGAGCTGATGAAGCTCGGTGTCATGGTGACTGTTAACGAGCGAATTGATTTTGATACAGCTCAAATTATCGTCGGGGAACTCGGGCTGGATATTAGTCTTGAGAAACAGTCGTCTGAAGAAAAGGTAGTGGAGGCTAAACCCGAGCATGATAAAAATGCTAAAACAGCCCCTCGTCCTCCGGTAGTCGCGGTTATGGGGCACGTTGACCACGGTAAAACTACTTTACTAGATAGTATTAGGGGTATCGAATCCGTTAAAGGTGAGGCTGGTGGTATTACTCAGCATTTAGCTGCTTATCAAGAAGAACACGCTGGTCGTCTAATTACTTTCATTGATACCCCAGGGCATGAAGCATTTGCCGCACTAAGGGAACATGGTGCTCAGTTGGTTGATCTAGTCATAATTGTGGTAGCAGCCGATGATGGGGTTAAACCTCAAACTCTAGAGGCCATTAGATTTGCTAAGAAATCAGGTGTCAAAATAATTGTCGCTATCAATAAAATCGATAAAGCAGATGCTGACATCAACCGAGTCAAACAACAGCTAACAGAGGCCGGCCTAGCTTTAGAAGGCTGGGGTGGTGAAATTGTTGCTGTTGAAGTGTCTGCCAAAAACAAGGTTGGCATAGATAAGTTACTGGACATGGTGCTACTACTAGCTGATTTAGAGCAATTAGAGGGCTATGTAGACGTCCCAGCCACTGGACTTGTGATTGAATCACATATGGAGACCGGCCGAGGCCCGGTGGCAGAATTGTTGGTAGAAGGTGGTATTTTAAAACAGGGGAACTTCATAGTTGCTGGTGAAACCTACGCAAGAATAAAAAGTCTTGAAACTACTGACGGCAAGTCGGTTAAAGAAGCTTCTCCTTCGACCCCCGTTAGGGTTACAGGTTTCAAAGCTCTACCAAGTTTTGGTGAGCGGTTTAGTTTGTCTGGTAATGAAAAGGCCGCAAGAACCAAAGCCGTATCAGAATCGTCTTCGAGGCAAACTGGCCGAGGCCAAAGTGATATTAATAGCTCTGAATTACTTAGACTGATAAATCGCAGCAATCAGATAAGCGAATTCAATATTGTGGTAAAAGCTGACGTTCAAGGTTCGCTGGTATCAGTTATTGATAGTTTGAAATCACTTAATACTGACGAAGTTGCAATCAAGACGGTTAGCTCAGGTATTGGTACGATAAACGAAAATGATATTCATCTAGCGCATGGCTCGGGCGCCGTCGTATATGGCTTTAATGTAACAGTCCCAAGGAATATAGAACAACTGGCTCGGCGGTATGACACTCCCGTAAGGCTCTACAAGGTCATCTATGAGCTAATTGACGATGTTAAAGAGGAGCTAAACAGTTTACTTCAGCCAATTATAGTTGAGAAGGAACTTGGGCGTCTTAAAGTGAAAGGCATCTTCAAAATTACTAAGGCAATGACTATTTGCGGAGGTGAAGTTACTAAAGGTGTCATAAAGATTTCTTCGTTTGGTCGGATAACCAGAGGCAAAGAACAAATTAACGGCGAAGTAGAGATTACTAATTTAAAGCGAGGACCTCAAGACGTAACTGAGGTAAAAGAAGGTGAGATGTGTGGCTTAAGTTTGAATTCTGACTCTAAGCTGGATCTCCAATTGGAAGATCAAATCGATGTATTTACTCGCGAAACTCAGACACGTACACTATATTAAGGAGAAAGTATGTTTAAGATAGATAACGATTTATTGATAGAACTTGGGCTAGGTGACTTACCCCAAGAAGAAAAACAGAAAATGCTTCGTCAGATATATGAAACTCTTGAGATGAGAGTCGGAGTTAATTTAGCTAATAAGATGAGTGATGAGCAGCTAAATGAATTCGAAGGTTTCATAGACACAAAAGATCAAACTGGTGCGCTAAATTGGCTCCAAACTAATTTCCCAGGCTACAAAGACGTAGTGGCTGACGAACTTGAAAAGTTGAAAAGCGAGATCAAACAGGTGTCTTCTCAGATCCTAGCCACTTCCAAAAAATCCGCTAATACAGAACCAACCAACACCTAATTATCTATTTTCTATAACCTGCCAAAAAAGCAGTTGAGCTCATTTCGAGTTTGCCAATAGGTTTTATGTTCTTAACTATTAATGACCCAATAGAGGTGCCTACAAAAATCTGGTGGTTGTCTACTACAATCTCGCCTGGTTTTAAACTTAGATCCGAAACTGCTGCGGAAGTAAGAATGACCGGCTTTCCAAATAGTTCAGTATGACTTTTTGGCCAGTCCGCGAAAGCTCTGATCTCACGTTCTAACTGTTCAGCTGATTTGTGCCAATCTATAACTCCGTCCTCTTTAGATATTTTTCTGGAATAGGTGACCTCTGACTTAGTAGACTGTGTTTGGGGTTTTATATCACCTGCGATATATTTTGGTAAATTTTTAACCAACATAGATTGACTTAGCCTTATTAATTTATCAGTTAAGGTTTCAGTGTTATCCAATTTACTTATACTTATTTTTTGCTGAGCTATTATCGGACCCTCATCAATCCCTTTGCTAAGTAGCATTAGACTTACCCCCGTAAACTCCTGCCCGCTAAGAATTGCCCAAGTTATTGGGTCGGGCCCTCGCCATCCGGGTAGAAGGGAGAAATGACTATTAACAATCCCCAGAGGAAAGTAATTTATGACATCTTCGTTAATGATAATTCCGAAGTCAATCAAGACCCCAATGCGGCTCGTTGGTTTGATCTTTTCAACTAATTGACTCAACTCTTGCTTATTTGCTACTTCGTAAAAGTTTAGGCCCAGATCATTAACCACATCCAATACAGGCATTGACCCACGGTGATCGGTTGGCTTAGGTTTGGTAATAACAGCCTCAACGTCAAATTCTGAGGCAATTAAACTTAACGCCTCAGCCGCTACGTAACCGCTACCAAAGAATACTATTCTGCTTGATATCTTTTTCATAATCTAAACCGATCAACTTTCCTTCAGGGTCCAGTTTATAGAAGGATTTTTTATTATTTTTTATGTGGTCAATGAATAGAACACCCTTCATGTGATCAACCTCATGCTGGATAATCCGAGCCAAAAAACCTTCAGCAGTTAGTCTTATTGGTTTTGAATTTATATCAAGAGCTTTGACCTTAATCTTAGAAAATCGCTTAACTTTTCCGTAAATGTCAGGGAGACTTAAGCAACCCTCCAGGTCTATTATC
Source organism: Saccharimonadales bacterium (SeqCode) (assembly GCA_035510465.1). Classification (GTDB taxonomy): domain Bacteria; phylum Patescibacteriota; class Saccharimonadia; order Saccharimonadales; family DATKHC01; genus DATKHC01. The sequence goes on from DATKHC010000016.1 coordinate 6,748, forward strand.
TTTTCTCCTTCGTACTTAACGATCTCTGGGTTAATCAAAACGTTGAAAGTTCTGTCATCCTTATCTTCGAAGCTGTTCCTAACTACTATTATCCGCAGATCTTGATCTACCTGAATAGCAGCAAGCGCCACACCCAATTCATGCTCTCTACCGTCTTCCCACTTCAAGGTGATATTAATCATTTCTTCTGCTAACTTTTTTATTTCAGGAGTTATCAGGCCAACTCGTTTTGAGTGTTGCCTGAGGTGAGGATTGGGCAGCGTAATTAACTTTATCTTCGTCATCTTAAGATTTGAGTATATAAGCAAACCGTCAAAGAGTAAAACCTATCCGCCACACCTTAAGTCGGGACGGTTCTTAGTTAGTCAGGTCTAAAGCAGGTTGGACGGGTCAATGTCGTATGACCAACCTTGAGGCAGTTTCTCTATAACTTTTAGAAGTGCTGATCGTTCTTTTGCCTTTACTACGATCTGCCAAATAAACTTACCCCTAATTTTCTCACGAAAGGCTGGCATTGGTTCGCTAACTATCAAGCTGCTGCTGTCTAATTTAATTTTCGCAGTCAGTTCAGCAATTGCATCTTGGGAACTCTTACTACTGGCTCTCTCAGTTGATATTTTAAGTAGGTAGTAGAAGGGAGGGAATTTAAAAATGGATCGTTGTTTTATTTGCTCCTCATAAAAATCTAGGTATCTATCTCGAGTGGCTAACGAAATCGCTGGGTTATTTGGGTTGTAGGCTTGGAGAAATACTCGCCCAGCGGTGTGCCCCCTGGAGACTCTTCCGATAACTTGCGCCAGTAGTTGATAGGTTCGTTCTTCGGCGGTGTAATCGGGGAAGGCTAAACTTGAATCAGCCGCTATAACACCTACGGTAGACAGCTTAGGCAGATCAAAACCCTTAGTTAGTATTTGAGTCCCGACAGCTATATCTATTTTGCCACTGAGTAAGTGCTTATAATTTTCAGACAAACTCTCTGATTTCTTATTATCCCTGTCAAAACGACTTATGCTGAGCATAGGGAAGATCTTCTTAAGGTCTTCTACTATAGCCTTAGTGCCAGCTCCTTTAAAAATTACATCATGGTTACGGCAAACTGGACAATTTGTTGGGACTTTTGAGCTAAAACCACAGTTATGGCAACGAATGCTATGACTATCTCCGTGGTATGTCAACGAGTTACTGCAGTTAGGGCAGGCAGCATGCCAACCGCAAACATTACAGAGGACTGTCAGAGCTGTACCTCTACGATTTAGAAAAATCATAGACTGTTCCCCTGATTTGGCGCTTTGCTCAATTGACTTGAGCAGCTCATTAGATAACCAGCGTGATCTGCTAAATTCGTCTTTGTCCGTTAATTTAATAGTAACAGGGGGTTGAATTACGGTATTTTCTTTCGGTTTTATAGCAAGCCCGCTCATTCGAACAATCTCACCTAACCTACTCAACATATAGTAATCGCTAATTAAAGGTGTCGCACTGCCTAAAATTAATTTAGAGTGTGATAATTCGGCTAGTTTGGCAGCCACTCTCGTGGTCTGGTAACGAGGTTGCTGCTCTTGTTTATAGGCTTGTTCATGAGCCTCATCAATAACAATTAGCCCAACATCTTTTAGCGGAGCAAAAAGGGCTGAGCGCGGACCTACGACTATCAAGGGCGTTTTTGAGTCATGTACTTGATGCCACCTAGACCTCCGAGCTTTTGGGTTAACCGCGGAGTGTAGTAAAACCACTTTGTCTGGGAAACTTGCTCTCAAACTAGACACAAGTTGAGTGGTCAAACCAATCTCCGGGGTTAGGACTATAGCGGAGAGGTTTTGGTCCAATGCTTTTCTTACCAACTCTAGATATACCCGGGTTTTGCCACTTCCTGTTTCGCCGTGCAACAAAATTGTTCGGGACTTGCTTTGCTCAATTTGCTTGATCGCCTTTGATTGTTCAATAGTTAAGTTAGGAAGCGAAACTTCCTTTTTCTTACTCAGTTTTGGGACTTTTTTATCCTCGTCTTTGGTGCCAGATAGCGAGCTTGGCAAAAAGAGCTGTAGTTCTACTGATATGGGAGCTGGGTAGTACTTGACCATCCATTTAAGTAAAGATAGCTGAGATGGCGGCAACGGCGCTTTAGCAATGACTGATTCCACCTCTTTTAATTCGAAGTCCGGGCGATCAACTGAACTGACTACCAGGCCGAGAGAAGTCTTTTGTCTAAAGGGCACCCTGATGATCGAGCCTAAGTCTAATTTCGACTCACTTGCGTAAGTTAGTGGCTGATCACCTCGATAACGCTTGTCAGTTACCCAAACAGTGTAGTAATTGCTCAATTTTTGATTCTCTCCTAATCTAATTCTAACAAAAGCCGTTGAAATCACCTGACACATGACCTATAATTCACGTTGTCCGAATGACAATGTGAGGGAACTATGCTGGATACTTTTATTACATCAAGGGTTAGACGAAAAATCGTTATTATTTATGCCAAATATCCAGACTTTAAGACTCACGTACGTGGTCTAGCTAAGCTAATTAAAGAAGATGCTGGTAACATCCAGCGAGAACTCAAACGTCTAGAAAAAGTTGGCTTTTTAATTTCAGAAAAGCAGGGTAACACCAAAATTTACTACACAAATAAGCACTTTGCTATATTCAAAGAACTCCAAAGTATAGTTTTGAAGTCCCAACGCAGCAGCGCAAGAAGGTCTCAAATAAACCAATAGTTACCAAGAAGTTTTCTTGCTAATTTAGCCCCTGTTGTAATATATTAATAGGTGATGATATCAGTTACTAAGAAAGACCCCAAAGAACCACTTGAGAACATGCTTAGGCGTTTTGGCCGAAAAGTTCAACAAAGTGGCATACTTATAGAGGCCAAACAAGCTCAATATTTCGGGAAGCCTATTTCAAAGAGTGAGCGGCGTAGGCAGGCTATAGTTCGTCGAGAACGTCGTGCGATCAAGTTGAAAAAGATTAAATTGGGGCAAAAATAGATGAGCCTAGGGTCGGGAGCATTGCCTAATATAGCAGGCAGCTCTTGGCAAGAGATCAGGTTTATAGGTTCAAACTTTTTTGATATGAGTTAATGATTATTTTTGTCGGTGTTGCAGGCGCAGGTAAAAGTATCCAAGGTCGAATGCTTGCCAAAGATTTGGACTGTCCTTATTTTTCAACGGGTGAATTCTTAAGAAGCCACGTCGATAAGAATATTCAGAATAAGATGTTAACTGGCGAATTAGTTAGCGATGAAGAGACTATTAGTGTCTTAGACGATGCCTTGGATCTACACCATAATCAAGGAGAATTTATCCTAGATGGTTTCCCGAGAACTGCTTCTCAGGCAGAATGGTTAATCAGGGAGTCAAAAGAAGGACGTTTTAAAGTAACGGCTTTAATACATCTTCTTGCTTCTCCTGAAGTAATTGTACCCAGATTACTAGGTCGCCATAGACCAGATGATCATCCCGAAGCTATAAAGAAACGTTTAGATGAATATAGACGCCATATAGAGCCAATTGTTTCTAAATTTAAACAAAGTCACGTAAGAGTTATCGAAGTTAACGCAGAAGCCTCTGTGGAAGTTGTTAACAAAAAAATACTGTCAGCTTTGAAGGAAACGGTTTAGGAATATAATGGTCAATTCATTTACGAAGGTTAAGACAAAGGGCGAGGTTGAGGCTATGCGCGCGAGTGGGCGTATTCTCGCTTCAATTCTTGCTAGCCTAGCGAGGCAAGTTGAGCCTGGTATGAGCACACTTGACCTAGCTATCATTGCTAAGAAAGAATTATCATCAGCAGGAGGTGAACCGGCTTTCCTGGGCTACATGGGTTTTCCGGATGTACTCTGTGTTTCACTGAATGACGAAATTGTTCATGGAATTCCACGGAAAAATCGCTTAATAGAATCTGGTGACATATTATCACTAGACTTTGGGGTTAAATTCAAAGGAATGATAACCGACTCAGCCATAAGTTTAATAGTTGGTAAGCCTAACGATCCCAAAGACCAAAAACTAGTTGAACAAACTAAGCAGGCCCTGATGGCTGGTATAAAGGTAATTAAGGACGGTATCACAGTCGGTGATATTAGTAACGCAATCGAGACGGTTCTAAATTCCAATCACTACGGCATCATTCGGGATATGGTCGGACACGGAGTGGGCCATCAATTGCACGAATTACCTAATATACCAAACTTCGGTCGGCCAGGCAGCGGTCCTCGTTTAATGCGAGGGATGACTATCGCGATTGAACCTATGGCTACCCTAGGTGATTATCATATTTTAACCGATGCTGATCACTGGACTACTAGAACGGCCGACGGCTCACTATCAGCGCACTTTGAACATACTGTTTTAATAACTGAAGATAGTTTTGAGATCCTAACTAAAATAAATGGCAATCTTGAGTAGCCAAGAGATAAGCATTATACTTCCATCATGCCTGGCTTAAAAGGACACCACTATTTTGGCTTAGACATTGGTTCTAGTACTGTACGTTGCGTAGTTGGCTCAGTTCACCCCGATAATCCTACAAAACCCTCGATTATTGGCCATGGTGAATCACCAAATTTAGGAATGCGGAAAGGCAGCGTTGCTCATATTGACGATGTTTCTGATTCTATAGCAGCAGCCGTTAATGAAGCTGAACGTGTTTCCGGTATTCAAATTAATCGGGCCACCATTAATGTTAATGGGGCGGGAGTACTCGGTCTTGATTCTCATGGAGTCATAGCTATTCCAGCTCTGAACAGGGAGATTACTGAGGAAGATTGCTTAAGGGTGGAAGAAGCTGCAACGATTATGCAATTGCCGCCAAACAGGGAGATATTGCAGGTTTTTGCAAAAAGCTATAGTCTCGATGGCCAAGATAACATCAAGGATCCGATTGGCATGCATGGTGTAAGGCTTGAAGTTGACTCTCACATTATTACAACACCATCCTCAAATTTAAGAAGTTTAAGCATCGCTTTGGATAAAGCACGAACTGCTGTAGATCACTACACAGTTTCTAGTATTGCCTCTATTGAGGCTGTTTTAACCCGCAACCAAAAAGAATCAGGCACACTAATGTTAGATATAGGAGCCGGTACGTCCAACCTAGCGGTTATCGAAGACGGCGAAATACAACACGTGTCAGTTATCCCAGTTGGGGGTATTAATGTCACCAATGATTTGGCCGTTGGACTTAAAACCGATCTTGAAATAGCGGAGCTGGTTAAGGTCAAACATGCCAGTCTAATCAGCAGCCCAAATCGACCAAATCGCCTACAGGTAGAATTTGAGGGTGAAAAACATGACTTTAGTCATAGCGAAGTCAATATGATTATCGAGGCTAGGCTTGAAGAACTTATGGAACTGGTGGACAAAGAGTTGAATAGAATCCATCGTTCTGCAAAACTTCCTGGCGGCGTAGTCATAGTTGGAGGAAGCGCTAAGTTACCAGGGATAGCAGAATTAGCAAAAGATAAGCTCAAGCTTCCGGCTCGTTTGGGGAAATTATTAGAGTTACCAGGCTTGATTGAAAGCGTATCAGATCCAAGCTATATCCCCGCCGTTGGTCTAATGCTCATGGACATGTTACTGGGGGAACCGATTGGTTCTCAAGCTACTGGAAACAGTAAAACAAGAGAGAGATTGACTAGTTTGTCGAAAAAACTTATAGATAAAATTAAGTAGTTCAACAAATAAAAAATAAACCTTAAATCGAACCAAAAAATTTACTCAGCTATTCTGTTGCAATAAATTGATCACATTAGTTATACTACCTCTATACGTAATTGGAATTGGAGAAGGTATAAGTCATGCCACAAGTCGCACCAGCTATTGAAACTTTCGCGCGCATAAAAGTAATTGGTATCGGAGGAGCAGGCGGAGCAGCAATAAACCGTATGGTTGATGCTGGAGTATCCGGAGTTGAATTTATTGCGGTTAATACTGACGCGCAAGCTCTACACCACTCTAACGCACAGGTTAAGGTTCATATCGGTAAAGACACCACTAGAGGACTTGGGTCTGGAAGCGATCCAGAAGTAGGTCGCAAGGCAGCCCAAGAATCATTAGATGAGATTAAGCAGGCAGTAGTAGGCTCTGATATGGTTTTTATAACTATTGGTGCCGGGGGTGGTACTGGTAGTGGAGCCGGTCACATTGTTGCAAAAGCCGCAGAAGAAGCTGGAGCTCTTGTCATAGGCTTTGCCACCAAACCATTTGCATTTGAGGGTGAAAAACGAAGACGCAATGCAGACAACGCGATAGACAACCTTAGAAAGTCCGTCGATACCTTAATAGTTATCCCTAACGATCGTTTGCTGCAAACAATTGACCGTCAAACACCTCTTTTGGAGGCTTTTCAGGTAGCTGATGACGTTTTACGCCAGGGAGTGCAGGGTATATCAGATCTTATTACTGTACACGGGCTCATTAACCTAGATTTCGCTGACGTTAAGACAGTTATGGACAACGCTGGCTCCGCCCTAATGGGCATCGGTCGGGCAAGCGGTGAAAACAGGGCCACACTGGCTGCTCAACAAGCTATTGAATCACCTCTACTTGAAGTATCAATCGACGGTGCTAGAGGAATCCTCTTCAATGTAATAGGTGGTCATGACATGACCATGCATGAGATAAATGCCGCCGCCGAGACTATAACAGCTGCGGCTGATCCAGATGCCAATATAATATTTGGTGCTACCATCAATCCAGAACTGGAGGGTGAGATTATTATTACGGTTGTGGCAACCGGTTTTGACGCTTCTTACTTTTCAGGTCGACCCAAGAAACTATCAACTCCCAAGGTAGATACGTCAAGCAATAACCTTGATTCTATAGATATGAGTCTGAAGGATGAAGGCTCAGACATAGCCGCTGACTTCCAAAGCGAGGACAGACCAATGCCTAATATTTGGGCAATCGATAGTGATGAAGACGATTCTGAACAAAAAGAGAGTTCAGGCAAAGAAAGCGCAACTGTTGTGCATGTGGATGAAGATGACGCTATTGATCTAGAAAAGCCCTCATTTATGAGAAGATTACGGGGAAAACGAAATCCCAAAAAAGAATCTACCCCTGAAAAAGACGACAAATAAGCCAAAAACTATCTGAAAACAACGGGTAAATAATACACCAGATTTTAGTTGCAAAGCGCTACAGCTGGAGTTATTATCTTTGCTATAGACGCTATATATGGTAATTAAAAAATAGCGATTGTACGTTACGAACGAACAAAGGAGGTATACAAATGAAATGCAGCCGATGCCAGCATGATGACACTAAAGTCATTGAATCGCGGGACGTTGCTGATGGTGATGCGATCAGGCGACGCCGCGAGTGTACCAATTGCCAATATAGATTTACGACCTATGAACGGCTTGAACACCCACAAATTATTGTGGTCAAGAATAACGGGACTAGAGAGTTGTTTAATCGAGATAAGTTATTGGCAGGGTTATATCGGGCTTGCGAAAAAACCGCTGTAACTAGCTTGCAACTAGAGCGTGTAGTGTCTGATATAGAACGACACGTATACGATTGTGGTGAACAAGAGATTACTTCCGCGGCAATTGGCGATCTAGTTATGAGTAGTTTAGCTAAACTAAACGAAGTAGCATACGTACGCTTCGCCAGTGTCTATCGAAGATTTAAGGATATTGCGGGGTTTGAAAGAGAGTTAATCCAAATCCGTGAGCGTAAACTTGAGTCGGTAGATAAGAAAATAAAAGTGGTATAGGAGTTATTGGGGGCTTCCCCCGAGCTTTAAAGTCTTTTGCTCAAAAAATAAAAGCTAAAAGGTGAGGGTCTTTAAAGTTCGAGGGGAGCTCAACCAAGCGTCTTAATTTAAGGGAGACAAATTGAGACGGACAAAGAACTCTAAATAAACAATTTATAAAAATAATAATAAAAACAGCTTAGAAAGTTGGTTAACCAGTGGTTGTTGTGACCTTGTTGGCTGACGGATAAGCTAAAAAAGAAGGAAACAATTATGGCAGAAACAGCTATCCTGACGCGCAGGCGGTTTTTTACTAACCCCAAAAATAAGGCTTACGAACAGCTAAAGTGGGTTAAACGCGATTCAATTATCAATAATCCTACATCTGACAAACCAGTGTTTGAGCAGAAAGGTGTTGAGTTTCCTGATACATGGTCACTCAATGCTATTAATATTGTTGCCCAGAAATACTTTAGTGGCACACCAGGAACAACTAGTAGGGAGAGTTCCCTAAAGAAACTTATAGATAGAATAGTCGATACTATTACCCGACATGGCCTACAGGAAGGTTACTTTGAGTCGGAAGAGGAAGCTGAAGACTTCAGGGAAGAACTAAAGTACGTACTAGCTACTCAGAGAGCGGCTTTCAATTCACCAGTTTGGTTCAATATTGGCGTTCCTGAGAGATCGCAGCAAGCAAGCGCTTGTTTTATACTCGCAGTCGAAGATACCATGCCTTCCATCCTTAATTGGTATAAAGAAGAAGGTATGATTTTTAAAGGTGGCTCTGGATCAGGCATAAATTTATCCTCATTAAGAGGTTCAACAGAAGGTCTTGGTAAGAGTGCTGGTTCTGCCTCGGGTCCTGTTAGCTTCATGAGAGGTGCTGATTCTTCAGCCGGGGCTATTAAGAGTGGTGGTAAGACAAGAAGAGCCGCTAAAATGGTTATTTTGAACTCAAACCACCCTGATATTGAAGAGTTCATCTGGTGTAAAGCAATTGAAGAACGTAAATCCCGAGTGCTTAGCGAAGCGGGTTTCGATATGTCATTAGACGGCAAAGACGCTTTTTCCGTTCAGTACCAAAACGCAAATAACTCAGTTCGGGTTGATGATGATTTCATGCAAGCGGTAACAGACGACAAGAGTTACGCTCTAAAAGCTGTTAAGACTGGTAAAACGGTCAAAACCCTAAGAGCACGTGATTTATTCCGTGAAATTTCTGAAGCAGCATGGGAGTGTGCAGACCCCGGTATGCAGTTTGATACCACCGTTAACAAGTGGCATACAACACCAAACGCAGGTCGTATTAACGGTAGCAATCCTTGTAGTGAATACATGCATCTTGATAATTCTGCTTGTAACTTGGCTTCACTGAATCTCCTAAAATTCTTAAAGGAAGATGACACCTTTGATATAGAGGCCTTCAAACACACAGTTGAGCTAATCTTTGAGGCCCAAGAAATACTAATAGGATATTCTGCTTACCCAACAGAGAACATTACTAAAAACGCCAGAGCTTACAGGGAACTAGGGATCGGTTACGCTAATCTAGGGGCACTTCTAATGGCTCAAGGTTTGCCTTATGATTCTGATGAAGGTCGAGCTCAGGCAGCCGCAGTTACAGCTCTTTTAACCGGCCAGAGCTACGCTACAAGCGCTAAAATGGCCAACCGAGTTGGACCCTTCGCTGGTTACCACAAAGACCGTTCAGGCGTCCTGAAGGTCTTGAAAATGCACAGAGATGCAGTTAGGCAGATTGATGCTAGCTTAGTTTCGGAAGAACTTCTAAACGCTGCGGCGGCTGCTTGGGATGAAGCAGTTGAGCTTAGCGAAAAGTATGGAGTTCGAAACTCTCAAGCTAGTGTTTTAGCACCTACCGGCACCATTGGACTAATGATGGACTGTGATACCACGGGTATTGAACCAGACCTAGGGCTAGTTAAGGTTAAGAAGCTTGTTGGTGGAGGCACCATGAGCATTGTTAACCAAACTGTCCCAAGAGCTCTAAAGGCTCTGGGTTACTCCAAGGCCAATATAGATGAAATAATAAAGTATATCGACACTGAAAAGACTATCTTAGGTGCCCCTGGTCTTAAGAAAGAATACGAAGCTGTTTTCGCTTGTTCAATGGGCGACAACTCAATTCATTACATGGGCCACGTTAAGATGATGTCAGCCGTCCAACCATTTATATCTGGAGCTATATCAAAGACTGTTAATATGCCCGAAGAAGCCAGCGTGGAAGATGTCGAACAACTACACCTTGAGGCTTGGCGTTTGGGTATTAAGGCGATTGCTATTTACCGTGATAACGCTAAAGTAGCTCAACCTCTGTCAATGGCTAAAAAAGACGCTGATACGTCAGATGATCAAACCGTCCAACCTAGTGTAAGCCAAACTGTAGCCACCGAGAGAATTGTGGTTAGTGCAGCTGTACGTAAAGAGTTACCCAAGGTGCGTAAGTCCAAAACATTTGCCTTTAAAGTTGCGGGTAGCAGAGGATATGTCACCGTTGGGGAATATGATAATGGCAAAGCTGGAGAAATATTCCTACGAATAGCCAAGCAGGGCTCAACGCTAGCTGGGGTCATGGATGCCTTAGCAATATCGGTAAGCCATGGTCTACAGTTCGGAGTTCCTCTAAAGGATTATGTTAAATCCTTCACGAATATGTCGTTTACACCAGCAGGCATTACGGATGACGAGGAGATTAGAACAGCGTCTTCAATAGTTGACTATATCTTTAGACGACTAGCTCTGAGCTACTTAAACTTTGATGACTTGCTTGAGTTAGGACTGCGCAATATTGATGAAATGCCAGATAGCCAAACTAGCTTGTTGGAAATTGATAACGTCAATAATGCAACAATCGATACCCTTTTAAGTGAAAATATAGAAGAAGTTCCCGCAGATACCACTAATGCTTCAGAAAACACTATTGACAGCCCAAAGCCAGAACAAAAAAGTGATTCAGTTAGTGATCCATCGGCTCCGATATGCTATAACTGCGGCAACCAAACACAGCGCGCAGGTAGCTGTTATGTCTGCACAGCGTGTGGTTCAACTACTGGCTGCAGCTAGGGTATAATTAATACCGAATGAAAGCTGTAATCCTATATCATAAAACTGGTGAGAATTTTCGCGCCATAGAAGAGTTTGCGAATGATCTCAAGCGAGACACCAGCAAAGAAGTTGTTTTAGTCGACCTGGAATCGCCGGAAGGTGACCAAATGGCTAAGGTCTACGACATTTTAAATTACCCGGCAGTTTTGATACTGAGAGAAGACGGACAGCTTTCTAAAGGTTGGCAAAACGGCAGCTTACCAGCTAGCGCCGAAGTGCTAGGCTACCTAAACGTTTAATTTCGCAGAACAAAAAAGCTAAATACGAAACTACTTAACTTGCAGCTTACTAATCAATTGAATATACTTTTAAGTGTATAAATGCGCTCAACTTAAACTGTTAGTTGATTAGTGGTTATCCACCATGAATGCAGCGAGAAGAAATCTGAGAGGTTAATAAATTCTTCTAAGATAGTAAAGCTCGACGGATATAAGCTCGTTAGACTTAAATTAAGAGCTTTTGAGTAATCGTCTCAAAAGAAGTTGGATGGTACCGTCCGAAGAAGTTTATCGGATTCCAACCAAGTTCTAATGAGATGGTTTTTTTATGGAAGGAAAGATTTAGTTATGCCAGATCAGACAAAGAAACACTTTTTAGCTGAAGCTGAAGAGAAGTTGATCGCTCTATGGCAAAAAGAAAAGACATTTGAGAAAAGCCTAGCCAGGAGATCAAAAGCCGAAAGGTTTAATTTTTATGATGGTCCTCCTTTTGCTAACGGCATACCTCATTATGGGCACTTAGAACAAGCGACCATTAAAGATACAATCACTAGGTATAAGACAATGCGTGGTTATTTCGTGCCCAGAAAGGTTGGGTGGGATACTCATGGGCTACCAATTGAATATGCAATGGAGAAAAAGCTTGGTTTTAAGAGCAAAAAAGACATTTTGAACTACGGCATAGACAAGTTCAATAAGGAATGTCGTGACTCCGTGTATATATACAAGGATGTTTGGGAAAAGATGTACAGACGAATTGGTCGTTGGGCTGATTACGAACATGCATACTCCACACTCGATTCTGACTACATAGAGAGTGTCTGGTGGGCTTTTAAGTCTATTCATGACCGGGGCTTGGTCTACAAGGACTTCAGGAGCTCTCCTTACTGTCCTAGATGTGCTACACCTCTATCTAACTTCGAACTTAATCAAGGCTATCAGGACGGTGTCGATGACCCTAGCTTATTCGTAAAATTTAAACTAACAGATCAAGATGCTTATATGGTAGCTTGGACAACAACCCCCTGGAGCCTACCTGGTAACGTAGGCCTTGCAGTAAAACCGGACGCCCAATATGTTTACATCAAGCTTAATCAAGATGATGGCCAATCCCAAACAGTAATTATCGCTCGTGAGAGAATGGTAGAAATCAGTAGTGAGAGTTATCAAATTGTCAAAGAAGTTAAAGGTGCTGATTTAGTTGGATTAAGCTATGAGCCGGTCTTTAAACTCAGCAATTTAGATCAATACGAGGGCCGAAACAAACTCTACAAAGTCTGGGGAGCTAGCTTTGTAAGCATTAAGGACGGAACCGGAATAGTACACGTTGCACCCGCAACTGGAGAAGATGATCTGTTGCTAGCAAAGCAACACGGGCTTCCAGTATTATTTACAATTGATGAGAATGGGCAAATTGCAGACGGTTTTGGCCTGAGTCCCGATATAGTTGGTAAATTTTTTAAAAAAGCCGACGATATTGTAATCGAAGAGCTCACCAAAGCCGGTAAAGTCTTTGCTGCAGAACGCATTAAACACACCTATCCATTTTGCTGGCGCTGTGATACTCCGCTTTTCTACTACGCAACGGATTCCTGGGCAATAAAGGTGACTGAGATAAAAAAACAATTGGTCGCCAATAATGCTCAGATCAATTGGACTCCTGATTATATAAGAGATGGGCGTTTTGGTAACTGGCTAGAAGGGGCAAGGGATTGGGCTGTCAGCCGGAACCGTTTCTGGGGCGCGCCCTTACCTATCTGGGTTACGGAAGACGGTGAGGTGCTCGTTATTGGGAGTTTAGAAGAGCTTAAACAAAGAGCGGTAAATAAATCTAAGATAGATGAAAACGATCTTCATCGTCCCTATATTGACGAAATAGTCTTAAAAACCGATTCTGGTAAAGAAGCCCACAGAATTAGTGAGGTATTTGATGTCTGGTTCGAGTCAGGTTCTATGCCCTATGCTCAGGATCACTATCCGTTTACAGACAAGGCTGGATTTGAGAAACACTTTCCTGCTGACTTCATAGCAGAAGCAATTGATCAAACTAGAGGATGGTTTTACACCCTACACGTGATTGCAACAGCTATTTTCGATGAACCTGCCTTCCAAAACGTTATCTGTAGTGGTTGGATAGTAGCGGCAGATGGAGAAAAGCTCTCAAAGCGCAAAAAGAACTATGCACCGATGGATCAAGTTTTTGACGAATACGGAGTAGATACTCTCAGGTTCTTTATAGCTTCAAGCCCGCTAATGAACGGAGAAGACTCTAGATTTAGCACTGACTATCTAAGGGACGTTCAGAGGAAGATATTTATGAGCTTAAATAACAGCTTTAGCTTCTTTGAACTATATTCAAAGGTTGATGGCTGGAAACCCTCAAAGAAGTTATCTGAACCAGTGTCAGATAACATTTTGGATGAGTGGATGATGACCAGATTAAACCAGACAATAGCAGAAGTGACGGATCACCTCGACGGATACAGATTGGATAAAGCTACAAAACCAATAGCTGACCTGATAGATGATTTATCCAATTGGTATGTAAGACGATCCAGACGCAGATTTTGGAAAAGCCAAAATGACAGTGATAAAGACCAGGCCTATTCCACCCTCTATTATTCAATAGTTCGTATCTGCCAACTTCTATGCCCTTTTGCTCCTTTTTTAGCCGATGAGATATGGCGCAAACTAGTTAAAGAAACAGATTTGCCACAATCAGTACATTTAAGTGATTGGCCTAAGCCAGGTGATGTAAATGAGTTAGTTCTTGAAAAAATGGCTGCAGTTAGACTTGCGATCACAGAAGGATTATCTGAAAGAGCTACCAAAGCTATTAAAGTCAGGCAACCACTTGCTAAGGTGACTATATCCTACCAAGGGAAACTAGTCTTAGACGAAGAAGAGCCATATAAGCAACTAATCAGGGATGAGTTAAATGTTCTTGAGGTTGAATTTAAAAAAGCTTCTAAGGCTCAAACAAATGATCTTAAAGTGGTCCTAGATGTTAAATTGACTCCAGGCTTGATCCAGGAAGGTCTGGCTCGAGAGGTGATTAGGAATGTCCAAAGTGCCAGGAAAGCAGCTGGGTTAAATGTCGATGACCGAATAAAGCTAGCTTTAAAAAGCCCAGACTCAATTCTAAATACTGCTATAAAAAACTTTTCAGATATTATCCTCCGAGAGACGTTAGCCAAATCTATTACCGAAGAACAGAGCGATAGTCTATACGAGTCTGAGGCAAAGATCGACGGGTATCAGTTATCAATCAGTGTCGCAAAGGTCTGATTTACAAATTTTAGATATCGAGCTTCTCTTTACAGTTAATAGCTGTATCTGTTAGTATCTGATGGTAATTAAAACGTATAGGTTTATATTGTATGAAGAAAGCCGTTATAGAGACCGGTGGCAAACAGTACTTGGTCAAAGAAGGTGAAACACTTGAGGTTGAAAAACTCAACAGCGATAAAAAGCAAATCTCTTTTGAGGCTTTACTGATTATAGAAGATGGTAAGACTAAGGTAGGATCACCCATTATCCAGGGTGTTTCTGTATTGGCTGAAATTGTCGAACCAGAGGTTAAAGGCGATAAGGTGGTGGCCATACGCTACAAAGCTAAAAAACGAGTACGAAAAGTTAGAGGACATAGACAAATAAAAAGTCTTATAAAAATTTCAAAGATAAGCTAGTTTTGATATCCTGCCTGTGGATAAGTTTTCGCTAATTTAAATCCCCGTTGTTGAATACTCAACTTACTCAGCGCTCTAATTAAGGAAAAAACATGAAATTCTAAGGTGTTACGTTGTGTTTTTTGTAAATTTAGTAATATTTAGTTATTTTGGTGAACAAATTTTTTTGCTTATTTAACGGAGTAAATTTTGTATGCGATAACTCTTGTCTAACTCTAGTGAAAGGGCCATACTATATATAGCTTTGCGAAAATAAAAAGCAAAACAAAAACAAAAAACAAAAAATGTCAGTTAAAAAAGTCGCCAACCGTAAACTGTTTAGATATATTGTTCCCTTAATACTAGGGTTTGGGATTTTAGTTGGTGTATTATCTACCTTTGCTATATCGGGAGGAAAAGTAGATGCCAGTAGTGACTCTTCATACCTAAACTTCCAAGCACGTTTGCTTAATAGCAGCGGGTCTATAGTTCCGGACGGCACTACGTATAGTGTTGAATTTAAGATTTACAACGCCGCTACTGAAGCTGGAGGACATACTCCGGATCAAGGTGCTTGTACTTATAACGGAGGGACAACTGATAGCACTTGTCTTTGGAAGGAAACCTGGAGCAGCAACGTTACCGTTCAAGATGGTTACTTAAGTGTATACCTAGGGAGCGTGACTGCGTTTCCAAGTACAATTAATTGGGAACAACCCCTTTGGTTAAGTATGCGAGTGTACAATTCTGGTACTTCATCTTGGGACGCAGAAATGTCACCGAGAATCCAACTTACAGCTTTACCCTACGCGTTTATATCCAGTCAGCTGGCCAATAACTACGGAGGAGCTCGTCAGACACTTGGTTGGTCAAGCTCTGCCATGGGGACAGATACTATAACATTGCCGGATAATTCGGGTACGGTTTGTCTGCAACAGGTGACTTGTATTCAAAATCAATCTACCACTGCTCAATCAGGTAATATTGATATCCAAGATGCTGGAGGGAGTGGCACGGTTACGGGGGTGCTTGAAGCGGGCACCACTAGTCCAGGTGATATTTTAGACCTTGAAAATAATGGTGGCCATGTAGTTGATGCATTTGGCTCTACTGGGTATTTGACACTTGGTTTGGCTAGCACTACCCCTGGCGAGATAATTTTTAACAATGGTTCTGGCTCGCATACGGTTACATTAGAAGCTCCTACTTCCAATCCAGGTTCTAGCTATATTCTCTCCTTACCAAGTACTGCTCCATCAACTAGTCAATGTCTAGAAACAGATTCATCAACTGCCAGTCAGTTAGATTTCACAAGCTGTGGTGGTAGTGGTGTAACCACTGTAGGTACTATCGATGGAGGAACAGATAACTCTAATGGTGCTTATATCTCTATCTCAGGTACGACCATTTACATGCAAACAGCTAGTACGTCTAACGTAGGATTGATAAATACAGGCACACAATCCATTGCTGGGAACAAGACATTTACGGGGACAGTGACTTTAGGCACTTCAAGCGCCCAAGGGGAAATACTTCTTAATACCGGTGCTGGAGATACGGTCAGCATTGAAGCTCCAAGCTCAAACCCTACCTCCAGTTACGTGCTGTCACTACCGAGTACAAATCCAGGGAACAACCAATGTCTTGAGACAGATTCATCAACCGCTACCCAGTTAGACTTTACGGCTTGTGTAACAACTGTTGGTTCTGTTGGAAGCCCCTCATCTAATGGTGCGACTATAACAGGTACAACTATTTATCTGGACACCGCAAGTGCTGCAGACCCAGGGTTAGTTAGTACTACTACTCAGACGTTTGCTGGGAATAAAACACTCACAGGACAAACAACACTTAACAATGGTAGCGGAGAATTATCACTAGTTGTTGGTGCAGATGGGACCACAACTGGTCAAGTTTATATTGGTGGATCGATACCTACTAGTGCAGCATCGTCAACCCTAACAACCGCGTGCTCGGGAGGAGGAAATGCACCTTATTCAGTGTTCGTTTCAGGAAATTATGCTTATGTAGCTGAATCTGGCAGCACCACAGCTAGCGGAATAGAATCATTTGATGTGACAAATCCGGCCAGTGCAGCTTGTTTAAATAACTTACAGGAAAACGGATATGTGATGGAGAGCGTATATGTTCAAGGAAACTATGCTTATACTGCCAACGAATCAAACAACTCGATAGAAGTATTCAATGTTTCCAACCCATCCAGCATAACCGCAGTTAATGCTTCTGTTTCGACTGGTTCTGGTTCGAATCCAGATTCCATAGTTGTCTCAGGTAAATATGCTTATGTGACTTATTCAGGAAGTTCATTTGGTGATCTCGCTATTTGGGATGTCTCAAACCCATCTAATCCAACTTTTGTAAACAAAGTATTACTGGGTTCTGCGGGCTCATCCCCAGATTCTGTCTATGTCCAGGGTCAGTATGCCTACGTAGCCGCTACTCCCAGCGGCACCCCTAGTCTCTATGCTGTAAATATTTCAAACCCCAATTCATTATCTGCTGGCACAGCAGACAGCCTGGTTAGTGGTGGTTCAAGCGCTACCGCGGTCTATGTTCAGGGTCGATATGCCTACTTAACTGAAACTGGCTCGGGTACTAACAATTTTCTAGTAGTTTGTGATGTCTCTAACCCAGCTAGCTTAACAGGGACGTATGTCTCTGGTGCTGATGTTTCAACTGGTTCTAACTCTCAACCCAGTTCCCTATACGTTCAAGGCAGACTTGCCTATGTTACTCTTGCGGGTTCGTCATTTAACGAGTTGGAAATCTATGATGTATCGACACCGACTAGTGCGCCTGTCGCCGTTGGTAACGCTCCTACTGGCACAGCTCCACAATCAGTATTTGTCCAGGGTAGATATGCATACGTGGTTAACGCTGGTTCGTCTGGCACCAACCATAGCACCCTCCAAGTTTTTGATATTGGCGGTACCTATACTCAGCAACTGCAAGCTGGTGGGGCAGAATTCGGAACTTTGCAAGTTGACGGAAATAGCAACGTTAGCGGTAACCAATCAGTTGCGGGAGGACTAAACGTAGGAGGCAGTACAGATATTAATGGCAGTCTTGGAGTAGCTGGTGTGCTAAACGTTAATGCAACCTCTGGCTCTGTCCAGATGAATAGTGGGACGCAAAATGCTGGAACTATTGGAACATGGTTACAGACCGGCAATAATTTATCAGCAGCCCTATCTTACGCCGCAAAAGTGACATATAACGGTTATATTTACGAACTAGGTGGTACTACGACTAATGCAGCAGCTGGCGCAGTCAAGACTATCTACTATGCACCAATAAGCTCAAATGGCAGCATTGGTGCGTGGGCTACTAATCCAACTGACTTAACTAATGCTACTGGACAAGTATATGGAGCCCAGGCAGTCGCCTATAACGGCTATATGTATGTCTGGGGAGGTGGTAACACCAGCGGTAACTCACCGTCAACCGCCACAGTTTACTACGCTTCAATAAACCCCAACGGAACCATTGGCTCCTGGTCCAGTGCTGGGAACAACCCTGCCAACGGTGGCTTTGGCAATGAGTCGTTTGTTTACAATGGTTATGTATATCAGATTGGCTCTGAAACGGCTGGCTCTACTATAAGTGCTGCCAATGCGGCCACTAATGTTTACTACGCTTCAATAAACCCCAACGGAACCATTGGCTCCTGGTCCAGTGCTGGTAATACTAGTTATGCAGCTAGATACTTACCAGCGACCGTTCAATATAATGGCTATGTTTACCAAATAGGAGGTGAAAATACAGGTGGTACTGCGCAGTCAACTGTTCAGTTAACTCAGATCACTACTGCTACTACACCACTTGCCACTTGGACGACAACCCAAGCCTTACCACAAACAGACTATGGTGAAACCGCCTTTGTCTATAACAATTATATGTATGTGATAGGCGGCGACTATAACGGTTCTGTTTCAACTACTACGCTAAGTGATGTAGTCCAAACCAATGGAACCTTAGCTAATTCATGGACAGCTCAAACCTCTCTTGTTACAGCCGTAATGAACTCAACATCAGTCGCCTACAATGGGAACGTTTATGAACTAGGCGGAGGTACCACAACGGCTACCAATGCCAATATCAGTAATACCTACTACGCTGCTTTATACAATAGTGGAACTAATATTTTTAATATAAGCTCGAGCGGTGCACAGATAGCTTCTACAATTAATTCAACATCAACCTTCCAGGTCCAAAATGCAGTAGGAATCAATATGCTACAAGCAGACACTACAGATGGATCAATTGTTCTGGCTAATGGCACTGATTACCTGGGGGCCATAGGAAATAACTTTGTTGCAACCAACGGTCTGCCGGCTAGCTTAACAGATGCAGTCTCAACTATATATAACGGCTACATATATGTTATCGGTTCAACTACTGGAAGCTATGCCGGGGCGTCTACCACAGTTTATTACGCCCCAATTAATTCTAATGGTACTATTAGTTCCTGGAGTACAACAAGTCTAAATGCCGCGGTCTTTGAACCGGCTCTTACAGCACTTAATGGCTACTTCTATGCGGTGGGGGGTGAAAACACAAGCGGAACAGTGCAATCAGCCATGCAGTATTACACGATTGGTGCAAGCGGTGCACTTACGTACGTTGGTACCACCGCTACTGCTATGACAACAGCTGCATGGGGAGTAAGTGCTGTTGCTGCAACAGTATCGAGTAATAATTATCTTTACATCATTGGTGGCTGTACTTCTTCTTCATCAGCTAGCTGTACCGCTGAGACAACAACAGCAACCAGCATACAATTGTCCTCAACTACCGGAAACACCACTGGTTCCATGTCAAGCTCTACTGCATTACCGATAGCCACTGGCATGGGAGCCATAGCTATATCAAGCGGCTATCTATACTACTTGGGTGGTTATACTGGATCTTCGCCATCGACCACAACAGACGTGTTTATTTCTCAACTGGGCGCAGGCAGCGTAGGTAGCTGGAATAATACCTCATCTAACTACTTAACCACAGCAGTAGCGGGAGAAGGAGCTATAGCAGCAAATAATTATATATATGTATTTGATGGTACAACTACATCTGCTAACTCCGGTGCAACCGGTTTGACATACTCCACAAGTATTATTGGGAACACAACTCTGGGAGCTTGGACTGCTACAACTAATGGCCCGGCTCTAGCCTATACAACAGCAGATTATTATAACGGTAATGCTTTCATTATTGGTGGAGGTAACGGCACATATGCTGAAAATAGTTCTGTGTACTATGTTTTGATCTATAACGGATCACAGAATACCATAACCAATAATGGTTTTGGTGTACTTGTAGGTAATACGATTAACTCCTATAACGCTTTTGCTGTACAAAACGCCAGCGGAACGAACGTCATATCTGTAAACACTATAACCGGTGCCCTAGTAGTAGGCACAGCAAACGAGTTGACCTCTAGTATAGTTCTAAATAATGCCTCGGGCTCTGGCTCTATAACACTTACAGCAGCTAATCCGGGGATCAGTAACTATACATTAACTGCTCCAAATGTAACTGGTACCCTATGCTCGTCAGGAAATGCCAGTACCTGTAATGTTACTCGTACTAGCCAAACAGTTTTAATACCAGCCGAATATGCTGGAGCAATAATTAACAGCAACGGATTATCAAGCACAGCTGATATCGGCACCATGACCACTGGCTTTTGTACATCTAGTTGTACGACATCTGCGGACGAGAATTACTACAGCTGGACTAGCGCTCAAAATGCGAACGAGAGTTACTACGTCATCGTTTCAATACCGATACCCAATAATTACAGCTCAGCTATAACTCTTACTGTAGATGCGCAACAAGGCGCTTCAGCTAATACTACGGGGACTATAGGTATGACGTTATTTGGTACCGGTGGTGGATCATCTGTGGGTTGTGGGAGTGCTGTCACACCAACTACTACATGGACTGCTGAAACCTGTACCATAACAGGCGGTACCTTTACACCTGGAGGCGACGCTACACTTGAGATAGAGCTCAATGCTACCTATGCTTCAAGTACCGAGAGCATCCTTAACGTCGGGAACATTACGATGACCTACACAAGCTCGTACTAGAACTGCAGCGATAAACCCGTTCAAACTAAAACGGATTAAGTACCCGCATTCTTTATATAGGTAACATTTACGTAGACTTTTAAGAGAAGACGAAGTGTCCCTAATTAGTTTCTGAGCATATAGTCCGTGTTAACTTACGACTACTAATTTATTTAGAATGCTGAAATGGAGTTAAACGGATATATTCTAAGGACCAGTTTGCCGATGATATTAGATACCGGAACAGTTCCGAAATAGCGTGAATCTAAAGAGTCTGGGCGGTTGTCCCCACAGACAAATACCTGATTGGCTGGGACTACCACGTCTACGCTCCCAGTAGTATCTTTTATAACCTTGCCATAAGGCAGAGTAGTATCTGGGTCAAAGCCGTTAGGATGCTTTGAGTTATAGACAGTAAGAGTACCGTTCTTTACAACTACACGATCACCAGGTAATCCAACCACTCTTTTAATTAGCTGTTTTTCTTGCACACCACTTGCACTATATAAACCTGCCTCGTTAAATATAATTATATCGCCTCTATTTGGGATATAGGGGTGGCCCGTGATCTTACTCCAGGTTCTATCCACTTTATAAACAATCAACCTATCCTGATTATTCAGGGTGGTTTCCATACTTGGGCCATCTACCTGGTACTGTTGAAAGACGAAAGTAGTTAGAAACAAAGCTACTAATATTGCAGCAGCAAACAACGCTACCGTCAGGAGCAAGTTTTTTAGCCCAGTTTTACTGGACTTAGGTTTAGGGGTAGAGTTAGCGGGCTGCGGGTTTGGTGGTTGCATTCAATAACACTGGTTAATTTTACAAAATTAAACTATACCTTAGTTTAAACTAATATCATACAAATTTACTCATAAACCTTAAGGCCACGTTAAGAAAAGAGGCTATTCGGAACCAAGCTTTACTATACTAGTACTATAATGCCAGCACTAAACTATGGTTAAAATAGGCCCAATTAGATTCTAACGACTCTCTTTGCAGATTGAGATATACTTAGCTGTGAGTCATGCCATCAGTTACTAATAAGCTTCGGCCTAAAGTAGGTTTCTCGTATTTATTGCACCTAGCACTAAATGCCTTGCTACCAATCCTGGTCTTCATATTTGTTCGAATTAACTTTGCCCAGATTGCCCTAGCGTTAATCCTGCTGAGCAAATGGCGTATGTTTGCTGTTAGGCCAAGGTATTGGCTGGCAAACATTAGGACTAATGGCGTAGATATTATTGTCGGACTCTCCATTTTGGTCTTTATGTTGCACACCGGCTCGGCTTTTTGGCAACTCGTCTGGGCGATAGTTTACATGTTGTGGCTTGTTGTCTTAAAGCCGGGCTCTGACACCTTAAGAGTCGCTGCTCAGGCTATTGTTTGTCAAAGCCTGGGTCTAGTAGCTGTTTTTATTTGGCTGTCACCATCCCCAAACTATCAAATAATTATTGCAACCTGGGTAGTGTGTTACCTGTCGGCCCGACATTTCTTCACTATATTCGAGGAACGCTTTACCTCTCTCTACTCCCACACCTGGGGTTATTTTGCGGCTGCGCTAAGTTGGATTTTAGCTCACTGGTTGCTTTACTATGGGGCACTGTCCCAGCCTATGGTTCTACTGACAATCATTGGCGCAGGAGTAGGGGCACTTTATTACTTAGAGCACAATGAAGTATTAAGCTCGGGCCTGAAACGTCAAATAATACTTGTTACAGCCGCTGCAGTTATAGTCGTACTAGTTTTCTCGAATTGGTCGAGCAAAATTGTCTAAAGAGCCCAAACAAGCTAAAGTTTATTCAGGAAGAGTACAGCAAAGGTATGTATAAAGTCTGACATGGCAATAGGCGAGGATAAAACGCAAACAAGCAAGCAAACAGATAAGCCGGTTCATCTTGGTTCGTTAACTCTTAATGAGTTTTATGAAGCATTACCAAAGCCTAAACAAAACCGGGCAGGGAAGGGTAATAATTCAACGAAGAACCGTATTTATAATCTATCCAAAAAAAGGCCAGTAAAGATTATCTTGGCCATAGTTTTAGTTTTTATTATTGGTTTTGGGGGTGGATGGGTAGGTGAGAGTTCAAGAAATAATGGGAGTTTGTCTATAGCATCTTCACCTTCTTCTTCAGAAGGGAGGGAAATTGTTTCAAACCAGAGCGAGCTGATCAGCTCGATCGCTAATAATGTCTCACCCTCCGTTGTATCAATCGATGCTATAGGTACAGCCGAAACTCAAGACATATTCGGTAACTCCGCGCCTCAACAAGAAGAAAGCGAAGGAACAGGAATCATCCTAACTAGCACTGGCTACGTACTAACAAATCGCCACGTTATCCCTCAGGGGACAACCACTGTTAATGTAATTTTGGCTGATGGCACAACAATTAATAATGTCCAGGTAGTTGGTACGACTGCTCAGTCTGACCCACTTGACCTTGCCATACTAAAAATAAGTAACCCTCCCGAGAAACTGCAACCGGCGACTCTAGGCGATTCATCGACAGTTCAGGTAGGTGATAGCGTCGTAGCTATTGGTAACGCACTTGGGCAATTCCAAAACACTGTAACTAGTGGCATTGTCTCAGGAAGAGGACGCTCAATCCAAGCTGGGGATTCTACGGGTACGGAGAGCGAAGATCTCCAAGATCTTATCCAAACAGACGCTGCAATTAATGAAGGTAACTCAGGGGGCCCATTGGTAGATGTCAACGGGGATGTGATAGGAATTAACACAGCTGTTGCTAGCGGTACAGCTCAGAATATTGGTTTTGCCATCCCAATTAATGACGCTGAGGGCATTATTAAGAAGGTCCTTACCGACGGCCAATTCCAAAGACCGTATCTGGGGGTTTATTACGTCACCCTTAATCCGTCAGTTGCTAAACAATACAACCTGTCCACCACTGTAGGTGCCTACATTCCTCCTAACCAAAATGGTCAACCATCGGTTCTGGCTAATTCTCCTGCCAGCGCAGCTGGTTTACAATCTGGCGATATTATCACGGCAGTGAACGGTAGTACGATTAGCACAAACAATTCTCTTAGCTCACTAGTTGATGAAAACCCTGTTGGGTCCAAGATTAACCTTACTGTTACCAGGAGTGGTCATCAAATAACTGTTACCGTTACTGTCGGCAACGAACCTAGCAGTTAATTCTCGCAAACAAATAACTGCACTAGACTCAATTGCTCTACCAGTTTGTATCCATAAGATTTAGCAAGACTGCATAGGTCAGGGTGTTGCTGGTCAAGTGACTCGCACATCACGTATTTTGATTTTTGCTGTCCAATCTGAGCCCACAACTTTCTGTAGAGCTCAAGTCCATCCTTGCCTCCACGAAGAGCGTTACTTGGCTCGTATTCGAGGGTTGGGCTAAGGGGATAGGCATCTGGTACATACGGCAAGTTAGCAAGCACGATGTCCCTAGGGCCCGGTTTATTCTTCATTAGGTCTGAGTAGTAAATTTCGACATTTGCACTCAGAATCTGAGCGTTTAAACGAGCCACTTTAAGTGCCACTTTGGAGTTATCTGTCAGTTCAACGCTAAGTTTGGGGAAGGATAGCTTAGCACTAATTCCCAGACAACCACTCCCGCAACCAACATCGATCGAACTCGTTAGATTACCTAGGTTAATAGATCCGAGCAAGTCTATGAAAGCCTCGCTTTCCGGTCTAGGTATCAATACGTCTCTACTGACGAAAAAACTTCGACCATAAAACTCAGATTTCTTTGTGATATAGGCGATTGGCTCGAATTTAACACGCCTTGAAAGTAGTTCGTTTAAGACTTTTGTTTGCCGGGGAGAAAGTTGAAGATCCGGTTCAGCCAGTATTTTAGCCCTGTCCATTCCTAGACAGTATTCAAGCAGTATCAGAGCATCGAGATCGGCTGACTCAATACCAACCGAGCTTAGCTTCTGAGAGGCGTGTTTAAGCCACTTGTTGCTCGTCTGTGACGAGTTGGTTGTAGTATTCATGTAGCTTATCCAAAATATCGTCTATTTCGCCGTTAAGAGCAGCTGGTAAGTTGCTCCTACTATAACCAATCCGGTGATCAGTTATCCGATCCTGAGGGAAGTTATATGTTCTTGTCTTCTCACTGCGGTCACCAGTTCCTATAAGCTTTAACCTATCCTCAGATAGCTGTTCTTGTTCCTTGGCGATCTTAGCAGCGAGTAATCTTGAACTTAACACCGACAGAGCCTTTTCCCGATTTTTTATCTGACTTTTTTCATCTTGTTGGGTTACCACAATTCCAGTAGGCAAGTGAGTAATACGTACTGCTGAATCAGTTGTATTTACACTTTGGCCACCGTGTCCACTGGACCTGTAGACATCTATCCGTAAGTCTTTTGTGTCAATTGTCACGTCGCTGGCTTCGGCTTCTGGCATAACTGCCACAGTCACGGTTGATGTGTGTATGCGTCCCTGAGATTCAGTTTGAGGAATTCTTTGTACACGGTGAACCCCAGCTTCGAATTTCAAAAGATAATAAACATCATTTCCTTTGACTTCGAAGATAATCTCCTTAAAACCACCAACTTCGTTTGGATTTTGACTAATTAGCTCTACCTTGAAGCCTTTGGCTTCAGCCCAGCGCACATACATTCGGTATAGTTCTGCCGCAAACAAACTAGCCTCGTTACCGCCAGCGCCCGCCCGTATCTCGACAATGGCGTTACGTTCATCATTCGGGTCTTTGGGTACAAGAAGTGCACTAAGTTCCACGGAACTTTTTTCAAACTTATCACTGAGATCATCAAGTTCGGACTGAGCCAGTTGAGATAAATCCTGATCTGATTCACTAACCAACTTCTTGGCTTGCTCGATTTTCTTCTTCAAATTTCGTAGGTCTTTGAATGACTCTAGTATCTGTTCGACCTGGTTTTTTCTCTTAGCCAGTTTTGGGTAGTCAGGTGAACTATAAATATCAGGGTTGGCTAGTCGCTTAGCCAACTCCTCGTTCTCTTTAACTAAATTGTCTTCCTGTGGGTTCATGCTAATTTGGGTTGTTTCTTAAAAGTAGCTATCAGTTTTGCGTAGCAATCCTTGCATATGTGTAACTTGGTTACCTGGTTTTTTGAGTTTGGGGGACTAAACAGTATCGCCCCAAAATCAACTAACTCTTTGTGGCATTTATCACAAACAGGCTTGATCGCCATTGTTTACCGCCGAGCTGATGTTTTTAGATTACCGATTTTTTGAGAAGAAGCTCTCTCAATTTTCGGCTTACGGGCTGCTTTTTGGGTAGGTTTATTAGACTCGGCCGCGGCTAACCTTGCTTTAAACTTATCAACCCTACCTTCAACATCAACTAATTTCTCTTGACCGGTGTAAAAAGGGTGAGAAGCGCTGGAGATGTGAACTTTAACTAAAGGATATTCCTCCCCATCTACGGCTATAGTCTCAGATGTCTGAGCAGTTGAACGGGTTAAATAGGTAGCGCCGTTGTTTAAATCCTGAAAAACTACTTCGCGGTAGTTGTCTGGGTGAATATTCTTTTTCATAACAGGTTGTTATTATATCTTACCCCTGGTAGAAGAACAAGTAAGACTAAAAGCTTGGTCGGCAATTCACGATGATTGCAGAGTTGCTTTGTATCTGTTAAACTAAGTATTTGAATTTATTAAACACCTGGAGTTTTATCCTCTCAAGTGACTTTTTTGGTAAAAGTCGCGAGAGCATCCCGGTTAAGAAGAAGGATGAAATATGAGTAAGTATAAAATTGATATTAAAGATCTCCTGGAATCAGGAGCTCACTTTGGCCATAAAACTAGTCGGTGGCACCCTAAAATGGCGCCCTACATACACAGTGTAAGGGACGGCGTTCATATCATTGACCTGACCAAAACTGTAGAGTGTTTGGAGTCTGCACTGGGATTTATTGAGGGCGTTGTTGGCTCTGGCAAACAGATTTTGTTAGTTGGTAATAAAAAACAGGCTCAAGAAATCGTTAAACAGGCGGCCGTAGATACTGGCATGCCTTTTGTAGTTAAACGCTGGTTGGGTGGCATGTTAACCAACTTTAATACCATGAACGAACGGATAAAACATCTTAAAGATACTGAATTTAAGATGTCATCCGGAGAGTTAGCCGCCAAATACTCAAAACTAGAAGTTCAGCGTTTCCAAGAGGAAATTGACCACATGAATGAGATTTACGGCGGGATTAAAGATCTAAATGGCCGTCCCGGTGCTGTTTTCATAACAGACGTTATACAAGATGCTACAGCAGTTAGAGAGGCTAAAAAATTAGCTATCCCGATTATCGCCATAGTTGATAGCAATGTTGACCCTTCTCAGATCAACTACCCTATTCCAGCCAACGACGATTCAATCAAAACTATAAAACTTATAGTTGGTTTCGTAGAAGAAGCCATCAAAAACGGTAAAGCCACTAGATTAAAAACTCAACCCGTGGAACTTGAAACTACCGTTAAGAAGTAACTTATTTAAAAGACTTAATTTATAAAAAGGAGGAGAAATGGACGTACCAATAGATGAAATCAAGAGATTAAAGGAGCTGACAGGCGTAGGTATCACAGATGCTAAAAAAGCTCTTGAAGAATCGAAAGGCAATTTTGATCAAGCTTTAGAGCAGATGCGCAAAAAGGGCTTAACCAAAGCTGACAAAAGAAGCGAAGTTGAGGCTAGGGAAGGGGTTATTGGGACCTACAACCACGATAATCGGATAGGTGTACTTATTGAGGTGAATTGTGAGACTGATTTTGTGGCCAGAAACGAGATCTTCCAAAACCTAGTTAAAGATCTAGCCATGCATATAGCTGCGACTAATCCTGAATTTGTATCAATCGATAGCGTGCCGAAAGATATAAGAGATAAGGCCAAAGCTGATTTCGCCCAAAAGGTTAAACAGCAGGGTAAGCCTGAAAATATAGCAGAGCAAATAGTTGAGGGAATGATCAAAAAGCATTTTGCGGAAAGATGTCTTCTGGAACAGTCTTTTGTAAAAAATCCAGACCAGAGTGTTGGAGACTATGTTAAAGAACACATCGCTAAATTAGGCGAGAACATTGTTGTTCGACGATTTGCTCGTATGGCACTGGGAGAAAGAAACTAGTAGTATTAGCTAAAGCTTATATGTATAAGAAAGCCTAATGATCGATTCTTGTTGAGAAAAATTGATGCCTGACGAATTAGTTAATCAAATAAAACCTAAACTCGAAGCTTCCCTTAGTCATTTTAGGGAGGACCTTAGTAAGCTGAGAACCGGAAGGGCACACTCTTCTATGCTAGATAAAGTTATGGTTAGTGCTTACGGTACCTCAATGCCGCTTAAGCAGCTTGCAAATGTGTCGGCCCCTGAACCACAGCTACTCCAAATACGACCTTTTGATGCAACTAATATTCAGGCTATCTCAAGCGCAATAAGAGATGATCAAAACCTGGGTCTAAACCCAGTCGACGATGGCATGGTAGTTAGAATAAATATCCCTCCCCTTACATCAGAACGTCGCAGCGAGATTGTTAAACAACTAAGTGGTTTGGTCGAGGAATGTTTAATATCCATGCGAGGTTATCGTCATGACTGCTTGAAAGAAGCCGAATCATACAAGAAAGATAAGAAAATAACCCAAGATGATTACACTAGCGTTCAAAAATTAGTCGACGAATTGATGAACAACTATAAAAATCAGGTTGAGGGGTTAGCCAAAACCAAAGAAGCAGAGTTAATGAAAATTTAAAGGGTGCAGTAGCCCGATAGCCTCAAAGAATTACAAGAATTTATTTATGAGTAAAAAATCTGACGTTCCCAACCACCTCAGCCTCATCCTAGACGGTAATCGTAGATGGGCTAAATCAAAAGGCCTACCTACGTTTGCTGGTCATAGGAAGGGATACCAGAACCTTAAAGACACCGTAGATTATGCCATAGAAAAGGGAGTTCATTTTGTGACTGCTTTTATTTTTTCTACCGAAAACTGGAAAAGAAGCGTCAAAGAAGTTAATTTCTTAATGGATTTAGCATACAAGATGGTCACAAAAGACATCTCAGAACTTCATAGAAAGAATATAAAAGCGCTGTGGCTGGGTAGTCACGATGGCTTAAGCCCTAAAATGCTTACAGCTATATCCAAAGCTGAAGAACTTACTAAAAATAATACGGCTGGAACGTTTGGTTTTTGCTTTAATTACAGTGGTCAACAAGAAATAGCCGATGCCCTAAAAAACCTAATAAAACAAAAAGTAGATGCAGCAAAAGTGACCACTAAATTGATTGAGAAATCACTTTATGCACCCGAAGTCCCGCCAATCGACATGGTAATTCGAACATCTGGTGAGCAACGCATCAGTAACTTTATGATTTGGCGCCTCGCCTACTCCGAAATTTATTTTTCTTCTAAGCTTTGGCCAGACTTTGGCAAAAAGGATTTTGATGATGCCCTGGATTTTTACGCTGGTCGCGATAGGCGGTTTGGACAATAATGCCAACTTTTTTGTTTATTCTGGGCATACTCCTTTTTATCTGCTTAATTTTGATACATGAGTTTGGTCACTTTATTATAGCTAGACGAAACGGTGTTGAGGTTGAGGAATTTGGCCTAGGTTTCCCTCCTCGTATATGGGCTAAAAAAATGCGTTCTGGTTTCAAATTTAGTATCAACTATATCCCGCTCGGGGGGTTTGTAAAACTTAAAGGTGAGTATGACTCTGACCAGGCCAAAGGCGGTTACGGAGTATCTTCAATAGGCACAAAAGTCAAAATTATGTTGGCAGGCGTTGTCATGAATGTTCTGGCTGCTTACGTAATACTTACCGTCCTAGCCTTTGTAGGGCTGCCTCAACTGATTAATAATCAATTTACTGTAAAAAGTAACACCAGAGTTATAAAAAGCTCAGTTCTTGCCGGTAGTGTTGAATCTAAGTCTCCGGCTAGCTCAATCGGCTTAAAATCCGAGGACCAACTTATTAGTATTTCTTCTCACGGTAAAACCTACAGGATCACTGACGCAAATAAGCTGCCATCAATCACTAAAAGCTTCGCTGGTCAGCAGGTAACGGTAGTTTATGAGGAGTCATCCAATATTAGGTCAGCGAGTGTTCAGCTCAGAACGTCTGCGGTTGTAGATAAAAGCCAAAACTCTAAAAACCCAATTGGCTATCTTGGCATTGACCCAGTTAACCTTACTCTTTCAAGATCTACTTGGTCAGCTCCGATAGTTGCTGCGGGATTGCTTAAGCAGATTACAGTTTTGACATTCAAGGGCCTGGGGAATGCGATTGCGGGACTTTTTCAGGGTAACACCACTAAGGCTAGTTCTCAGGTATCCGGCCCCGTCGGAATCGTTGAAATACTCAAAAATAGCACGGTACTTGGCTATCAATTTGTTCTAGTGATTGTTGCGCTTATTTCGCTGTCACTAGCTATTTTTAATGTTTTACCACTTCCTCCTCTTGATGGGGGCAAACTTTTTTACTCACTTGTTGCTAGGATTTTCACGAGACATGCGGTTAAGAAGAGTACTGAAGATGCACTAAATGCGATAGGGGTAGTTTTTATACTAATATTGTTTGTTCTGATAACCATTGTCGATATTCATCGAATTTTCTAATAAACTACTAAGCATGCCGAGAGCTAAGGAGAAGTCTACCGAAAAAAAGACAGACGTAATTACATGGGGTCCTGTCAGTGCTCTTTTAGTCGTTTTCGCGGTTTACGTTGCCTCACAAATTCTGGCTGCCGTCATCGTCAGCTT
Source organism: Saccharimonadales bacterium (SeqCode) (assembly GCA_035510465.1). GTDB lineage: Bacteria > Patescibacteriota > Saccharimonadia > Saccharimonadales > DATKHC01 > DATKHC01. The sequence continues at coordinate 37,276 of DATKHC010000016.1, forward strand.
ATACCCCGTTTTTAAACACTGGAATATGGCACAATCAACCCAGTGGCTATCTGGCTCCAATATAGCCCAGTTTTGGTTAACTGTATTTGTAGAAGCCTCAGTACTGTTGATGTTATGGTTGTTTTTAAAGTCCAGAGCAACTGACTTTAATAGCCTTGGTTTAAAAGGTCACCCCAGGCTTATTGATCTGGGCTATGTTTTAGTCGGTTTTGGGATTTATTTTGGTGCATACATAATAGCCCTGCAAATAGTTCATGTTTTTGCTCCACATTTGAACGTGAATCAAAAACAAGATCTTGGCTTTTCTTCAAGCACGGTTGGTAGTCAGCTTTGGCTAGTTTTCATCTCACTTGTTCTTCTTCCGCCGATAGTTGAAGAGATCCTTTTTAGGGGCTTCCTGTATAGCGGACTAAAAGTAAAATTACCTAAAATCGCCTCAGCGCTGATCGTGAGCGTTATTTTCGCCTCGCTCCATTTATTAGAGGGTACAGGAGGAGGTTTGCTTTGGGTGGCTGGTATAGATACTTTCATTCTGTCTCTGGTTTTGGTTTACTTAAGGGAAGTGACCGATAGGCTTTGGGCTTCAATGGGACTGCATATGCTTAAGAATGCTATCGCCTTCGCAGGTCTTTTTATCTTTCATTGGAATTAAGTGACTTATGAGAACTAGCGAATTATTTACCAAAACTAAAAAAGAGCTTCCGTCTGAGGAGGCTAGTATAAACGCACAGTTACTTACTAGAGCTGGCTATATTTCCCGTGAGGCTGCTGGAGCCTATAACTATTTGCCGCTAGGAAAGAGGGTACTGGACAAAATTTCACAAGTTGTCAGGGAAGAAATGGATAAGATTGGTGGTCAGGAGATATTGCTTACCGCTTTGCAGTCGAAGGAATTATGGGAGTTAACTGGACGTTGGGACGATAAAGTCGTCGATGTTTGGTTCAAGACTAAATTAAAGTCTGGCTCTGAACTGGGGCTGGGCTTTACCCAAGAAGAACCACTTACAGCTTTACTTAGAAATTATGTTAGTTCACATCAAGATTTACCCCTTTTGATTTATCAGATTCAAACTAAGTTCAGAAATGAACTTCGCGCCAAAAGTGGGCTGATGAGGGGTAGGGAATTCTTGATGAAAGACATGTACAGTTTTGCCCGGGACCAAGCAGAACATAAGAAGTTATTTGAGAAAGTTAAACAGGCATATATAAAAATATATGAAAGACTAGGAATAGGTGATCTGACCTACTTTACTGCAGCCACTGGTGGCAGTTTTTCGAAAGAGTTTAGTTATGAATTTCAAACTGTTGCTGAAAACGGCGAAGACGTAATTTATGCTGATAAAACCCTAAAGCTGGCCGTAAACGAAGAGGTAAATGGCCCCGAAGCATTAGAAGAACTTGGTCTAGATCCTAAAAAGCTAGAAAAAATAAAAGTATCAGAGGTTGGTAATATCTTTAACCTTGGGACTAAGTACTCTAGCTTACTGGGTCTTAATTACGTAAATGAGAAGAACCAAGAAAGCCCAGTCATAATGGGATGCTATGGATTGGGTGTATCCAGAACCATGGGAATAATAGCTGAAGTATTGAGTGATAAGAATGGTTTGATATGGCCAGAAGAGATAGCTCCTTACCAAATTTATTTAACATATGTCGGTTCTAGTTCTAATACCAAAAAAGCTGCAGAAGACGTTTATAAACGCTTGACTGAAGCAGGGGTTGAGGTATTATATGATGACCGTGATGCCCGCGCCGGCGAAAAGTTCGCCGATGCTGACTTAATCGGGCTGCCCTACAGGGTAGTTTCAAGCGATAAGACAGTAGAAGAGGGCAAGGTTGAACTAAAGAAACGAACAGCATCCGAACAGAAATTAGTAGAGGCCGAAGAGCTCGTAAAGATTTTTACAAATAACCATAAAGTTACCAAGTCAGACTAAGGGGAGAAGTGTAACTACCATGTGTCCGGCCTGTGAATAAATAGGAGTCCATTATGATAAAGAAAGAATTTCATCTAACACCAGACGGTGTAGCCGAGCTAAAAACTGAATTAGAAGAACTGATTGCACAGCGTGGACCTTTGGCTGAGAGAATAAAATCAGCTAGAGAATTTGGCGATTTAACTGAAAATGCAGAATATGCTACTGCTCGATCTGATCAAGAAAGGGTGGAGAACCGCATATCTGAGATTGAACATATCTTGCAAAACGTGAAGCTTATTACAAGACCTAGAACAGATAACAAAGTTCAATTAGGCTCAACTGTGAAGTTAAAGGGCAGCGATTCGAAGCCTAAAACCTACAAAGTCGTTGGGACCGTAGAAGCCGATCCCTCAGAAGGAAAAATATCTGACGAATCTCCGATTGGCCAAGCCTTACTTGGTAAACAAGTCGGTGAACAGGTTGAGATTAAGACTCCAATTGAAAATTTGTCTTATAAAGTCGTTGAGATATCCTAGGCTATTCTAGCTGCAAACTTTTCCCTTAGTTTCTTAAGCTTGGGGTTGATAATAATCTGACAGTAGTCTGGTCGATTAGTCTTATAATTTTTGTGGTATTCAGAAGCCGGGTAAAAATTTTTGAATTTAGCAACTTCGGTAACTATCTTGTTGTCCCAGACTTTTTGCGCCTTTTGCGTTGAGGTTTCTATCACACTTCTTTGAGAGGCGTCTATATAAAATATAACGGACCTATACTGTGGTCCTACATCATATCCTTGTCTGTTGAGGGTTGTCGGGTCGTGTATTGTCCAAAATATCTCCAAAATATCTCCTAGTTTAATGATTTGCGGATCAAAAATAACTTTTACCACCTCTACATGGCCAGTGTCTCGAGAGTAAATTTGCTCATCAGTTGGGTTTTTTATACTCCCTCCGCTGTATCCTTCCTCTACACTCACAATACCTTTTATAAGCTTATAAGCAGCGTCTAAGCACCAAAAGCAACCCCCGCCTAATACTATTGTTTCACCTTTAGTGTTAACCATACCTACTATTATAGTTTATAGTTCGAATCCAGGATTCCCAGCCAAGCATAAGCATTTTATTTCAAAGAGTTAATAAAGTATCCTATCATCCATGGTTACGATTGAAGCAGGTGGAGTAAAGTTACTGGACCAAGAGTTAGTCAACTCCGAAATAGCGCAAAGGTTAGGTAAAAGTATCGTAGATACTGTTACTGACTTAGATGTGATCTATATACATGACTTAAGTTGGTATGATCAAAACGGAAATTTTGTTTATGACTCTGAACTCTCAGGTGAAGCTAGAAACTGGCTAGATGAAATTCTCGCAACTGACAAAGCCTTACTGGAAGGCTCTGGTCAGGAATTTAGTCGCTTCTATTTATCTGCTCTTCACAGAGGCAAACTTAATTGGCATCTCGATACGCCAGGAGACTTTAGATTTATACATAATATTGGGTACGCTCCAACACAAGTAGATGTTGGCACACGGTGGGACCCAAATTGTTACGCTCCCGGATCCGTCGTCAGTCAGGAGCCTGAGGTAGTAAAGCCTTTAGTGGTAAGTGTTGGTGGAACCTATGTTAACAACAACCTAGTGGTTAATACGGATATACTCCCACCTCATTCAACACCTAATGAACCAGATCGTCTTACGTTAAGAGTAAGTGCTTATGCAGCAGATGGATGGGAGCGAGGCGTAACTGGGGATGGTATTGATTTAACAATTGGTCAACAAATAGCCGCTTCCTAGACGGTACGGAACTCAACCTCAATGCCATATAGACCGATATTGCTCTACGAGCAGTAAATCTTGTAATTTGTCCCTGTTATTTCGTTGTGACTTGGTGGTACGAAAATAAATATTGGCGTTTTTGTGTAATTGCACCTTTTCGGCTATATATTGAGCTTCAGGTGAGTACTTCACCTCTATTAATTTTCCATTTATGTAACGGTTCGAAAATATATCAACCAAAAGACTCTTTTTCTCATTTGTAGACATTTTTGGGTACTGAGAATGGGCTATTTGGCTCTTTTCAAATATCTCAATGCCTTTTCTTAGGTTTTCGTTCTGTTCAGTGTCAATATTAGCTATTCGTTCCCCTACATCAGCTATTTTTGACTCTATTTCCTTACGTTTATCGTCATATTCACCTGTGGTAATGCGTCCAGATAAGCGGTCATCATACAGAACTGACAACTGTCTCTTTAAATTGTCCTGTTGGGCACTCATATGCCTTATTGCCTCTGTATTGTCGTTATAACCCTTATTTAGATCACCTTTAAGTTCTTCTATGATCCATTTACCTATTTCAGGGTCTGGGCAGATTATACCTTCTAGATAGGGCATAAGCTGTTCTTCGACTAAATCTTGGCGTGCCCAAGGTACTGGAGGGCAGTTATTATAGGTGAAGTTACAGTGGCCATACCAATGACCCTTTTGGATTTCCCAAGTAATTCGACCACCACAGTTTTTACAGAAGAATATATCTTTTAGATCAGGATTGTGTCTTCGGTATTTAGGAGCAGTTTTACGGGTTAATTTATCTTGAACGGCGTTGAATAGCTTATTGTCTATAAATGTCTCCTGAGCACCTGGATATTCTTTATCGTTCCAAGTATTTATACCGATATAAAACTTATTACGTAGAACTGAGTATACTAGCGCTGATCTAGACAAAGGACGCCCATTAGCTGACTTTAGCCCTATAGCAGCAGCGTATTTAGCCACGCTATTTTGGCTTTCCTCGGGGTCTAGAAACTTTTCATAGATTTTTTTAACTAATGGTGCGTTATCTTTATCGATGGC
>DATKHC010000017.1:0-15496 GCA_035510465.1 Saccharimonadales bacterium (SeqCode)
CATCACGTATTTTAGCCACGATCTCAGCTTTGAGGGCTGGATCAGTGGGAGTACCTTTTGCCATAGAAATCTCCTCTTTAAACTAATTATATAGTCTCGTCTAGAATAGACTACATGTTGAGTTTAATGGGAGCGTGACAAGAAGACGAGCGAGCAATTCTAGCCTGACTAGAATCCCACCTGTCGTTAATAGTTATTAGCCCGAGTCTAGCAAGCATATTCCTGTCTATCCCCTCCCCAACGCTATCAAGATGAGCCTGTAAAGCCATAGACTGCTCGTATATTGTAGCCATTCAGCCTATATTACCCCTAAAGTGTTTTTTTGACTATTCCGATTACCGGTCTTTCAAATGGCTCGAGAGCAAGTTCTTTAAGATAACTTTGGATGAAGAACTTGCTGACGATCTAGGTATTGAAGCAATCCAAGAAATTCTTGACGAATCTTAAAATAGGATTGTGACTTCAAAATGATAGAATTTTTAACAGCGGGACGTAATTAAAATGTTTATCAGAAGTCGCAAGCGGAAGTTGATGCTGAAGACAAATAGCCGCGATCCATACGTCGTTTGTAGGAATTGGTTTGCCCTTTGTAGCCAACTCCTGCCAGATCTGGGCATAAATTTCATTCGTTAGCTCGTCAGGCCATAACACCATCACTCTATCTATACTCTGAAATTTCTTAAGCTTAGCGGTGTTATCAGTTTTTCTCTGCCCACCTTGAAAGCCAGCCCTTAACTCTGCATCTACGATAAATGGCAATATAAGAAGTTCGGCTTTATCAAGGAGCGCCTTTAACTTAGGCGTATTACCAAGTTGTAAAGCCGAATAAGCATTAGTATCTAAAGCAAACTTCACTTACTCTTCCAGGCCTTAACATCAACTACTCTTTGCTGATTAAAAGAGTCAAGCTCAGCTTGCTCGAAACCGCCACTACCATAAAACCAATCTAGGTCACTTGAGTTTGACTTACCCGCACCGGGTGTCGCGGCCTGACGTAAAGCTTTAACAACGGTGGTGTTAAAGCTCTGTTTGCTCTTTTTAGAACGCAAACGTAAAACCCTATCAAGATCAGGGGGGACATTGCGTATAGTGTATTGAATGTTACTCATGCCTACAGTTTACATTGAGTGTAGGCATATGTCAATACTGGCAAGTTTTTTATGAGCCTTAAGTTTGGTTAACCGCTTTGCCCTATATGAAAATCAAACTTTTTATAGGAGTTGTAGGATGATTATAATACTTGGCTCCCCCTACACGACTCAATCAGTAACCTGTCATTTGAGTATCAAGTTGACACTAGCTACCTACAAGATTTGGCTAGACGACTTGGCTTAAGGCATTCTACGCCGATCTTGGCATCCGCTTAACTCATCGATAATCGTAGAGATACTTGCAGAGTATTTACGAGTAGTCATAATTATATCCATGAGTGATAATTCTTTATTAACCGATGAACAACTAAAAGTAATTAGAGCTAAGTTGGACAAGCTGTGCGATGAGAGCGACACGACAGTGTTTGCGGACATATATAAGTTTCAAAAAGAACATCTTGAATATATGGGTCAACATTATTCTGGATGTATGAACCAATTTGAAATGTACTTTTCAGCAACAGTAAATGCTGGCTTGAACATTAACTACCTTGACAAGAAGGCTTGGCCTGACCATAGAGCATTACAATTTACGATTGCCACCCATTCGTTAAAGCAATTCTTTTCGGCCTATAACTTATTAAACGATGGTGCGTATGAAGATGCTATAGCGCTGCTCCGAAGCGTATACGAAGCATTTCTAAGAATTATTTTTGCATCATGCAACCCAAAGAAAGCTTACAATGCATATACGATGGCTGGTCAAACTGGAGTTAAGTTTAATGCTACTAATCTTGTTGACAATGAGCTAAAACTAGACTGGAACAACTATAAAATAATGTCAGCATTTACTCACTCAAACCTGTTTAATGTGTTAGAGACAATGACTAATATTGCACAGAAAGGTCAAAAAGAACCCATCACTCTAACCTACGAAGTAAATAAAGATATGATTAGCATTGTTATGAACTACATTAGCTTTCTAATGTGGGTTTTTCTTAGACTTTTTAGCGAAGTCTTTGTAGTGGATTACTCACAGCACAAGAGTAAAGAAGCCATAAAAGAGCATGTAGATTTATTATCTGAGTATGCTGGAGTTGCGTCTTTTGCGGTTAAAAACCACACAGTATCAAAGTATTGGCGACAGGTAGGTGGAGACATTGATAAGATTTTTGAACTAATGCACTACATGGATGCTAACCCTGCAGCCGATTGGAAGAAGCAGTGGAAAGAGATTCAGGTTAAATAGTTAGTAGTACTTTTACGTTTCACCAATTTCATCTCTCATTGCCTGTGTACGGGCATGGGGCGTTGTGATGAAAGTTAATCTATGGATTATTAACTGTCGCTTACGCCTTTCTTTTGCTTTTTGGCTTCATCTCTTGCCCTATCGCTTTAACTTCCTTATTATCTCGGCTCATGAGAATACCTACTTTTGAGCAAAATTCACTTATATTACTGTAGATGTGAAATTTTCCAATGACATTTGCAACTAGAATTTGTACATCATCATAGTAATAGGTATAGTCCTCTTCGTTTTCTGTATGTGCGTAATCTACTCTCGGAACAGGAACGTATATTCTATAGCCATCAAGAAACATGAAGTCGCCGCTCCAAACTACAACGCCACTTACATTTAAATATACTTTTCTAGAGCCAGCAGATTTGTCTGGCCTTATAATCTTTTTCATCCAAGGCTCGTCTCTTTCCCATTTTCGGCTATCTTCTGACTCGGTTATTGTGAACTCTGGATGACGAGAATGCTGTAAGTATCCATCATCACCGCCAGCACGTAAGTGGACGTTTACCCAGGCATCCTTATTGCGTAAGTATAGTTTGAACCGAAACATCGGGCTTACATAAACAACTATTGCGAACACAAGGCTTACAATAGTCCCGACAAGGCCAAGTATACCCAGAATAAGTGAAAGTAAGTCCATTAAGTTAATAGTAGCAAAAAAATCCAGCAGGTTGATCGCTTTCTGGATTTACTTTTAACTCAGTGACATTGGCTTATATTATAAGGCCAAATATATAACCTATCTTTGGGACAGGAACTATACTAACACCCGCCGACCTCTGATTCAGCGGTATTAAATTGCTGTTGTAGGCTAGCCTCTTCATTATTATTCTGTTGATTTAAATTATTGTAATAAGCTATCCACTGTTCAAAAGACATTCCACTTGAAGCACTCCAGCCTAGACCTTCTTGTTTCGACTCGGCTTGCTCCTGATTAGCTAGCTGTTCCATCTGTGCTGATAGCTGGTTTGCCTGGGCTTCAGCTGTAGTATTTGGCTCACAAGCAGTAGACTCTGCCGACAGTGCTTGATTAGACGCCTGAGCGTTTTCTACGTCCTGTTCAGCGGCGGCTTTATCTTGAGCAGCATCGGCTTTATCTTGAGCCTCTTCCTGACTAAGAGTAGCGGCTGTTGACGTAGATGTAGCTGGTGCTGGTGCTGTAGATGATGGTGTACTTGGCGGAGTAGTGGTATCGGGTTGAGAAGTAGAGCCAGTAATTGTAGCGAGATTTTCAGTCGGCTTCTTACCAGATAGTGCCAACACGCCAACACTTATGAGCAGTATAAGAGTTAGGCTAACAATAATGCTATTCCGAAGATTTTTACGTCGTTGTTGCTTGTGGAGTTTGTCTAGGTCGATTAGTGGCTGCATTTATTGTCCTGATGATTAACTACATGTTTTTATCATACGAGGGTGTAAGGTCTTTAGTAAACACCCCTTGTGCTTTAGCTCTAGCTATAATTCGTTTATATGTCTCTTGCATAACGCCAGCACGTTCTGCATGCCATTTATTGGCTAAACCGTACGCAAAAAACGTGCGCAAACAAAAAATCGCTGTAACGTAAGACAATTTTGATTATAACTCAGATGCTGTAAAAAAGTCTTTTGATTGTAGAATATGTCTGTAAGAGAAGATGTAATGAAAGATAGCAATCATATTGATTTTGGCGGAATGCTTTATAAACCTAAGCTACTACTTAAAGTTGACGAATTAGAAGTGCTTGAACGTCAACACCAAAGTGGTCTTAGTATGCTAGAAGCTAAAGGCACTATGGTTTTTTATGTGAACACGAGTCGCACTACAAATTACATGGAATTAGTTAGTAGATTGAGCCAGCAAAGAAGCTATTGGCGCAAGGACGTGTTAAATAATCTTAAACTGATTACTTGGCTACCAAAGCGTCTAGAAAGTCGCTTTGCATCAAACAAGCCACCCCTTCTTGACCCTCACTACACAGCACCCGATGAGCTTATTAAACAATTCTTTGACACCCTACAAGATGATATAGATTTGATAGCGGAAGTAATTGATTATGGTAAAACGATTAAGGCAGATAAAGAAAATGACCAATCGGTGGCTATGCTAGTCGTGCCTTCTTATTACAGAGACAAGAAACAACTAGTTTTCTGTAATAAAATCATTGATGTTAGTAAAGGTAAGGATTTTGCCCTACTATGTAATGCTATGTTTTATAACGAAAAGCCAAGAAAGCAGCCCCAGTCATTAGGGGACTTACTAGAAAAATGGCAAGATCCAGACTATAAAAACACTAAAAGAGTACATAATGCTGTAAATAACCTAAACGGCCATATAGCTAAGTCTACTACCGTAAAAGACTTGTTTTATATAAAGAACGTACAGGTGCATTTCAACTCACGCTATAGTTGATTAACTCTTTAAGATTTCTTAAGAAGGCCAATTTTATTAAATGGCTGCATGGCACAACAACCAAGCAGTAATGAACATGACAAAAAGCAGCAGCCGCTATGGTCTGATGCTGAATTGCGACGTATGGCTCGTGTGCTTGAGATTTTGATAAAGGTTGACCAACGTAAAAAGAAAAAGCAACAAAATGCTGTCAATCAGTGAAGTTGAGATTGTGGCTGTAAAGCCCCAAAACGGGTTAGTAGCATTTGCCAGCTTTATTATCAACGGCTCTATTTACTGCGGTTCAGTCGGTATTTTTACTAGACCAAATGGCGGTTATAGGCTGGTATATCCAACCAAACAAGTTGCAGGTCGTCAACTTGATATTTTTCATCCTATATCGGCTGTTACTGGCAGATTGATAGAGCAAGAAGTAATAACTAAATATGAAGAAGTAATGAACAATGCTTGGAATAGACACAGTGGTATTAACGCTATACCCTCATGAGTTCACAATCTTAAAGCCTGGCGATTTTACACCTAATACAAATCGCATTTTGGAACTAAAGCCACAGGATATGGGCAAAGGAAGGTACATGAACGCTAAACGTAACCCTAGCAAACAGGACAACTCCGTAGCTGGCTATCTACCCTATTTAACTTTCTATAAAGCAGTAAGGGCTGGTGGTTTAACCCATGAACTAAGGGTTCAGTTTTCTGCTTCAAAAATGGTATACGGCAATAGCTTTGATGAGCTTTTAGCTTCTGATATTGAGCTGATGTACAAACGTGTTTTTGATGGCTTGAAATACTACGGCGTAAGGTTTTTCAAAGGAATGGATACTTTATTAAACGCTAGAGTGTCAGCTATTCACTATGCCAAAAACTTTCCGCTGACCAATTACATGACTGCTCATGAAGCGGTAACTGAAATTAAAAAATGTGATGTTACTTCCTGGCGAGACGTGACCGAAAACGGGTACACCAATAATGGTCATGGCTACAAAACTCACTCTAAATACTACGAGTTAGCTTTTTACGACAAGATGGCTGAGTATTACAAAGGTAGACGCAATCAGCCAGTGTTTGATAAAGACTTGCAGCTACAAATGAACCTGTTTGATGACAAGAAGCTGGTACAGCCGTTTGAAGTATTGAGAATGGAAGCTCGCCTTAACAATGCTAGGACAATCAAGACTGCACTTAAAAAAGCTGGTTTTGAAGATACCAAGGTAACACTCGATGCACTATGTAAAAAAGATGTGTCGCAAGCGGTATTAAAGCAACAGTTGGCTGAGATGTACTCAAGGTATCCAAAAATCAGTGATGCAAAAGCTCCTGACCTATATACGTTGTTTAGTGAGCTATACGTACAAAATCCTAAGCGAAGTATGGCAACTATATTGTCAGCAGTTGGGCTAAAAGCACTAAACCTAGAAGGCGGCACTAGAAGGCTTAAAGACATTGTTGGAACACGTGGTAGCCCAAACCTACTTAGGCAGGTTAAGGTAATCAACCATGATTTAGCCTATCGTTTTGAGCAGCCAGAAGTTTTTCAACTATTAAATGAGCAATTAGATAGGTTCGAACCCGTTCAGTTAAGTAACTTCGTGGAAGATATTAAATAAAGTAGTAGAATAGGAGTAAACGTTATGAGAAAAGCAGTATTATTAGCAAGGGTTTCAACCAAAAGACAAGAAGACGAAGGTTTGTCACTTGAAGAAATACAGCTACCCGAAATGCGTGAGTATGCCGAGCTTCATGATTTTGAAGTAGTCAAAGAATATGTTTTCAGTGAAAGTGCAGATAGGGGCATCCGCTTAAAGTTTAACGAGATGATGGATTTCGTTAAGAAAAACAAGGACGTTGAAGCAGTCATTGCCTTTCGTGTTGACCGAGCCACACGCAACTTTGCTGACGCCGTCATGATGGACAACTTACGACTTGAATATGACAAAGAGCTGCACTTTGTTCACGACAGACTTGTAATAACTAAACAGTCAGTTGGTCGTGATATTACTGACTGGGATACCAAAGTTTATCTAGCCAAGCAACTTATCAACAGACTTAAAGAAGATGCTCATAATACTAGGTATTCAAAGCTAAGAGATGGCGAACTGCCTGGTATAGCTCCTTATGGCTATAAGAACGAAACACTTGATAAGCGTAATAAGACCGTAACAGTTGTACCATTCAAGTCCAACATAGCCTTAAAAGCCTTTGAGTTATACTCGACAGGCACTTTCTCGTATAAATCCCTTGCTAAGCGTATGAAGCAGGATTATGGCGTTCACATGCCTTGGAGCAGCTTTGGGACTATATTAAAAAACCGTTTTTATGTTGGCGAGATTTACGATAAGGCTACAGATGCTTACTTTCCGCATGAATATGAACAGTTTATACCTTATGAGCTATTCTGGCAGGTTCAGGATGTAATAGAAGGACATGGCAAGAAAAAGATAAAGTATGCTGGCTTACCGTTTACATATCGTGGGCTGATGCACTGTAAAACCTGCGGTTGTGCTATTACGCCAGAACAGAAAACTAAGAAGCAGAAGAATGGCAACGAACATCACTATGCTTACTACCACTGCACTGGCAAGCGTGGCAAACATAAGGATATGGCATGGCTTGAAGAAAAAGACTTAGACAAAATCCTAGGTCAGTTGTTTGACGAATGTAAGATACCTGAAAGCGAGTTGCCAAGGCTGGAGCAGACGCTTAAAGAAGCTCATGGAGGTAAGGTTAAGTTTAATCGTGAGCAAGTCGGTTACTATAATAATGAAATAGCTAAACTGCAAAAAAGGATTGAAGCAGCTTACGAAGATAAGTGCGACGGTAGTATTACTCAAGCAGAATATGACAAAGTCAGAGCTAAATGGCGTCAGAAACAGAAGTTTGCTGAGCGTAAGTTAGCTAGGTTATCTCAGACTGACGAACAATATTATATTACGGTTACTTATCTGTTAGAAATAGCAGCTCGTGGTAAAGAACTATTTGAACATGCCGAACCTAACGAAAAAAGAGAGCTTATCGGTTTATTAGGTCAGAACCTCTTTTTGGACGGTAATCAGGTACAAATAACCCTTTACAAACCATTCTCTGACATTGCTTCATGCCTTGATGGTTCAGTATGGCTCCGGGGACTGGATTCGAATTGGGTGCTTCTACCGCCTGAATTTTAGGCTCGCTTTATCTTAGCTCACATTCTTATCTTGTCAAAAATGCTCAAATTACAAACACTGTTATAATTTGACAATTAGTGATACAATTAGAATTATGAGTAAAAGTACCCCTGCGGCAATACGTTTAACCCGCACCCCTGAAGTAATTAGAGCTTTAACGTTGGCAAAAAAGCGCTACCCTACCTTAAGTGATCCGGAAATTTTAAAAGTAGGATTAGCAACGCTTACTACTAATACTTCAGCGGATGAGGAAATCGCCGAAATCCGTGCAATGGCATCATACAGTGTAGGTGAAGATTACTTAAACGACCCAGCTGAAGATATTTATCATCTGGGTATGGGCAAAAAACTTACGTGGCAAAAGTAGGCGTCCAGCCCTTCACGGTCTGTCTGGCTAAATTCAGATTTCTTGAGTCTGATCAGTATAAAATACGACCAGTTATTGTAGTTGGGCAGCCCTATGGTGTGCGACAAGTTTTAATGTCTATTCCCGTAACATCTTCATCAGAACAGGAACCTGTAGATGTTTTGCTTCAAAATTGGCGAAACAGTGGCTTGCTAAAGCCATCTGTGGCACGGGTTCATCGTCTCTCGGCTATCTTACAAAACGATCTACTTGAGGAAATCGGATCGATTGATAAAAAAGACCAAGCAGCTATCAAGTCAGCGTTAAAAGAACTTCTTATGCTATAGGTACACATGCTTTTAGTTACGTTACTGTAATCGAACCAAATAACTTCTTTGGCTCCCTTCCAAATAAAATAACCTCTGTTCCATTAACAGAGGTGAAAATGCTTATGACTCGGCAAATGGTTCTGGAATATAACTTTGGGTATTCATATTCAAGAATTGCGCAGGCTTATACTTGTAGATGAAGGCTAGTCTCAATTATACGTCGTGGCAGTTATCTAGTGACTTTCAACAAGTTCTTGGAATTTTCTGTCTGGTGTTCTTTCGGCTCGCCCGTAAAATAACTCTTCATACATCTTAGCTTCAGATCGGCTGTTTACTCCAATTCTCCTAATAAAATCTCGAAAATCATACTCTTCAGACCCGTCAGTAATAGCCTGGACTATACGTTTATTATCCCATGCAGAAATCAATGAAAATTGACGCATGTAAAGCGTAAACTTGGCATACTTCTTAGGATGAAGATTCATCAAAGCGTCCTCCATGAAGTCATCCCGCTTATCAGCTATCACGTTAATTCCCGTGCCTGCGCCAAAAGAAACTTCTAGGTTTCTCGTGGCCGCCTTACCCAACGACCTAATACTTTTTCGCTCTTTTCGACTTAATTTCTTAGCCTTTTCTTTGCCAGTTTTTACGACTACTTGTGCTTGTTCTCTTATTTTATTAAGCCCACACAGCTCTGCCACCCTATCGCTTAAGCTAGTTTGTCCCGCTTCAGATAGAGCCAATATTAGCTTTGTTCGGATAGCTTTACGATACTTAGAGTCAAATAAATGCTCGTCATTCGTTAGGGTAATGATTCGCCTAGCATTGTCAGCAATATCTACTTCGCCGGATAACCCTTGCTGACTAATCTCTAATGTTAAGAATCTAACTAATTGGTGAGGGTCTAGTTGGTCTTTTAGGTCGGCAAATAAATCAAGTACTTTTAAACTGGCCATGTTGCCACTTCTAATCGCACTAAAGTAAAGGCTTACTTTTTTGTCATCTCCAACAATCTGGCCTGCAAACGACTCAGCAAGCTCTGGTTGATCGAGTTGCATGCAAAAATCAGCCATTACGTGGTTAATTTCGTCTACCATGTCTATTTTTCTGCCGTTTCCGTCATATTCTATGTCAAGGCCATCTGCCCCAGCCCTACGTGCATTTCCAAATAATTGCTTTGTTATGTCTTGTTGCGTCATGCTTTCTATGGACCATTCGAAATAATCAAAGTCAGACGATCCATCTTTAGGTCTAGAACTCTCTTTTAGCGCTGCCTGCAGCTCATCGTAGGTCTTGAAAGATGCATGATCAAATATCCCATGGGCACTGAAAGTATCGCCAAAACTGCTAAGACCGATAGCAAATCCGACTCTTGGCATATAGTCTGTTGCCGCACCTTCGTCAGTTCGACCAGCTAAAACTATACCTATTTGTTTATCGTTCAGATGTTTCGGGATATTATTATAATAATTTTCTATAAATTTAAGTTCATAAAGGAACTGCCTTAAATCATCACCATTTTCGTGTGCTTCGATTGCATCATGAAAAGCACCCACCACAGACTCCATGTAAGGATTTAGGCTTCCTAATATTTCTAAGGATAAAGTAACTTCTTCCGCATTGGGAGAAACTACTCCTTTCTCTGGGCCAATCATAGAAGTTATATTACCATCGTTTAACAGATTAGCAAGCACATCCGGAATCAGAAGGTCGAGGCTGTATACTATCCGTTTAGAGGGCTTGAGTGTCTTGCGAGATGTCATAAGCCCTTCTATTTAGTTCGTGTCCCAGACGGTTCTCCATTATGGTTATGCTTTGAATTCATAATGTGATCTGATAGGGTGTTTGTAGTATGAGTAATTTATATAAACAAATGTGCGAAGGCTGTCCTAATCTAAAAGGCACTAAACCAGAATGCGCTCGACTTAGTTCATATTCGCAACCAACTCATTCTTGGAGAGAACGTGACGGTAGTATAGCAACCAACCTGCAACCTGTTTTCCCTTCACGAATTACTTTTCATGGCTATAGCGGTAAAAAATTACTCCGTGATCTTATAGTTAGAGTAGCGACGCCTGAAGAATTTCCAACAAGGGTGGATTGCCCTAAAGACCTTAATATTGCCGAAAAAATGTTGGGTAGATTCGGCATAGGTGACTGTCATGCTGATTTCACTAACGGATCACCTATCGAAGTATCAGAAAGTCAAGCTTTAAGCTCACAAGAAAACGTTTTTTAAAGCAACCATGCCCGTATTGGAGGGCTGCGGTGCTGATTATATCTACTGCTCGGGTTGGGAAGTGTTTTGATTCGACCTGCGATAAGCTAAAAGGAGACCCGTTGCTACCATTCCCTCGATTGCATACTCTTCAGCCTGTCTAAGAGAACCATGCTCATCATTTTGAGCGTTAGAATATATTGAAGCAGCATTTGATTCTTGCCCTAGTTGACTGGTAACATTACGAGCTTCTAAACCGTAACCAAGGTCTATTGCCGCATTTATCCCAGTATATAAAACTAATGCTCCCAATACAGTACGTATGTAGTTCCTTTTTTTATGAACCTTTTCTGCTGGTTGATCAGTATTGGTTTGAGACTCAAAAGCTCTAAAACTGCTTGACAATGTTATCGAAAGCTCAAGCATGATTAGACAGACAGGCCTCCCCATTGGCAATCTCACCAGTCAGATATTTGCCAATACCTACCTAAATGAACTAGACCAGTTTGTTCTTCATAGCGTTAAGCCCTTGGGATATGTGCGCTACGGTAATGATTTCGTGCTTTGGTGTGAGAGTGAAGCTGAGGCGCATATAGCAAAAGTGGTGACAACCCAATTTCTACTTGAAGAACTGTATCTAAAAATCAATCCAATGCACGATAGGGTTCAACCTGTCAGTAATAAGCTGCCCTACTTAGGTGTTGAGCTATGGCCATCGGGCAGGCGCTTATCGCCCGAAATGGTCACTCGAATAGGCCAGAAATTGGACTATTCCAATAGCTCAAGCTACTATGCACTAACAAAACATCATCAGCCCGCCCGCTACCTCAAGAGGTTTAAATACGATCTTCTTGACATACTTACCTAAAAGTAGTACAATATTGTGAAATTAACGATAAGAGAGACTATGGAAAATCTTACCCCTAAGCAATTAGAAGATTATAACAACGCCGAAACATTGGCATGGGCAGCTAATGATGCATTCAAACTCCGACGTGATGCTGCTATCGAATTGGCAACTATGGAAGATTCAACGGTTGAATACTCTCCAGTAGAAAACTTTGACATAGCAAATGAAGCATTTAAACGTTTATATGAGGCCTCTGGTGTCCTAATGCCTCGTGAAGCCTTCAAAGGCCCAGAACCAAAAGAACCTTTCGCTAGCGAGTCTGTCTGGGCTGTTATGAGCTCTGAACAAAAGATAAAAGCCACTAAAGTCCGTTCAGCTATAGCTGAACAACTCAAAGACCACGGTGTTACCACTGAAAGTCTTCGTGTAATAATGACTGAAGATCAAGATGGTAAAAAGGTTTTCAAGCTAGGTCACGTAGGTAATGGTATAGATGTTGGTGATCACAGCCAAGAATACGATCATGCTCGAAGCTATAACCGCGTTATGGATAAGAAAAACGATTCTTTGTTCAAAGTAGAAGTTGACGGAAAGATTTACGACGTTCGAAGCGGTACGACCAGTCCTGCTTATGACGCGTTGTATGAAGACTGCCGCGCTAATAACCTTATTCTTCCAGATAGTAAACAGGCCTCTGAGGAATATAAAGATGACTGGACTTACACAATGCTTACTGGTGAACCGCTAACAGCGGACGGCCGCGTTCGGCTTCGCGATGTCGCTGACGCCGGGGTCGGCAGGAATGTCTATCGTCCGGACGATGACGTCCGTGCTCTGCGTGTCCGTCCCGTAGTGGATATTGAATAGTTTTTCTTTTAGGTATTGGAACGCATTTTTCAAGTTAATTACAGACCCTGCCGAAATTAAAGTCAAAACTTCGCGTACAGCACTTTCGCCTGAATGAAATCTCCACGTACTAGGCCCCATAAAGGCAATAGTATCTTTAGCTATGTAACCTTTTTTATTCTGCATGACGTAAAAGCTTAGTAGTAGTTCCTCTGACATCTTCTGTATTGTCTTCATAAATCAATCACAATGTATTCACCCTCTTTTAGGGCATGGATAGGAAGGGATGTGTCGCCGTACGCAGCTAAATCATCATAGGCCTTTTGCATGTCGATAGGCCCTCTCGGATCAGCATCGCCAAAATTAGATTGATAGTGCGGAATGAACTTTATAGGAAGGACGGCTAGGCCATCGGCACATCGCCGCCAATCACAAGTCCAATAGTGTTTCGACAGCATATCGGAGCTTGCCGAATTAGTTGCCACAACCTTTTCTGAGAATAATTCTTGTAGGTTATATTGTTTCATCCAATATTGAAGCAGGTGGTCATCGCCTCCATGAAAGTAGACGACACCAGCATTTTTACATTGTTCTACGAATGTTGATGGCATCGCTAGTTCGAACGAAGGAACTATGCCCTCGGGCATATCCTCTTTAATGCTGTCAGAATAGCCTTGGAATTTAATCTCCCAATACTCTCGGCCTTGTGCGAAATTACACAAAACAAATTTGGGCTTGCCACCCAGATCCTTTATGAGTTCTCTATGAAATTGTTTTTTCAGGACTGGCTGATTCTTGATACCGCCTGAATTAAGAACATACTTGGTCATAGGTATATAGTAACAAACCTAGCCATTTGTTCTTGCAGTAAGCAAATGCCATAAGGCAGTGAGAGCGTATGCCTCTCCAGTATCCATAGTTAAAACTAGTAAGGCCTTACCTTCGTGATTACCTACGCCAGCAAGCAAATCCCCAATACGTTCAATCGATAACTCGGTCGACATAGCAGCTTCAGGCACGGACTAACCCATTACCGGTTTTATATTCCAGTAAAATGTGTGACAGTCTTCCGGCTAACTCGGTAACATTATCGGAGTCAAATAGTAGGTTACCTTTTTTTGACCGAGATAAGGTTTAGTCGGGTCTAGATCGAGCTTTAATAATGTTACCATTTGTTCGCCTCGCAGGGAGGCAGGTCTTCCGGCTAACTCCAACGTATAGATACCGTCTTTACGAGTTACGGAAGCTGAGGTTGGAGCATCGTTGATAGTCTTCCCTATATCAAGGTCACGGAATATTGCTCCGAGCAATCTTTTAGATTCATATATCTCACGAACACAGTACATCAGTACGTCGTCGCATTTTCGAGCTTCCCCCATGCGTTCGTGTACTCGCTCACGCACTTTTAGAAAGTTCATGACCACTGCTGCTTCCCGTTGAAAATGGTTTAGCCTATAAGCCGTGAAACCTACATGATTAGTCTGAGGATAAGGGTAATCATCTCCGGAGGGATAATTGAAAAATTGATCTAACTTGAATTTGACCACAGGCGCAGTTGGTTGTCTCAATTTTTTGCGTTTCAAAGCTAGTTCCGAAGGAATTACTAGATGATTGTTTAAGAAGTACCGTGCAATCTCCTGTTCAGTTCCTACAATCTTCTCAGGAGCAACATAAGGCTTACTTATTTCCTTGAGCATTTTTGCAGATGGCGGATAACTAACCACAAAATAAAGAATCATTTTTAAGAGATCTGCTTTACTGGTCGGATCTATATCTTTATCGCCGTGTAATTCAAAATTCATGAATGTCTTGGATAGCTTTGCCAGAGGTACTGCAACTTCTTGTCTGGTAACGGCCATTAATTCAATTGACTCCTCGCCTTCATCTGTTTCTGAGGACTTTCCCTCAGCCAGCATAAGGCCGACAGATCTTCCGTCCGCAAGTATGCAATTAGGTGTTAACGGGTAGGTTCTATACTGTCCTCGATATACACTATTGTCTTCGCCTAGTACCGTAAGTTGGCGCTCGGAACCGTCTCTAGCGAGCCGATTAAAACATTGACGAACAAGTTGTCGTTCGCGTGCTCGAGCCAGTATCTCAGATTGAAGTTCAACTTGCTGATCAATGAATTGCTGGATTAGCCTGTTGCTCTGAGATAGAGTAGCTTGATCCCTCCCACTATCGTTAAATCTGACTCTCAGTGCTTCTATAAGCGCGAATCGAGAAGATTCGTCGTCAGCTGTCGTGACATGGTAATTATCATCATGCATTTCTTGACCAAACTGTACGTAGCTGCATTGACCGCTCTCCCTGCGAGCAAAGGTTGCTAGAGGGAATAGTGTGTCTGATCCAACCATTACGGCCAGAAAAGGGTCATTATAGTAGGTTTCAGAAGTTTGTTCTTCGTCTAGATCTAGTCCTTTCCTAACAATAAAGCGGACTAGTTTATTCCTTCCTAAGGTTCCGGGTCTTTCTGGCGAGGCTCTTTCGGTTGATTGGAAAACATATAGTCTAGTCTTATGACCGTCAATCTTATAAGATGCCATATGGTCTTCGTTGTACAGACAAACACCGTGCATTTGCTGGGGAGTGTCTTGTTCGGTCAGATACCAAGTCACAGCTTTGCCTGTACCCACAACAAAGTCACCGGCTTGTTTGCTTAAATCTGCAGCGGCAATACTGCATTCTGAAAATTCATAACTTAACAGACTTCCCAGCAGAGAAGGTCGTTCACCGGTTGAATTTTTTGGAGTATTAGTCATTAATAGTCACAAGCCTATATTATTATATATAATACCATAAGAACAGATATAATCAAGTCGTTCGTATTAACTCACCACCTTTGCAACACAAAAGGTAGGCATCCTAAACTGTTAGTACCAACCTAACAAAGAAAGGAGCCTACCATGGCTTATTCTACCAATCCTAACCTACCTAGAGCGAGAGCTCTAGGTCTAAAACTA
>DATKHC010000018.1:0-10255 GCA_035510465.1 Saccharimonadales bacterium (SeqCode)
CTAGACTTCGCCGTCCCAAACCAACAAATACAATCTAAGATAAATAACTACCTGGAGTTCTACAATACTAAACGTGTACACTTAAGTCTGCAGTACAGGACACCTCAACAAATGTTGCAAAGCTCCTGAGTTCTATACGGTCGTTCACTCTAGTGGACGCACTTCGCAACTTTGAGATGAACGATAAAAACTTTATTGATCTAGTATTTGAAGGTGGGGCCATCTCTCACGCCAATGTTTCTTTTGGATCCTAGTGTGGAATACGGGAAGTAGATCGGCAGTCCTAAATAATGGTATCGGACGTGCAATAAGTCCAAATAAGTCCGCAGTACCATGGCTAAATAAATATTTAAATTTATCTCCGTCAAGCCTGACTGCAACGCACGTGGCTGTCTCAACCCAATGGGCAATTCCATCTTCAGTTGAAGCATAGGGTGCAAAATTATTTATGTTGTGCATGCGCGCTTGATTACGTATTTCCCATTCTGCAAAGGGAAACTTTGCTTTCTGTTGTTCATCGTAAGCCCAGTCAGTTTCTGGCTCAACGTTGCCTGGATCAAAGTATACGAGGTCTACATCACGGTTGGGAGGAGAATTGTTGCCCTCAATTGCATCCCAAATTACGTTTCTAAGAAACCCAGCTCCAATCCACCAATTTGGTAGTTGAAGTTCTTCGGCTGCCTTTAGAACATCAACTCGCCACGGATCATCCATTAAGGTGCGTGTAATATCGTCCTCTGTCTGTATAGCCTCAAAATTTGGCATGGTCTAATAATACCACTAGATTATCTCGTCCTATTACCCGACGCTCTCTATCCAGTTGACGTTGGTGTTTGTAGTCTCTATATCGTTCCCCTAGTTTCATAGCGTAATTATACCTCCCCATAAATCGAATACTTAGCAAAAGTTTTTAACTTGTCAGATGACTTGCTCGATACCCAGAACTCGAGCTTGTTTTAACAGTTTCCTATCATAGCTGAATACTCTTGTAATCCCCGAATCAATCATTAGTTGCAGTATCAAGGCGTCATTTACTCCTAAATTTAGTTGTTGGCTTAGGTCAGCGTAACGCTTAGCAAAGTCAATTGTTGCAGATGGTTCAATTAATATAAGGTCAGGTATGCCGCTAATTTCTTCAACTACCTTACTGAGAGAAGTGTTGTTTTGCGGAATTCTTTGCACTATGTGTAATACTTCCTCAATCACATGGTGAGAAGTACACAGAGCTGCTTTTTCACTTAGAAGTTTTTGAATAGCCTCAACAACATCATCATATTGTTCGCTAGTTTTATCTAGTGCATATATGAGCACATTTGCATCTAGGAATACTGCTTTATCGGCCATCGTATCTGCTATTGGCTAACTCGTTCAGGTATTCAGGTGTAAGTTTGTGTTTGCTATGTGCTTGCAACTCCAAGTTGCCGCCTTTGAATTGCCTATGCACAGCCTTGCTGTTAGAAAAAGGCTCTAAACGTGCAACGGGCTTGCCAGATTTGCCAATTATAATACGCTCTCCGTTAGCTGCTCTGTCAAGCAATTTAGAGAAGTTTGTTTTCGCATCGTGTACATTAATTACATTCATACACTTAGTCTAGTTGACTAAGTGGACTTTGTCAACGATTTCTTCACTGGACATGTTTGAGCCATATGCAAAATGGATTATTTTTTGACGAGTCATAGTTCTATCTATTACCCAATATCACCATTTATAAATTCTCGTATTCTTTCACTAATAAAACCTCCTCCGTATCCACTACCCCAACCAGCATTCCTATTCGCATGATCATCCAGGTCTTTGATTGCCTTAGCTAACTTGGCTTTATCTAAGTTCGGGAAGGCTTTGCTCATTAGAGCGGGGTCATCCAGCAGCATAATTATAAAGTTCTCTATATCCGACTGCTCGTAATAAGCTGAGTGTAACGGGAAGTCAAGAGCGTCTTTTTCATAGAAATTTATCAAGCAAGCTAAATACTCAAAGTACTGTAGATTTCGATCCGACTCAAGATCAGTCCAACTCATTCGCGCAGCTATAGACACCTTATCAAATCACTGTGAATATTCAAACTAGCCACGATTACTCTGTCGTCTTCGGTTGGACTGTCTCCTTGATCGAAACCCCTAGGTTCTCTCACCACTATTGAGCCTCTTGCTTTACCTGGTTCGTCTAAAAAATTACCTCTTGCCGTACAATCATCACAAAATCTTACTTCGCCAGAATTGCTCGTCGCCATATTAACTCTCCTTTATTGTTCTAATCGTAGTGTGAAAAATAAAATAGAGCAACCATAACCAATAAAAAATTACCTCTTTCTTTACGTAGTCCCTCAGGATACATCCCGAGCTAGGATAAGGCAATTATCCCTTAGAACCATATCTTTGTCTATAGAGCTAGAAGGCACTTATACCTTGAATACAAGTATTCCCAATTAGGAGTTTACGGTTTATAGGTAATTTTTATATTAATCAGCCAATTAAGGTCAAAAATCTAGTTTTACTTCTTATAATTAGACTAAAACATTCCCCTTTTATATTTATATATCTATATTTCTCGAAAGTATATCCTAGTAACACGTAAGTTTTACTTGTTATCGGTAGGAAGTAAATCTTTTATAGTTTCATCTGCAAAATCATAAAAATATTCCACCTTTATATATTTATAAATATATGATAATTACGTAATTGCTATTTATAACTAATTTATCATCTGTTATTTTCTAAATTTTGTGTATCTATTATCTATATATAAATATATAGCTACACTATTGATTGCTTAAATCCGTTGTTCTATCCTATACTTAAGCTAATAGGCGTAAGGAAATTAAATGCGTACTCACAAGGATAATCAGTCAGGCTTCGGGACAATAGAATTAGTATTAATAATTGCAGTAGTTGTATTGCTAGGAGTAGTTGGGTGGTTAGTATATAAGAATGACCATAAGACTACAACAGCCTCAGTTGCGACCACATCATCTACTAGACCAGCTACCTCAGCTACAACAAAAAAGACTACTACGCCAACGTCTACAACCACTACGCCAAGTAATCCTTATTCGGGCTGGAAGTCGGACTGTGATAGCCAGTCTTCAACCTGCCTATATTATCCAAGTACGTGGACTGCACAGACTGGTCTTGGCAATCAAGGCTATGATATATCAACTGCAAATGGTGATGTCTCGGTAGGCGAATACCCCGAACCTTCTAACTGTTCTGCTAGTAGCCAGCCAGGCGAGACCAACCAGTTATATGTTGTATCGGTAAACAGTGTTACTTCTAGTAGCTTAAGTCTTGACGTAGTTGGCGGCTATTTCAACAACCAATTAAATGGCTCGCCTCGCTACAACCCATATTATATTCTTACTAGCACAGCGAATGTTAGTAAATACGGTGTCAAAACTGGTTCAACAGTAACTTTTCCTGACGCATGGACTTGTTACGATTACGGTGTAATCTCAGGGGAAGCTTCCTCACAACCAGCAGGCTCAGGTGATTACAACAGCACAACTCAAGATGCTATATCGTGGTTCAGCACCAGCGATGCGGCAACTTCTTTACAGATACTGCAATCTGTTTATAAGGATTAAACTAGAAGCATATACCCGATATGATTAAACTAAATAAAAATTCTAACGGTTTCACAGTCGTTGAGGGATTACTTATAGTTCTGGTTATAGCTTTAATCGGCTTCGGTGGCTATTATGTATGGCACACTCAACATAAAACCAGCCCAGCTAAAACAACCACATCAACCTCAACAAAATCTACTTCTCCTAGCTCGACTAAAACTACGACAGCTCCTAACCCATATGCAGGCTGGAAAACCTATACCTTGGGACAGTTTTCGTTTAAGTATCCGACAGATTGGTCTGTAACCGACAATTCAAATATGGTCTATGCAGACGGGACCGAGGACGATCTAGTTATAGAATCAGCTAGCTTTACAACTACTGCCGCAGACAGCAAAGGACTTCCTAATTACTTTATTATTGATTTTAGTAAGACTAACGCCGCCATAGATCCTTTTTGCACATCGTCCTCTCCATGCAAAGTTACTGCTGTAACGCCACTAAGTAACTCTGCTCTCTCTGGCGATGTTCTTACTTTATATAACATTGATACTAATACTAGTAATGTCTCTCCACAAATAGCCGTTACTAAGGGTAGCACGAAAGTTGGTGATACTACGGTAACAGGAGCCTCTGCGGAAGGTGATGGTCGCTATACCTCTATAATTATAAATTATGGTAACAATGTTTCACCTCCAGGTGTTCCTACAATTACAAATCCTCAAGCATTTGTTGCTGACAGCAATTACCAAGAATTAATCAATTTAATTAATTCAATAAATTATAAGTAATAACCTATAGTTAACGCTACGAAGTTCAATAACTAGAATGCCCAACAAGAAGACCCAAAAGAAAGATTCTAAACTCAAAGCCTTTATTAAATCTGGTGGTCGTAAAGATGCCGAAGCAGCTTTTGATGAAATACTGAAACGAGCTACTAAACCTAAAATAAAAAATAAGTCGTCTAAGGCTGAAAAATAAAGCATTCATAGCCCTATATATTTATGCCTAGATAATAGATTACTATTTACGAATCTGAATTTATAAATAAGTTTAAGTAAGTGTAGTTGTTTAGAGTTAAGAGAGTAATGTCTAGTAGAACGTGAGACTTTGGTTTTATTAGCGGCTTTTACCATTCCCGTACCTTTCCTTCCAAGCTCTATATATTATATATAGTAAAGAGAGAAACTATATAGCTACTAGTATCTGTTAATTTGACTAACTATTGTTCCGTCCGGTCGGAATAGTTTTGTAGTCCATTTTCTAGTAGGTGTAGCTATAGTTCAAGTCAGTAGAAAGACTACTGAATAGGGGAATAGATAATACAGTATATCAAGGAATAGTTACCGTTATAACTACCTAGCTATATTGCTTAAAATTAGGTCAAACATGTACTTTGGTGCCGTTTTGCGATACGAGTACCTGAAAGCATACTCATCAATATAACTTTGTAAGTATTTAGCGTCTACATGCCGATAGACACCCTTAATACCACGCTTCATATTAGACCAGAGGTTTTCAACGTTTTGAGTATGATTGTTGCCTTTAACAAACTCTTCACGGCGATGATTAGTAGTGTAGTGGGGGTAACCCATCTGCTCGAGCTTGTTATACGAACTCCACTCGTCACTATAGACAACAGTGTTTTTAGCAATACTTTTCTCGATTTCGGGTTGCAACACTCGAGCGCCATTGCTTATGACGTGTTTGACTTTTGCCTTGCCACCACGCTGTACCATTCCAAAGACAATTTGAGAATTATCTGCATAATTGCTGCCGAGTCTATGCGTGGGGTTAAGCTTCTTCTTCATATAGGGTCGGGGCTGTAAATAAGTTTCGTCAACTTCTACTTCACCGGTGAGTAAATCGCTATCACTAGCCATTAAAGTTCGTATTTGATGAAACATTCTCCAAGCTGTCTTATACGTTACTCCCAGTTCTCGTTCTAATTGCTTAGCGCTAACACCAGCTCTAGTTTGTGCCATAAGATAGATGGCGTAGAACCATGAAATAAGTTCTGTACTAGAATGGTCGAAGATTGAATCTTTAAGAGGGTAGATGTGATGCCCACAGTATGAGCAAGCGTATGCTGAGCGTCCAGAAACTTTGTAGAATTTGTTTTCCTTTTGGCACTTAGAACAAGGTAAGGCGTCACCAAAACGAAGTTGCTTTATTTCTTCTAGACAGGCATCGTTATCTGGAAAACGAAGGTGAAATTGCTTGATAGAGAACTTCTTATCCATACCTATATCTTATCAAAGAAGATACTTGTAGTCAAGGGATAATTGCCAGCTAGAACATAACTGCTAACAACAAATAGCAGGTTCGTTATAGGGCTTCAAAAAGGATTAATGCCGATCGATCACCGCCGTAATAAAACTCATCTTCTGCAGAAACAGGTATCTGGATGCTATGGCAATATTCCTGAACTGATCTGAGAATAGAATACGGCCCTACAGGCTTATCACCTTGGTCGGTGTATTCGCATATGAACACAGCTGGAGCACAGCTAGTCATAACAGCGATAGATTGTTCAAAATCAGCGTTATCCATGACATGCATCAGTACCCATACGTCAAACACTAGATCAAATTGATTTGGCTCAAAATCCAAGTCTTTGATTTCTGATTTTAGGAACGTTATATTGTCTAAATCCCTCAGATTTTCCTGGGCTCTGACAATCATTGCTTCGGTCATATCCACAGTGGTTACACTTTCAGCACTTTCAGCCAGTGGTCTCGAAAAACGGCCAATTCCTGTTCCAATTTCTAGTATTCTTTTTCCTGCAAGCGAGCCTAGATTTCGGGTAATAAAACTCATTACTGCACTTTCCATACTCACAGCCGCCGCTTCAGTTTCCTCTACAGTGTGGCTCTCCCGCATTACGCTAGCTAAGCCTGGCCGTTTGGCTCTTAACTCCCACTCAGCTAGGACTGCTCGATGGTCTGGTAACTTCTCAAAATTGTAAGCGGGCATAACTAAATAATAGCAAAACCAGATGTAAAAGTATCAAGCATGAAAATTTGTCTTATACTAGGTATATGAAATCCAATCCACTTAGACCCACTCTTAAAGATAAAGTCTGGCAACAGAAAATCGAAAAGAAGATTAAGGATGAGAAGATAAAATTAGACCATTCAGAGGGAAAAGACCGCTTCAATAAAGTAATAAAGAAAGCCGTTAAAAAGAATATATAGTTTCTATATACTTATATATAGATATTAGATACACAAAATTTCTTAATTAACAGATTACTTTTAAGACAAAAATAGTAATTGCGCAATTATCATTTAGGCGATTAATTTTGACAGCACTAAATCAAACATTGGGATGTCACTTTTTCGGTTAGAATACCTAAAGGCGTATTCATTGGCATAATGCTGTAAGTATTTAGGGTCGCAGTGCCTATAAACTCCATACATTCCTCTCTTAAACTGACTCCAGAAATTCTCTATGTTCTGGGTATGAACCCTACCTATAACAAATTGCTGTTTACTGTGATTAACAGCAAAGTGTTCATATCCTCTTTTATCTAGACGTTTATACGAACCATGTTCGTCACTGTATATAGTGGCAGACTGAGAGATATTATCTTGTATCTCAGGCAATAAAACTCTAACCCCAGAACTCTTAACGTGTTTAACTCTTGCTCTGCCCTTCCTCTCTACCATGCCGAATAGTATCTGTGAATTATAAAAACCCCGTCTGCGAGTCTTATTCTCTACTCGACTATTCTTTTCTGGCTTAGGTTGCATGTATGCTTCATCTACTTCTACACTGTCATTCAGTAAATCTTCATCGTCACTCATCATTAATCTTATCTGCTTAAATATTCTCCAAGCAGTTTTATAGGTTACTCCGCTGATTCTCTGGAACTGCAGGGCAGACATACCTGATCTAGTGTTAGTCATAAAGAATATAGCTAGAAACCAAGTCCTTAGATCGGTACTAGATTTATGGAAAGGAGTACCTGCTAATGGATATAACTGATTACCACATTGGCATTGATAGGCTGGTCTGCCTGGTAGTTTATGAAAACCATCATATAACCCACAAGCCTTACAGGGCTCATCTGAGAAATGTATGTTCCACAGATAGTCTAAACAAGCCTCGCTATTAGGGAATTTTTGGTTAAATTCTTGAATAGTAAACTTCATACTTACAGTATATTACAGATACAATATGGTGTCAAGGGATAATTCCCTAGGATAAAACTTGCCAATCATGAGACAATAGTTTTATAAACGAGGGAGCAAGCAAATGAGTCATGAAAGCGAAACACCAAGTACCCCAGACGTAGATTTACCACAGACAGAACAGCAAGCTGATACTGCGCCGGTTGGTTATTCTGGCAGAGGACCCGTAAGTGGGCCAATGGAAACGGAAAGCGTATCAGATATCCGACTAGGCACCCTAGGCGAAATGATAGGCCATAAGGCAGCAGAAGAGTTTTTTGCTCGACACCCTAACCACCAGTACCATACCAACAGATATGGTCAGGTCATAGGCCACCATGGTGAAGTAATACGACCTAGCAATCCAAGACGCAGATATAAATAATAGGTAATTTATCCTTAAGAGGATGATTCACTTGGGAAAGCCGATTCTTTGACAAAAACCCCAAGCTTTAAATCACTACTTTCATTGTCTTGATAAACTGATCCTATAACATTCTCCCAGCCCAAATCTCTACCCAGCCTCTCTAACTCATCATGAAATCCAATAATACCAGCAGCATCAGTCTGCCAGCTAGGAAATTCAACTACCACCTTAAAACCGGTCTTCTCCCTAAGAGTTTCTTCGGTTAATAATTCTGGAATAGCCTGAGGAGCCTCTTCGGCTTGCGCGTCTTTACGATCTAGTAAAGAATAACCGCCGCTAGCCATAACCTCAGCAACTTGTTTAACTCTACTGAGTTCTGTGTTGGGATCTTTTTCGGTCATAGCTTAATTATCTTCTTCGTCATGCTAAAAGCAAGTATAACCAGGATTAGATCGTCATCTCCTCAACTTCACAGAATCCAGGAACTAAAGGTTCTGAGCGCATACCTAGGACTTCTCTTAGCCCAGCAATAACTAGGCCATGTGTAATCCAAATTCGTTCTTCGGGTGGATCATCTAGGATCGATTCAGCTCTAGCTATGGCCTCAAACGGTAACTGACCCTTGTGTAGTTGTACTAAAAGATCGAGTGGTGGGATGTTGGTACTAACTTCGTTTAAGATTGGATAGATTTCAGTCCAAATAAAGCCTACATGTCTTGCTGTTTGTTGAGTGCGTATCTTTTCCGATACTGCTACTGCCTCATCCTTGCGGTCTACGCCCATTGCTATAAGCACTACCCCCAGATTGAAACATTGATTTATGCCTCCTTTGGTCAGCTGAGCACCAGCTTCTCCAAAAGCTGGTCTGGTTGTTCTATTGGCCTCAGACTGAGCGTGTCTTATAACTAAACGTTTCATTGATTTGCTTCCCATATTCCTAATTAATGGAATGATAGTATTAAATCTTTTAGATGTGTCACGCTCACATAATAACAAAAACAGAGATACATTACCTCCGTTTAAAGTATATTGGAGTTCACTGTCATTTGGAACTAGAAAGCGGCTTTTTACTCAGTGGCAGCTAACACCGTTTCAATTATTTTATCTATGGGCTGACTTGCATCAATAATAGAACCGCCTGCTGCCTTGACCCACAACTCTAGGTTCTTCGCGCCATCGATTACTTCTAGTAGCTGAAAATCTTCCTTACCGTAACGGTTAGCACGGCTATCTGCCATAATACGTTCTGCTAGTGCGTCATCATCCAATTTTAGATAGAAAATGTTTTTAAAATGCGATTGATAGCCGTCCATATTGGCCGCAATTGCCTCAATAAAAATATGGTTATTTTTGTGTTCTTGTAGTATGTCGGCCAGCTTGCTGTCATTAAAAACCCATCGATGCATCGATAGCCATGCCAAATTGCTTACCTCCCACGGTCTCGGTGCTTCTTTGCCGGTACTATCAACAAAGTGACAAACACCAGCGTTATATTCAACATTGAAGCCAAGTCTTTGTAATTCTCGAGCGACTGTAGTTTTCCCAACTCCCGAGGGACCTGTTACGAGGTAAGCGCCATGTACATCTGTCGGTGTCTTCATGTCTGTAATTATACCAAATAGACCCTTACCTTTACGTAGTCCTTCAGGATACATCCCGAACTCATCCAGCAAGGTCGATATAATCATCATTGTGACTCTCCATACCATTTTTGCTTTAAGCTCATTGCTCGTTATTTGTGTTTTTTTTCTGTTATAGTCAGTCCAGATGAAAGCAGCTGTTTATACTCGTTACGGTCCTCCGGAAGTTCTTCATATCAAAGAAGTCCCAAAGCCCAAACCTAAAAATGACGAGGTTCTTATAAAAGTATATGCAACCACTGTAAATCGCACAGATTGCGGTTATCGAAGTGCAAAGTATTTCGTATCGAGACTATTTACTGGACTCTTAAAACCTAAGCGAACAATTGCAGGCAGCGAATTTGCCGGAAAGGTCGTGGAGGTTGGCGTAATGTCACGCTCCCATTAAACTCAACATGTAGTCTATTCTAGACGAGACTATATAATTAGTTTAAAGAGGAGATTTCTATGGCAAAAGGTACTCCCACTGATCCAGCCCTCAAAGCTGAGATCGTGGCTAAAATACGTGAT
>DATKHC010000019.1:0-24099 GCA_035510465.1 Saccharimonadales bacterium (SeqCode)
TTTAACCTCTTTAATACCTGGGCTTTAACATCCGGACGGATGACGTGACGTTTAGGCATAAGTGAACCCCCTATTACTAGTTTGCTATATTGCTACAACTTATTGTAGACAATACTGTCTAGAATAATGGGTCCAGTACAGTTTTGGTCAGTAGCGTACTACCCATAATTTTTAGTATCATCCAGCTTAACAAACAGTACAAGCATAACCAAAATTGATTTCCGATCTTAATTAAGCGTAGGCAGTTTGGATGACCACCGTGACTAACAGATTCTCTTTAATAATTAGTGATATTACCTAGTGCTTAATATTAAATCAAGCAAGTAGGAGTCTAGTAGTTCAAGAGCTTCTGATCGAAGTGCGGGTCTATCTGCCAACTTCCTCATTAAACTAAAAGCAATGTCTCCCAACACCCTTGAAGGAAATGATGAGGTTTCCCTACCATATTGTGCTGCAAATTCTGTGGTTAGTCCTGGTGTAGATAAGGCTATCCTAGTAACTACGTTCTCGAGCCTTTTAGCAGCGGGTATCTCAGGATGTTTAATATGAAGGTATTCTGCGGATAACATTGCTCCTATAGCTATATGTGGATCATCAACGTCTATAAGGTAGTGTAGCTCACTTACTACAAAAGAGTCTGCGTCAAAGTCAAATTCCATTGGTCCACTAGCTTCAGTCATCAGCCTATCTTAGTTCTTAGAGTTATCAAGGGCAAGCTAAGAATATTGGGGTTCCGTAGCGATGGTTATATCTACTTTGCGGAAAATGGCCGTTAACACCAATGACACACACAAGTCTATATAGAAAAGGTCTTAACCGGGTATTATCTAACCGTCCTTTTGTGCTGTTTCCAATAAAAAGCCAGAACTAGACCAAACCCAATTGTAAATATCAACTCATCCAGGATGCCTTTAACGGTTATTGAGTGAGATGCAGAGGAGACAAATAGTTTTAATAGTATTTCAAATATTAAAATAAAGGCAGAAATAATTGTCAGGAATACCGCAATAAAAAGATTTTTACGTATGTATTTTTTTAAGAATATGTCTTCTATCAGGCTGGGATTTTGAGATAGTTCTTTCTCCCTCTTTTTATTTGCTATAACAAAGGTCGGTATCGTTATGATTAATTCTGCAATCAAAAAAACTATAGCTACACTTCTTGATGAAGCACTGCCAACGATGATATTTAGAGCTATACATGTGGCAAAAACCAGTAACCACAAATCAAAAAATGCAATACGGGCATATACGCCAACTTTTGACACGGCGCTAGTCTGATTAACAGTTAGATTTTGGTTAGGACCATTATTATTAACTGGATTTGGTTGAGTCGCAGGTTGCGATTGCATGGGAGGCTGACCAGAAGGCTGCGATTGAGTGGTAGGTTGCTGAATAGGTGTAGACGAATTGCTCTCGCCAGGAGTTTCCGGGTTAGTTGGTTGGGGCTGACTATCCATATTTGTTTTTGTTAGATGCTCTTAGAATATCACAACTAGCTTAAATCAATGTATCTGACCTTATATTGGAGGGCCACGGTAATGGCTATATAAACTAAGCTTAAGACCAATATGATTACTAAGACGGCCTAGAAAATAACTCTTCTAATTTGTGTAGCTCGGAGATGTCATGAGTTGTGAAACCATATTTCTTTGCTTCTTCCTCGTAGCTCTGGTTATAAATAGCTACCCACTCCAGTTCGAGAGGTTTGATATAGTCTGGATAAGTACCAGCTTTGCTCCATAAACCTCTTTCGTTTATTCTCTTCTTGATGTTGTCCCTGTCTTTATCTACCAGAAATAATGGTGTAACACCAATGTTATTATGAGTATCTTGAAACTGTTTAGTAAACGAAGGTGAAATAGCTATACCTTCTATAATGAACTTATCCCACCACCAAAAGCTGTCTATCATGGCTGTTATACCTTTTTGGACATCTATGCCTTCACTTACTTCGCCATCTACTACACTTTGGGCTGTTTTATACTTTTTATAGAACGCTACTGAATCTAGCCCAACCGTATAGAACAAATCAGGGTAATCTTCTTTTCTAACAACAGCCTGCATCCACTTTCTAATATCGTCTGTAGATACCCAAGGTATGTTAAGTCTTTTCGAGAGTGATTTCGCTAGCGTAGATTTACCACTTAGCGGCGCACCGCCAATTAAAATTACACTCCGCTTATTCATCATATAACTATAACAAACAAAAACTCCTCGATAAGGAGTTTAAGCATAAACGATATGGAGGTACACGGTGATCGTTATATCTATTAGAACTTAGGCTACTGATGATTGTGATAGACAACACATCTATCTTGTCTTGTTAAGGGTACTATGGTTATAGCGCCTACATTAAGCGACGCAGAAAGTTTATGAAATGAATAGTATAGCCGAGACACGACAACCAATACGCTCCCTCGACATTATCCAAGGGATTAAAAGAGCACTAATTCACAGAGGACTACACTCCGGAGAAGAGAAGACCGTTACTTCAGTGACAGAAAATACACCCGAGGAAAAGCTAATGTATACGACAACTGAATCCCAAGATATTCTCTTTAAAGCAAATACGATTTCTCCTTTCTCCTTTTTCCGAGATACCATCGAAATAGATAGAGAAAAGCTCACCATTGTGCGTCGGTCTTCTTTTCGTACGGCTGACATAATAAGTGTACAAATCTGTGACATATTAAACGTAGAAGTGCGAGTTGGGCCTTTATTCGGATCCCTCATTCTATCGTCAAAGTTTTTTATTAATACTACTCAGGCCATTAACTATTTAAGTCGGAAAGATGTTATTAAATGCCAGAGACTAATTCAGGGCAGTATAATTGCCAATCGTAAAAAAATTGATTACTCAAGTATAGAAAAGGGGCAACTGATTGCATTACTGGCGGACATGGGCCAAGGTGCAACGACTTAGCCCGTTGAAATGCTTAAGCTTTTGGAGGGCCACCGTAATGGTTATATCTACTGAGATTACTAAGCGGCTTCCACGAAATCAGCTAGTATAGCTGCTTGATCCAGAATTAAACCATGTACCTCTGGATGTTCAGCTTCGCTTATAGGCTCAGCATCGATAAGTCTAATTAGTTCCCCAGGACCAACAAGTCTATTATTATCCCACCCATTCAAATCTGGCACTTCGCCTGATTCATCATGGCCCGCGAACGTAGCCTCTACTAGCCTCATAATCTGTGATTTGCCCTCTGCTTGACGTTCAAAATACTCCGCAACTTCGGCCTTGTTCAAGGAACGTGTGTTGGATGTGAAGAAGTCCAGGCTTCCTCCCCTGACATATGGCTGACGGGCGAGCACTACTCTGTAGTCGCCTAGTGGATGTTGCTCGACAGAGAGTGTCTGAGCGGCAACCATCGTACCAAGATAGCCCTGTAGTCTGTCGCACATTTCCGCCCGACTTCTCATGTGTTCTTGTCTTGCCGCCTCGTCAAGGTCAGCGGTGTGTCTGTATACTTTCACCACTTCATCACCTTTTTTATAAACAGAAACAAAAGCCCCATTACCTATATACCTTAAACCTCCTACAATCATAGAGAGTCCACTTAACGCAGTTGTTGCTGTTCGTCGGTGATTTGCTGTCAGACCATCAACACCAAGTGCTAGTCGTCTCCCAACTAAACCAGGCAGGCTTTCTAATTGTGTGTGTCGCTGTTCTCTCATAGCGTCATTTGCTGATCTACTGTGAGTGGCTAAGCTTAACTCTAGTGTGCGGGCAATTCGTCTCATGTTTACCAAGGATAGGGTAATAAATTACCTCAAGCAAGCATAACTATATTGCAGGGCCATCGTGCATGCTGTTGCATCGAAAATCCAAGTTAGCAACAACCTTCACATAGCCCAATTCAGTGCCTTGTAAAAGCCATCGTGGAACTAACTTCAACAAAAATATATGGAAGGTACGGTCTCTTTATTGCTCTTTGCCATGACCAGTCGTGACATCTTTCTTCCAGTATGACACTATCGCAATTTTTACTAAGGCGCGTAATACAAAAAATCCGATGACTACATAAAGCCATACCGAAACATCTGGTAAGGCAAAAATCATTAGTGTTGGTGTAAGCGGAACGTAACCGAACACAGAACCTAGACCATAAAACACTGCCACCGCTATTATTATCGCAATACACAAATCAAGGCCGATAGTTTTAATGAATGCATTTGCAAAACCTTTTTTAAGCGCTTTGTTTTGAAACTTCTTGAGCCATTTACTAATTTTCCAGAAAGAGCGAATCATCAGTAATATACTAGCTAAAACTACTAGGTCAAAAATGACATAAAAGATAATGAAAATGTGGCTAATAGACGGGAAAGCTCCAGTTGTAATTCCTTGCAGCACACCCTGAAACGTTTGACCCTCATTTAATAGTTGCGGGTCTTGGTTAATAAGCATCACTACAGCTATGTTCTTATCGGGTAGTATAGCCATGTTGGTTTGAAAATCACGTAGCTGACCATCGTGAGCAATGATTGGTGTACCATTTATAGTCCCTACGCCCCAGCCTAAACCATATGAATTAGTGTCAGGCACCGGACTTTGACCGTTGGGTAAAGATACAAACCCAGTATGCATTTCCTGGATTGCTTTTGCTGATACAATACGCGTTCCATCGTAAATCCCGCCATTAAGCTGCATTATAAGGTAATGGGTCATATCAGAAGCACTCGATATAATATAACCGTCAGGGATAAGAGCAGGCGCAACCTTTTCTGTAAGTGGTAACTTGAAACCAAACCAGACAGCACTACCTTTGGTTAGACCCGCTTCATGCGCCGTACCAGTCATAGCGTAGGTATGAGTCATATCAAGGGGAGTAAAAATATGCTGCTGGACATAACTATCGTAGGATTGTCCTGAAGATTGCTGAACAATATAACCCGCTACCATATAATTAGCGTTGGAATATTGAAATGTCTTACCCGGTTTGGCAACAAGCGAGAATCCCTCAAATCCCTTTATAGCTTGCGGTAGTGTCGTAGTTGGTTTAAAAGTTAAAGCGGTAAGACCCGCTTTATTAGACAAGCCGCTAGTTTGGTCAAGTAATTCCATCACCGTCATGGAGTCAGACTCACTACCATTGCCAACCTTAAACCAAGGTATGTACTGCTTTACGGGAGCATTAAGACTGACTTTGCCTTGGTCAACCAACTGCATAATTGCTAGAGCTGTAAATGACTTACTGAGCGAGGCTAAGAAGAATGGTGTATTCGGGTTAACATTGCCGTAGCCCCCTAGAAGCGTAGTTTTATTACCCTGCACAATACCGAATGCAATCCCTGGAATGTGGGCAGCTTTGGCTTGTTGCTGTATATAACTTTCAATTTGTGTATCCGTAGTCTTCCCGACGATACCTGATGACGCTAGAGCAGACGCTGACGTAGTGGGTATAAGTATTGCTGCTACTATCAATACAACAGCAGCCAACTGTGTTAGCAGGTATTTGGTAAGTCTATTTAATATATGCTTAATAGTCATATAACTAAGTATAGGTTTATTTAGCTTATATATCATCACGGACTCGAACTTTTTAACAGAGAGGGGTTAAGCTCCAAAAACAATAAGCACAACTTAGAAACTAGTTCTCAACTGTTAGCAACTTTTGGAGGGCCATAGTGATGGTTATATCTACTCAGATTCAGTATCTAGCTCATCAGCCCAAGCTAGTCCATCTTCAGGCATAGACACTTTGCCACCAGCTGCTTCTATTGCTTGAGCAACTATACTTAGACCCTTAGAAGCAATATCTTCTCTATGGACTACTTGTCCAGATTCAATATCGGTTACTTCTACTGTTTTAGGGCTAAAAATAATTCTAGGTTTTTCTGACATGTTTTTATTGTACCACTAAAATCGTTCATTAAAATTGCTTATGCTTTGGAGGGCCATCGTAGAATTAAGTACGACGAAAATTCGAGGAAGTTACGGGTTGTTTATTGCTGGCTTAAGCGTCTCGTCTTAATACCAACCAATACGTTCCAGCTATCGGTATAATTGCTAGTCCTAGATACAGTGCTGTTTCAATTCGCTGAAAGTCCCAATACCTATAAGCTGGCTGATATTTTACAGACCAGTGATAGCCAAGTTGTGTTATACAGTCTTCGCCTTGTGTAGCAGTACCATTCTGTAGAGCGTTACTACATTGAGCAGGTGGATTGCCAAAGTTTATAGCCTGTCCTTGATTATTTACAATGGCTCCGCTTACTATCAACGCTTCGCCATCACCATTCGGCACGGGAGGTATGGAAAGGTCAGCGTCAGTAGTTAGTATGGGTACACTAGCAGTCCGTGGTGTTTCATAGTTTGGTCGCACAAGATAGGGCACAGCGACTTGTACGACAATCAACACCCCTAGAGTAACGGCTAGTGCGGTCATAATACGCTTAAACCACGTGCCGACTGCAATACCAACAGTGATTGCAAATACAGCATAAGCAGCAGGTACAATGCCCTGCGTATCAAAAGCTAGTCTCGTGAAGCGGTTATACGCATATACGGCTGTATTAGCATGTACGGCTGTAGTATTACCTGCACCATCAAAAGAGTACACAGCGTTGCTCACTCGTGACCACCATGTGGCTAGAGCTGCGAAAGCACCCGCAAAAATAACACCAGCAATCAGTATCCATACCAGTTTAACGGTAAGCCATCTCTTACGAGATATGCTCCGTGTCCACACTAACTTATTTGTACCATTTATATACTCGTTAGCAACTAGTGGTACGCCCCAGAATAGTCCAAGCAGAAACGGTACGGTGAGAACTATGAGTTGTATGAGATGATATGAAATACCAAAAACAACGGTGGCTATAGTGCTAACCTTACTTTGAAAGCACGTTGATGACTGATTGGTCTTACCGCATACCGAAATTAGCTGCTGGATTACATGCCATAAATATATCTCGGTTGGTACTGCTAGGGCTGCAACTAGCAAGAACAGGATACCAAAGACCATAAATTGTTTTTTGTGTTGTTGCCAAGTAAACCAATTCATTTAACTTCTCCTTTTTCTGCTACTCTTTGCTTATCTTGTCCCATATAAGCGAGTACTATGTCCTCGATATTGGTGTCATGTACCTGCCATTTAGAGCTATGGAACTTCGTATTGTTTAGTCGAACTAGTAGGTTTGTTTCGTTGAGCGAGTGTGTTTCCTTTATGACTGTATAGGCTTGGTCTTTGATGTTTTCGCTACGGGGACCAGTAAGCAGTTTATGAGTTTCAAGTACGAGGTCAATGTCACTGCATAGCTGAGTCTTGCCCGAAGCTAAGATAATAAGGTTGTCGCAAACTCGTTCAAGGTCTGCGAGTAAGTGAGAAGACATAACAACTGTCAATTCGCCTTCAGCGTCAGTTACCGCTTGAGCGAGAGAAGTAAGGAAGTCTATCCTAGCTAGAGGGTCAAGCGCAGCGACTGGTTCGTCGAGCAGTAACAGCTTTGGTTTCTTCGCTAGTGCTAGAGCAAGGGCGACTTGGGCTTTCTGACCACCAGACAGCTTACCAACAGGACGGTCTAATGGAATAGATAGTTCATTGAGACGTTTCTTAGCTAACTCATTATCCCAATGCATATCTAGATGTGCGCCCATAGCTAAGTGTTTTTCAGCAGACATCTGGTTATATAGTGGTATCTCCTGAGCTAAGTAACCAATTTCAGAAAGGTACTGTCGGCTTTGATTAGGGCTTCTCCCCAGCACCGAGGCACTGCCTGAGCTTGGATTACTTAGACTGACCAATAGTTTAAGCAGAGTAGTTTTACCAGCTCCATTAGGAACGACTAGAGCAGATACACTGCCTTGCGGTATCGTAATACTACAATCCTTTAGTGCCCAAAATGACCCATATTGCTTACCGAGGCCATTCGTCTTAATAGCGTACTTGTTTTTAGTTAGTGTTTTTTGATTCACATTGTCTCCTTTTTACTATTGCGTAGTGTTATATGAAATAAGGCTTCAGCAGATTCATCATCAAGACCTGCTTTATATGCACTATCTATCCAGTCAGCCAAGTCTTTTGTTAAAGTTTTCTGTGTACTGGGTGATGGACCCGCAGGGTGTTTTAGCACAAAAGTTCCTATGCCAGCTCGCCCTTCAACAAGACCCCTGCTTTCTAATTCACGATAAGCCTTAAAAACAGTATTAGGGTTAATGGCAGTCATAGTTACTGCTTCTTGGACGGTAGGGAGCTTATCGCCCTCTTTAAGCAGTCCCATACGAATGTCTTGCTTGACTTGTTGTACGATTTGAAGGTACGGCGGTACTCCTGAATGAGTATTTATACGCAGGATAATCATAGTAATTACAGTATACTATGATACTAGTAAAAGTAATGAGTCTATTATTGATATTTTCAAATAATAATAAATCCCCATACCTCTGTTAAGTTTGGGGTTAGACCACCACGGACTCGAACTTTTTAACAGATACGAATGAAGCTCTAAGAACAACATTTACAACTTAGAGACTAATTCTCATCTGTTAGCAACTTTTGGAGGGCCAACGTAGAATTAAGTGCGACAAAAATTCAGGGAAGTTACGGGTTGTTTATTGCTAGTTTTTGATAGCATAGTCTTCAGATGTTATGGATTTGCTTTGCTGTGATTGCGTTTCCGCCATATTAGTTTATGGACTGGAATCAATCTAGGAATATCGCGCAAGCCTGGTATGAAAGGTACTGCGAGAAGCAAAATCGTTGCCAAGCCAGTTAGGTATATAGCAATCAAATCAACATTGGCTGACGAGCTAAACCCTGGAACTTGATACCACAAAGTATATAGCCATAACCAAGGTTGACCTGGATATTTACCTGTCTCATTCATAACTCCCCACTGAGTACCACTGAGATGGTTTTGCTGAGCCAGCGAGGAGAAGTAGCTACCATCTTCCATAAAAAGTAATGGCTTAGTGTAGTTAGTGCCATAAAAAGGCTGTTGTGCTAGTAAGTCAGCGTCAACTGCTCCTGATTGAGCAAGTGTTAGTTCGGTTGATATAAGTGTAGGTATAGGACCGTCTTTAGCTTTTGGTACTTTTGGAACTCCAGAAACAAAAGTTACGTTTGTAACAGCGTTTGCATAAGCTTGATTCCACGCTTGTTGTTGAGATGAGCTTGCAGCTTGATAGGTCGACAAAGCTTTTGCTAGAGTTAGGTCTGTCGGTGCTACTTTAGATAATGGCGATAGTACAAATGTTTGAGCAGCATTAATTGGTTGATGTACCCCTGTTAACATCTGCCATGACACACCAATCTTCTGCACATTTGATGTTCCGTTATTATACGGAGGGCCATAGGTAGCGGTTTCGCTTGTACCAGCTAGCTCACTTGCAGCAGTTCCCATAAAATCGGCAGGTGCAACTTTAGCCCAACTAGCTACGGTAACAGGAGGCTCATCTGGTGAAGAAAGAATTGCTGCTAGACCTACAACAAGAATGAAAACAACTATCGTAGCTATTGTTCCTTCCTTTAAAATATCGTAGCGTCTTGTGGGGCCTCTCCATGCCATTGCTTCGGCTGCTTTTGCAGCTCTACGAGCAGCTCTACCGTGAGGTCTTTTTTGGATAGGGTGAGCAACGCCTCTTACCCTAACAAGCAATACATGGGCGCCTATTAAGGCGACTAAAACAATTGGTATTAGGACAATATGCCACATTAACATCTGCCCAAAGTTCATCAGGTTGAAGAAAGTTCCTAGACCAGTAGCATTAATTGCGTCTTTACCGTTTGTAGCAATCCACTGGGAATCAAAGTTCTGTTGGGATAAATATCCTGTAAAGCACTCAATTATAGAAGCTAGAAATGCTACTACTCCTGTTATCCAAGTAAGTTTTCTTTTACCTCGCCAAGCAGCCACCCAGAATTTACCCCAAAGATGAATAACCATAAATGCCATGAATAACTCAACGCTCCAGATGTGCATACTATTGAAGAAATGACCGATTGGATTGACGTGCCACCAGTCAGGCCCCCCAATAGCCAAAGCCATTCCTGATATCACGACCATACCGAGAGCTGCTAATGTTGCAACGCCAAATACATATATCCATGAAGATACATAGGCTGGTTGTCTATCGGGCAGTAACTTTCCTGGAGGCAAAATTCTAAGTCCAAAATTCCTAACACGAGCTGTCCACATTTTACTGTCGGAGGAATTTGTATGAGGAGATGATACTAAATCTACACCTAATTGCGTGTGTTGACTCCTTAACTCTTCGTCTTCTTCTCTGCGACCTTTCGGGAACGGAAGTAGCAAAGCAAGCCCAAAAATAACTACCATTACAGCAATTATTACTAAATTCGCAACAGAGATAGTAAAGATAGACCAATGAACATAATTGCCGGGTTGATTTAGATTAACTAAAGCCGCAAACGGCATATTTATTATCCTATTCATAAAGGGGCTTGTCTAACGAATCAGATACCCTAGACTTTTATACCTCTCACGCTTATTATACATAGATATGCCACAACGCGAGGGGTTTCCGACAGCAGTTCAAGAACAAGCTCATGAAGCTGAGCAAATACTAAACCCAATGCAAATTGGTGCCGAATGGCTGATGGAAAGAGGCGTTGGTCTTGATGTGGCTGGGATTCAACTTGTAGGTCCAAATGCAGCCTGTAGGGGCACTTTAGCTGAAATGGTGGGAATGCCGGGACACTCAGAGATGAAGAGTTCTGTGGAGCTCATAATCACAGAAGCACAAAATGTCGGCAAAGACCCAGCAGAAGCGGTTACTGACGGTATAAAATTCTTTGCCAAGCGTGATGATAAAGGCGAGATTGTTAGAGTCAGTGCTGACGAACTAAAAAAAAAGTAGGTGCGCCCGAAACGCCTGATACGGCACAAACTCCTAAAGCCGAAAAACCACAAAAAACAACTCCTGAGTCAACTCAGCCAAAAACAAAACCGACTGCAGTAAAAGTAGAGAAAACTATTAGTGAGGAACTTCATCATGTGGCTTTGTTACGTACTGAAAAGCAGGGGACACAAAGAGGAGTAACCACTACTCCTACTGAGAGAGTGGCGAGAACCGTACAAGAGGCTCAAGTATATCAAAACATACATGAACTTCAGGTTGAAATCACAAGACCTGCCGAAGCAAACGATTTAATAACTTGGGAGAGACAGTATGCCGAACAACGACAAACTGAATTATTAAATGTAGCTATGCGACAAGAGGGAGTGGTGCATACAGATGTTCCTAGAGAAATGCCTGAACTGCTCACTCAACCTGAAGATACTGCGAGGATAGCCATTCTGATAGACGAAATACCACCAGTAGCTCTAGAATCAGAATGGAGTGAAATTGGACGGGAAGAAACTCAAACCGCTATTATCGACGGTTTAGAGACTCTGATTGCTCTAGAAGACTTTGACGTGGATAATATTGTCCTTGAACAACCCGAAAAACCCCTATCCACTGATGATATCTCTGTAGAAACTGGCATATTTGAAGAAGATGAAACTTGCGTTGATGCTCTCCTAGCCGATTTAGAAGAAGGAATGCAATTAATAGAAGCACACTATATGGGTGAGCTATTAGTCGGTGTATTTGCGGACTTTGTTGAGACTGACGTTATGAACGAGACAGAGGAGGTAGCGGGTACTAGATTTTCTCAAGCCATGACTTCTGAAATTGTCACAGAAGTTTCCGATAGCACTGAACCCATTCCACTTCAAGACATTGAAGCAGAGTTTAGCCTATATCTAGAATCACTCGAACCAACTCAACTTGAAGAAATCAAAAACATGATTGAAACTCTCGGTATAGCTATAAACGATAGCCAGCAGCTACCGGAAGAAGCTACAACCGAAGAAGAAGTCATCGAAGAAAAGCTAGAAGAGTTGTGTATACAGTTATTCGAGAGTCTAGGCATAGAATATGACGAAGAAATTATTAAACAGTTTATGCATAGCATTGCAGCACAAGAGTCAGTCCTAAACATGAATATTGATACTAATGAGCTAAGTATTGATGACTTAAACAATATGGGTACGCATGAGTACAAACCTCTCGACAATGCTTCTTTGCTAGGTGGACTGACCCAATTTATTAAACAGAAACTGCAGCCACACCTTATGTTAGGAAGATATGCTCTTCAAGTCAGCACTATTTAGCCAAACCCTAGACCATCACGGACTCGAACTTTTTTAACAGATACGAATGAAGCTCTAAAAACAACAATTCAATTTTAGAGACCTATTCTTATCAGTTAGCAACTATTGGAGGGCCATCTGGGACTCGAACCCAGGACACCCTGCTTAAGAGGCAGGTGCTCTAACCAGCTGAGCTAATGGCCCTTGATTGACCTACTTTAACAAATCACTACTGTTTTAAGCAACTTTGAATAACCTGGGTTTCTTGATACAGTTGTGCGGAAACATTTTATTATGGCAAAACTACTTATCGGCCAAGAATTGGCAGAATTCATAAAAGAACGACAACTTAAAGCCGTAAGAGGCTTAACTCCCTCAAAAATTATCCCGAAGCTAGCCGTAGTGCAGATTAAAGATGACCCCATTATTAATACATACGTCAGGCTCAAGAAGAAGTATGGTAGTGATATAGGAGTTCAGGTTGATACATATAACCCTGCTCAAGTGGATGCACCAAAACTTATAAAAACGCTAAACAATGACTCCGGCGTTCATGGAATAATTGTTCAGCTTCCTATTGAGAACTCTGATGAAACAGATAAGATAGTCAATTTAGTTAGTCCTGAAAAGGATGTTGACGCACTTGCGAAAAATAGTAAGTTCCAACCCGCAACACCAACAGCCATACTCTGGTTACTTGCTGGGCATAATATCGACCTATCGGATAAAAAAGTCCTAATTATAGGAAGAGGAAAATTGGTTGGCCAACCACTCAACAAGATGCTAAAGGACTCGGGGGTTAGTGTTAGGGTAGCTGATCGCGAAACGAGCTCACTACCGGATGAGACGTTGTGGGCTGACGTCATCATAACGGCTACCGGGAGCCCAGCAATTCTTTACCCAAAAATGGTTAAACAAGGTGCAGTAGTTATTGACGCTGGTGTTGCAAGTGAAAGTGGTCAGACGGTTGGTGATCTGGATTCCTCTATATACGAGAGGGAAGATCTGACCTTAACACCCAAAAAGGGTGGGGTGGGTCCACTGACTGTAAGTTCTCTGTTTGAAAACGTTATAGTTTCTGCAAAAAGAGCTGCTGCCGAAAAGTAACCGTTTAAACTAAATCAGCCACAGCTTTTTGAAACTGTTCTCCGCGGTCTTTATAGTTTTTGAATAGTCCAAAGCTAGCACAGCCA
Source organism: Saccharimonadales bacterium (SeqCode) (assembly GCA_035510465.1). Lineage (GTDB taxonomy): Bacteria > Patescibacteriota > Saccharimonadia > Saccharimonadales > DATKHC01 > DATKHC01. The sequence goes on from DATKHC010000019.1 coordinate 13,301, forward strand.
GGGGAGAGTAATATAGCATCACCCGACTCGGCGTGCTTTTTAGCCTCATTTACAATTTGCTCAATAGCTTGTCCCCCGTCACTCACCCTATCAAATCCTTGGTTTGCGAGAGCCTGTTTAATTTTATCGGCAGTTTGACCAATTAAAACTACATGCTTAACGTTATCTTGAGCTACTGTTTTTGCCAGCTGGTCAAAAGAGGCGTTCTTTTCAGAACCTCCCAGTATCATAACTTTGGGAGCTTGAATTGCTTCAACGGCAACTGCCGCAGTTTCAGGAGTTGTGCCGTAAGAGTCGTCATAGTATTTAACCCCTGTGAACTCACGAATAAGTTGAAGTCTGTGTTCCAACCCTGTGAAAGAAGTCAGAACTGACCGAATAGCTTCAACGTTCTCGTTAATCTGCCAGAAAGCAGTAATTGCTCCGCAAACATTTTGCCAATTGTGCTTTCCAAGCAACTTAATTTCACTAACATTTAAAATACTTTGGTTATCAATAACTATCTGATTGTCTCGAACGTATGCGCCAGGTGGACTCATAAAAGGGATCTTTTGGCCTGGGCTTACTTCAACCACTTTTTTTGAGGATGGGTTGTCGGAATAGTAGATAGCAATGTCACTGTTTTTTTGCCATCTGAATAGTTGGGATTTGGCAGTTACGTATTCATCCACATCAGCGTGCCAATCAAGGTGTTCAGGTACTACCATCATACAAACCGCTATATGAGGGGAGTACTTTATATCGATAAGTTGAAAACTAGATAGTTCAAGCACTATCCAGTCTGAGTTAGCTGTCGGTTCTTTTAACATGGTTAATGGGGGAGTGCCAATGTTGCCGCCTAAATGTACACGTTGTTCGCTTGTCTCAAGCATCTTTGCGATCAAGGTTGAGGTGGTCCCTTTGCCTTTAGTACCAGTAACAGCAATGATTTTTTTGCCGGCAGATTCTTTAAAGAATTCATTAATAGAGGTAGTAACTTTATCTAAAATATTAGGAGCCTCAGGATTGGCTAAAATTATTTCATTAGGATTCATCCCGGCAGTTCTAACAAGTAGATCAAACTCGTTTAAGTTAGTAAGATATTTTGGCCCAAGTCTACTAGGCACGCCGGCTGGGATTTGCTTATCCTTGTCCTTGTCGCAAACAGTAATTTCGTTGCTAGGTTTGGAAAAATACTTTAAAGAAGCCTCCCCCTCCAGTGCATAACCTAGAATCGCAATCTTCATTATTGAACTTAATTATAGCTTAACTAAGTTAGTTGGCTTAAGGATCGGCAGACTCAATTGCTGGATTCTGGAATAGGCTCAGTCGAAGTTTTTTCACTACCGTCTTGGTTTTGGGGCTGAGCTTGATTATCATCAACTAAACTTATGTCACCATTTCGTAAATCAATAGCTTCTAGTAAATCAAGGTAAGCATTAACTCGTACTTCTGGTTGCTCTATTGTTTTAGCAGATTCATAGGCCGACTCATAACTACTTCCTGAACCCTCTAATCTGGCAGATGCAAGATATATATTGAATTTTTGCTCTGGGTCAACCTCAACGGTTTCTACGAGAGATTTCAAATCGTTCAGTATTTTAGATCTTATATCTGTTAATTTAGAAGCTTCATTGTCCATATTCACCCGCCCAGTTTTATTTTTTAAGTATACATTAAGCTAGTGCTTGGACAAAACGGGGGACAACAGATGCTGGCTGTCTTTTACTTGAAGGAGCGGTCTCGTGATAAAGAGCCCTTCTTACGCGTCTACCAAAAGGATCAAATCTTCCTCTACCGTCACGTGTCAGGCGATTTTGGAGCCATTCTTTTCCACTTTCAGTTAGGCTAAACTCACAAACTCCTTTTTGCCATTTGATGTTATATATGGCTTCACCATCTCCATTTTTTTCCGGGAAGGTAAAGGCAAGCCCCATCCTTACATGTTCTGGGTCAGTAAACCAGCGTGATGCCATTTCGCTAATATTTTGTTCAACACGTTGGGCCACTTGATCAATGTCGGTTGCGTCATCCGATGCGAGAAGACCAGGGGAGTCAGACCCTTGGCTCCGATCCTGTCCTCCATTACTGTCAAAGTTATCCCAAGACGTAGTTATTGGGCGCCCATTTCGGTAAACTGTCAGTACTCTGTCTGCATTCGTATCAATCCCAGCCCCCTTGACTACGCTTATAGGTACAGAATCTAGGTGTCTTGTATTCTCGTCTCTATTTGGATAGTTATCTTGCTCTAGTCTTAGCCGACGTCTCCTTTGTGACGACGCACTTCTTCGAGTACTATATCGGTTCCCATATCGAGAGTTTTTGTCTTTATCTCTATCGCGGGCAGCGTAAATTCGGTGACCAATCTCAAGATCATCACTACCTGCCCCTGAATATTGTCGGCCCTGTCCAAGACAGCCAACGGCAGCTAAGGCACTAGCCTTCACTGCGACATTAATTCCTATCGTTGGTATTCTGACATGCACTCCCCTTAAGCCAGACACCGCGTGCATTACTTCTAAGAAGTTAGAGACCACTCCAAACCCAGGGAAATTCCTGTGAGTATCTGTCTGCCAACGAATTGTACCTACAAAAGCATCAGACCGTGATCCATCACTTGCTGCCAGTAAATTAGACAGGTAGTGGTTCCCCATACCTTTAGCATCGGCATCATTTCGAATAATTAGTACATCTTGACTTGGGGCATGTCTACCATTTTCATTTGATTGCTGAACGCTCATTAGAGCTGTATCAAACAGGCGTCTGGCTACTTCACCAATTACACCACCCCTCAATTCTACTTCTGGTCTGCGCCACTTCGTTTGGAAAGATGCGATTTTAAGATCTGGAAAATCTGCTTTGGCTCTTTCGATTTCAGCTATTGTTTTATCGATAGCAGCCTTCTTTACAGGATCTGCTTCAGTGTCGTCTATCCAGTTTACGTGTAACAAAATCGTAGTTTGGCTTTTTGCTCTTTGATCTTGCTGCTCGTATAAGGATAGGGCGTTATAGATGTTATCTGCTTCGCTAACTGCTCCGACTGGTATGCAAACAATTGCACGAGTTTCAGCTGGTAAGTCGCTTAATTCTGGCGTAGTTGAAACTATACTATCTAGCTGAGCTCTTTCCGCAGAAGGTAGCTGACTTCTGTACCAGCTAAGTTCTTCACCCGGGCTTAACACTGCGTCGGGGTTATCTCTTAAACGTGGTGACATTTCTCTAGTGGGTCTTTCTATCTGTTCTGGCGAATATTGGCCATATCCATATGCTATCCTTTCTTCTCGATTTAGGTCTTCAAGACCACTTCGTGCTCGCAGTGGAATAACTGGGGCTACTTCTATTGGTATTGCTTGGGTAGCCGGGGCTTCAATATTAGTGATTACGTGTTCGCCAGTTTGATGAACCACGCTTTGTACAGTATTAGTAAGTGTAGCCGGCTGATTTTGGCCAACTACGGTGGCGAGTGGCCTAATGAATTCTCCACCGGCTGGACTAGAGCCTTCTAATTGAACAACTTCTAAATAACCCCCAGTAAAATGAGCCTGTCCACCTTCATTTTTAAACATGCTAGAAAAAATTGGATTTAGGTTCGGATTAAAAATAGCTTGGCCAGTACTTGGATTTATTGGCACCAGTATTACATTGTTTTGGGTAGCTTGATTCAATGAAACTGCAATGGCTAAATGACCTTGCTGAATTAGCTCTGGAGCGTTAGCTATCTGACTTCCTTCGAATGAGCCGGTTGCTGTCATGTGTGAGACATCAAAAGTAAAGTTCCCATGCCCATCGATGCCACTCCCGTCATTTCCCCAGTAGCCCTTTAACTCATTTAAATCTGAATATGGTGTGTCATTGTCGTACCATAACTGTCGGTGGACCTCAGTGAATTGGCTGGAATGAGCTGCAACGTAATCCGTTGGCGACACAGTTTCGGTAGACGTCTCCATGTGAGAGGTCTGAAACACATCGTTTACAGAGTGTAATTTGAAACCTTGTTCCTCGAGAAGTTTTTGACTTACGCTTGTTAAATGACCATCGGGATTAAAGCTTAAATCTCCAACAAGGTGATTGCCTGGGCCGATGAGTGCGGCTATACCAGTCATTGAATTAGCCTCAACATGATATCCGGAGGGTAGGTTTAATGCGCCGTTACCAGATTGGAAAGAGCTTCCACTAAAGTCGTGATTTAGTGTATGGGAGTTAGACATGTGGTTACTATGGAAAAGTGCAGCCAATTCGGTGCGTCTGTCCTGACCCGGCTGAGCGTGATCAAAGACTCCTTGCATGCTGTTATCTAAAGCTGCATGAATCTCTTGAGAAGCGGATCCAATTACCATACCGACCGTTGCGCCAACAGCGGCGGCAGAAGCAGCCCGAGCTAACCTTAACTTGTTAAATGCTCGGTTCTTAGCTGATATATCCGATTCTATCGACTCTCGTATTAGTAGGCTGCGAGAGTCGATTAACTCATCTACATCCATTCCACGCTGCACCCCAAGGTTCAGCAGCGTTGAGTCGTCGGCGTTATTTATCAGATTCCGTAGGCTCACTTTAGAGATAGCAAGTGCGATGTCCAGGTCTAATCTTTGCTGTTCAACCGATTCTTTGCTCTCGTATCTGATTAAGTCGCAGTCAAGGTCGTCTGACATCCTAATACGAGTTTGAACATCGCTAACCCCAGCAATTAGGTTTCTCATATTATCTATTTCAGGGTTGGTTTCATCTACCTCTTGCGAAGCTCTAAGCCGCGTCAATAAATCGTCGACATCGGTGGTTTCATAACGCGTCTCTTCCATCTTTGAACGACGACTACTTTGATTTTCGTCAATTTGTCCACCTTCGGCCATTTGACGGGCATGTTGTCTGCGTTCTTGCCCGACGTGGTGGGTTTCTCTTATGCCCGCAATAATTCCAGTTCCAACTCCCAGCCCAACGGTGGCTGATACAGCTGTTACTATCTTTCTAACAGTAAACTTTGTAACTCCCATGACTATAGCTGCGGCAGAAGCCAGAGTGGTTTCGTTGACCAGGCTTCCAGCCTTAGAGCTGTAAAGCTTATCTATGGCCTTATCAACAAGTTCACGACTTGACTGTGTTCTAACACCTACTCTGGCTTCACCAATCTTTAAACCCAAAGCAACATCTATAGCCTCAACAGCAACGCCATGTTCGAAGGCCGCTCGTGCATTGGTAGCGACCTCGACTATATTGTCGGCATATATCAAACCCTTATTTCTATCTTCGGCTTGTCTTGATTTGCCAAATTCGTTTAGTATTCGGGTCTTCTCTTCGACTAAAGCATTGTAGCCTAGATCACCTCTTGCGAATGCACTTACGACCTCATGGAGATGTTCCTCTAACTGCGCCCCACCCTCTATCTCGCTTGCGGATTGGTTTGTCTCACCCGAGTGTAGTAGCTCGCCATACTCAGACGTATATCGTCCGATAACTGCAGCCATTGCTTGGTCATGCTCTTCTTTGGATGAACCGTGCAGAATACCCAAATTTTCTGTCTCTATAATTTCCTGTCGAGAGCCTTTTATTTCCCGTTGTCTTATGTAGTCACGTGCAATATTTCCATGCCATATTTTTTTAAAGAAACCTCTAACACCTCTCTGGGTGGTTTGTAGCCTAATATATTCATCCGCGTGATCGGCTGCTTCTGAAGCTACTCCCTCAGAAACGTCTATAACTTGGATAGGCGTTCGGAGATTACGCTGCAAGGTTTCCAAATCGCCCGATTGCGAATTCGGATCTGCCGATGGGTCTGTAGTGGTTGCTGTGGTTTGCTGCCTTCTATTTGCTTCCTGGTCCTCGGGCATCTCAGTATCTGAGCCCATATAAGAATTTCTGGGTTGGACTAAGAGTGTTTCTGCCATAAAGCTATACTTACGTGGTTGGGCTATTATTCCCTAAATACAGAGATCGAAATTCGACCATTGCGTCAGTTGTTACTCTTTGCTTATTTGGAACCTTTTCGTCAATGAATCTTTCAATCTTTTCAGCACTGATGGGGTCCTCATCCAGGAGCTCTATAAAAGAGTTGATGTCTTGTTCTGGCATAACCTCAATAAGCTTTCGATTAATAAAATCTATTAGTCTGGCACTTAGATCACTGACTAGTTGCTTATGAACTTCTTCGTCAAGTTTAGGCAAACCTTTATCTTTCAATAACTGTTCAATGAACTGGTTAACGTTTTCCATAATTTTTCTTCTTTGCTAATTCGAGTCAATTATAAACAATAGCGGTACTAGTCACAACTGAAGTTAGACGCGTTATCAAAAATCATCGCCGTATTATATAATAATATATAAGTTAAGGCAAGATTATACTTCAGTAGAATAAGTAGCATAGCGGGGAAGACAAAGCGATTTTTTAAGATAGCATTACCCTTATGGTTCTATTGACAAACTCGATCTAATATGATACATTAGTTAAGTTCTTATCACTGGTGTGAGTGTTTAGCTCTTAACTGGATTTTTGGATGATTTGCAAACGGCTAACCCCTGAAAAGCAACTAAAAATCCATAGCCACGTCGGTAGGGAGGACTTTAACAAATCAGATTATTTCAGTCCATACATCTGTTAGAGGCCATCTCATGTACAGACCATTGAATGCTAGCTAACACTTAAGGAGCTAGTAACCTACGGCCTGTACTTGAGGTGTGTAGAGGTATAACCTCCATTTCCTCGTACAGAGTATGGCTACACATATACCCATTTTAACTACATCTTTAAAAGCTTAGATAGTCTTCTTTTTGCCAAGAATTGTTAATGAAGTAGCTTGAGGGCGATTAACCATCCTGGTTGATTGTCATCATGCTACTTCTTAACCATGGGAAGTTTAGCCGTCACTGCGGATATCCCGTAGACGTACTACCTTCCCCATTGGGGAAAGGAGGCAATATCATGGCTGCGTTTCACACTGGAATCGGGCCCACTTTTCGTGTTCGCTGGGAAAAGTTCATCGTCGTTCTTGCGGCGATCGCTTTTGCCATGTGGATGGGATACCAGGGCGCATTTCACTCGCAGTTCCTGCTGACAGGCTGGGCCCTCATTGGACTCGGACTTCTGGCGGCAACCGCGTTGCTGTTCGTCGGTGCGTATCACGTTCTTTCCCAGGAGACTCATCCACGATGGGTGGCTGTCTGCACTTTTTTCGCAGGCATCCTCCTCGCTGGAGGTTTCGTGGCGCTGTTCACTCAGGTGGCAGCTCCGTGGTCAAACGTGTTCGTTGACTTTGGCGCCTTACTCCTCATTTGGTTTGTCGCCGCGTACGTGTCAACCACCAAGTGGTGGCCGAACCCCTAAGGCCTAACTGTTCTTGAAAGACAGGAAACATTCGACGAGTTACAAGGAGACGATCATGCAAGTGCGTTATCGATTCCTGGCTGTTGGGCTTGTCGCGTTGGCAGTGTTTGCTACCGCGTGCAATTCACCGACATCCAGTGTCCAGGCCAAAGCGAAGGTTGCATGCACGAAAGTGCCAGCCGACGTGAAGGTGAAAACCGCTGAACTCGCCTCGCTCAAGAAGCAACTGAAGACGGCCCAAGGCCCTGCGAATGCGGACGTTACGTCCAAAATCACAGCGGCCACCGCTTCTCTTGCAGAATTGAACATGCGAGCCAAAGCTTGTGGGGCACCCAAGGCGACGACCGTGGCATCAAACTCCACTATCAACGCCAACAGTGTTGCGCAGCAAATCGAAGGGACGTTCAAGGGCTACGGAGCGGGACAGTTGTCTGCCGGAACCAGTAACATTAACTGGGCAGATCACGTTCAATCCCGGGGAACCGCGTCATTCAGCCATGTAACGCTGACTACGCAGGCCATGGTCGCGAGTTTCATCAACGCGTCCAATCCACAAAGCGAGGCCACAAAAGCTCGTATCATTGCTGCCTACCAGGCGGCGGGTGCTAGCCCAAGTGACTTAGCTGCAGCTCTGAACGGTTCGGCGTATTTTCCGCTCCAGATGAACGTGGCCTCTGAAATTGAGGGAACCACGTACTTCTCGGGCGGTCAAGCCATTGTCGAGCCACCCGGAGACTGGCGGTCAGTTGGTGCCTACGATGTCTATTGGCTTCCGATCACTTCGGAAGGCAAAGTCATCTTCGGCGCTGCTGTTCGTGCGGACTGTGGTAACTCAAACGTGGTGCTCGTCGTTCCGTTTATCCCGGGAAAGACTCCGGCGACGGCTTCGGTCAGCTGTTTCACCAGCTGTACGCCTGTGACACCTCAGTGTCCATGTGCGGCAAAGGTGGCAGAGGCCACAAATCCCCCGGGCGTCGGCTACATAGCTACTCCGACTCCGGGAAGGGTTAGTTCAACCCCTCCTCCGATTTCCCCAACTGTCACAGCTGTTACGCCTGGCTCGTCGATCCCAACAGGGTCGATACCGCCTGGCGGTGCAGGAGCTGGACAAGGCAACGGGCTACCCGGCGGTGTTTACTGTGACGGCAATAACAATTGTTCAGGTGGTGGTACTCCCACGACCTTGCCGAACAGCACAGACACAACCACCGTCGGAGGAGACCAAAACGGGGAAACCAACGGGCAGAGCAACGGCACTGGCGGGACCACTCAGGTCACTCAACCGTCGTAGCCGTTGGGCAACAAAAACCGTGCTTCAGAATATGAAGTAGAGAGCGAGTAATCGCGATCGTAACGGTTCAATTGATTTCCGATAAAAAAAGATGTAATGCAATTTGGGTACATGGATTTATTTAGAGCAGCGATAAGCCGCTCGTCCATGGTGATGTGTAGTCACAAGCATGGGGCGCCGGTAAGGTTGCGAACTTGGTCAATTGACCTCTTTTGCTTCCTTATCTGCCCCCTGCTTTACCCCTATGTCCTGAAATAATCTGATTTGTACAGCGGACCTTAAAAATTAGCAAAAGCATAATATTGACAAAACTAGATAGATATGCTAATATTCAATTTAAAGTGAAGCAGAGGTGGAAATCTGTTTTTGCTGAAAGTTGTTTAAAAACTTAGTTAAACAAACAAGCACAATTAAACAAAGTAAGCAATAACGTTCTATAACCCTTAGGAGGTGAGAGATGAAAAGATTTCTACCACGAGTTTTTAATAAACTCACAAAACGGCTAGCAATAGCCTTTATAATTGGAGTTGCAATTGCCCTGCCAGTAGCTGCCCTAGCTGCTGACCAAGTAACTATTGAGGCAACAACTGCAGGCGCTAACATAACCACAGGTCAATCCAGCTATACAAGCACTGTATCTGCTAGTTATGACCAAGAAGTTGAGGCTCAAGTAATTTATTTGAACCCTAACGGCCCAACTTCAGGTAAAGTGGCTAACAATGTTCACGTAACAGCAAACATTCCAACAACCGCTGGTTCAACCCAGGTAATAGCAACTGATACTCACGGCGATAATACCAACGACGTAACTGGACAGTTGACTGTAGATATTGATAACTCAGCTGAGTACCTTCAATACGTTCCAGGCTCAACCATAGCTAAAGTAACCAACCAAGACGGGACAGTAAGTCAATACAATGTTCCTGACTCACAAAGCCCTATAACAAGTGATAATCCTGGTGGTTACCTTGTTAATAACGGCAACCCATGTAACGCAGCTGGTATCACATTCTTAGTAAGAGTGATGCAACCAGGTGTAAAGATCGTTAAGCAAGTAGAAGAGGCCAACCAGTCAAATGCTTGGGCAACTACCAACACTGCTGATCCCGGTGACACTTTGAAATACATGATTACTTACCAAAACATTGGTAATACAGTACAAAACCAAGTTCTAATTAAAGATAACTTGCCACCACTAATGACATTGGTGTCAGGTACCACGTATGTATATGACGGTACCCACCCAAGCGGTATATTAATACCCGATGATGACATTACGCAGGGGGGCATAGACGTTGGTGATTACGGCGCCGGTGCGGTTGCTTATATAGAGTTCCAAGTACAAGTACCAGCAGCTAACCAGCTAACTTGTGGGACAAATACTTTCCAAAACGTCGGTGGTTCCCAGCCACAAGGCATGCAGTGGTACTACAACGTAGCAACAACAACTGTTAATGTACCTTGTACTACGACTCCGTCTTTCTCCTGTAACTCATTAACTGTGACTCCTTCGTCACTACCTGGTAATCGTAACGTATCAGCCGTTGTTAACTACTCCGCTTCAAACGGTGCAACATTTGATAACGTAACCATTAACTGGGGTGATGGAAGTACCCCACTGATTACCAACACTGGCTCAAGCAATAGCAATGACGTAACAGCTAGCTATACTTACCCGGCCAACGGAGTAAATAGCTTCAACGTTACAGCTACAGCTAACTTCACGGTAAATGGTTCACAGCAATCAGTTTCAAGCGCCGCATGTGCAAAAACTGTAAATCTAACTCCTCCAACAACAACTCCTCCAGCTGTTACAGCTTCTACCCCTCCCTCTCAGTTGATAAACACTGGTCCTGGAGATGACATTGCAGGAATTTTCGCAGGTACCTCAATATTTGGTGCGGTTGGACACAGATTCTACAGAGCACGTAACTTCCTACGACGTAAATAATAAAAACCACTTGTGTATAAACACTGGCCAATCTCATATAAATGTGCTAGTTTAAGGAAAGTTTAACGAGCACTGACTGGCCGCTCTTACACAAAAATCTCAAATCGATTAATCCCCCCGGTAATAAGGGGGGATTTTTCTTTGTCTATCTGTTGTGATACGATTCAAAAGATCCTGTTATGCCTGAATAAGGCCCCATCGTCTAACGGTTAGGACACCAGGTTTTCATCCTGGCAACAGGGGTTCGATTCCCCTTGGGGTCACCA
>DATKHC010000020.1:0-41899 GCA_035510465.1 Saccharimonadales bacterium (SeqCode)
GGTGTTTGGGCCGTTGTTAGCAAAGTCTAGGTTAGTGTTACCGTCTGTTACTCCTTGTTGGTCAGAGGCATAGCCTGAGATAACACCAAGGGCATAGATAGCTAGTTGGGAGCCAATGGTAGGAGATGCTCCGTCTGGGCCGTAAACTCCCGCACTAGCTTCTGGTGTTCCTATGCAACCTGGCAGACTACCGGACGAAATATCCCCTCCTTTGACTTGAAAGTATGGATGGTTTAAACAAGGAGTTATAGGGGTAGGAGGTGGATTGTTTGATGGTACATATTGTCCTTCTCCATCTTCGAAAAAAGCACGGACCTTAGTAGTTTTGGAGGTAGTAGTGAAATTAACTGTCCCTATATAAACAGGTCCAGGCGCTGTCCCAGTGACATTCGCCGGATATGGATAATAATTATAGTAAACGGCGGTATTGGTATCAAAATAGAAGCCATTGACCTGTGCCCCCGAGTAGTCATCCATAGTTACTGTGGCGGTAGCTGTGTTAGTTCCGGTACACTTTGCTACAACATTGATAGTAGACGGTGGTGGGGGCGCTGTACATGCTGCAGGTATGGTGTACGTGGAAACGGCAGAGCTCCAAGTACCAGCAATATTTTGATATACATATAAATAAACTGTCGTTGGACCTGAATTGACCAAACTTAAAGGAATGGCATAGGCTGCGGGCAGACTGGTAACCTCATACAGTGGGAAGTTAGTGTTGCCAACTTGAAAATAGAATAAAGTTGGGTAACCAGGTATCCCCCCATTTGAGGCACTATCAACATCTACGCCCGGATCACCCAACCCAAACACATCGCAACCGGCGGTTATACTGCCTGACACTTGATATAAACAAACTGAAAATCCAGAATCACCGGATGTATAAAATGGTGCTCCAGTCTGCAGAGGATAATACTGAATGTAATAGGTTTGACAAGAATTCAGTTGACTAGCGCTAGGAGTAAATGTCACCTGTATTTGAGAGTAAATATCCGTAAATGTCCCTGGGTTCATATTACCCCAGGTGCTGTCGTTAGGTGGAGGTGGAGTGTGAAAATCAGGGTAGATTTGCTGATCAGCCGTAGTTCCGTTTATGGTCATACCCGGTGATTCGGGTGTAGCATCAACTCCCATAACAAAAACCGGTTCGGTAGGGGAGGTAGCATTTACGGGACAATTATAGTCCTGTACGTACCAAGGAACAGTTACTGAAGATTGTCCTGGGGGTATATAAAAACTGTCCGTGTAGTCATAATTAGTAGAAAAGGTCGTGGTATCGAAAGCACCCAGCGCAAGCCCACTTACTAACTGACCAGAGCCCGTCCCACATTCAGAAGTAGAATAGGCAGCTGCATGCTTAGTATTTACAAGTAATACCACCACTATTGCCAGTAGAGATAAGACCAAAAAATTAAGAAGAGTTTTTCCAAATTTAGGGGAATTGTTATATATGTTTTTCATAAATTGCCTACTTTGCTGATACGGCGGCGGGTTTTGCAGGTTTAGATTGTTGATTAGTGGGAGTTTGGACTGGAGTATTTTGGATGTTAACACTTCTATTACTGTTCGTGGTTATGGTCTCTTTATAAGTTTTCCCACCATTAGAATAGACATAAGTTTTACTTGGTTTTGGTTTGGCTGTGGAGATCTTTGGAGGTGGTTTATGGATCAATAGATATGCAATCAGGCAAACAATAACGACCACTAAAGCCGCAATCACCAAAACCCACCGGGTTCTCAATATGAGCTTTAAATTCTTGGGCGTCATTCGTTTGGCAGGACCACTGCTCGAGATGACTTGCGCGGTTCCGTCAGGCTCCATGTTAGCTCGATTATAACATAAGCGTTGACCAGTTTAGTAACAGATAAGGGCTAGCTTCGCTTTGTGTATGTACATGTTCTACAATAAGGGGTATGAAATTTGCTCAGCTCAAAACTGATTTTTTAGAGTATCTCGAAGTTGAGCAAAATCGCTCACAAAAAACAATCGCTAACTACGACCATTACTTGAGCAGACTGTCAGACTTCGCTGGTGATATAGAGCTTTCAGATATAACCCCTGATTTGATTCGCAAATGGCGTCTTTGGTTAAACCGTTTAGGAACCAATGTTAGCGATGAACTACAAAAAACCACTCAGAATTACCATTTAATAGCGCTTAGAAGTTTCTTGAAATACTGCGCGAAACGAGACCTTACCGTCATGCCCCCAGATAAAATTGAACTTGCCAAAACCCAGCGCAAGCAAGTTACCTTTTTAAACATAGAAGAAGTCGAACGCTTGTTCGAACAAACCGATACTTCAAAAAAAATAGGGTTAAGGGATAGGGCTATCCTTGAGCTGCTTTTTAGCAGCGGCCTTAGAGTATCAGAGCTAGTTGGGTTAAACCGAGACCATATAAACCTTAAACGTCGGGAGTTTACAGTCAGAGGTAAGGGACAAAAGGATCGCCCTATATTTATTAGCGAAGAAGCAGCTAGTTGGCTAGAAAATTACTTATCCAAACGCGAGGACAACATGCCTGCCCTTTTTATTAGTTTTAGTGGGAATAAAACCGCTACTCGAGGTCAAAATTATAAAAGACTAACAAGCAGAAGCGTACAGCGCTTGATTGGTCAATATGCCCGATTAGCTGGTATCACTAAACATGTTAGTCCCCATACGATGCGCCATTCGTTTGCGACAGATTTACTGATGAATGGCAGTGATCTCAGGAGTGTCCAAGCGCTTCTAGGACACAGTAATATTGCAACTACTCAAATATATACTCATATTACCGATCCACACCTAAAAAGCGTCCATGAGAAATTTCACAGACACACCCAGAAGTAACCTAGGTTATAACTAGGTTCTTGTACCAGTCAATGATGTGAACGCCGTACAGATAGCATATTATTGTGGATATTATTAAAAACGGTCCGAACGGGATCACGCTGTTCCTTTTAAGTTTTCCACTCATAAGAGGGGGTAGTGATGAAAGACTACCAAGTATTGAAGCAAAGAAGATCATAAGGATTGATAAAGCTGGGCCACCCAGCAGTAAGCCAAGAATCGCCGATAGTTTGACGTCGCCTCCCCCGATCCATTTTCCAGAAGATACGTAGTATATGCCGTAGAAAAGCCCAAGCGTTAACACCAATCCCCATAATTCTGAGCCTAAATAGCCTATTCGATGTGAGCTTGTTGACAGTCTGAAAATCACTTCTATAATAGCCAACAAAATCAAAGGCATCACTATCTTGTTCGGTAATAATTTATATAAGAAATCGTAGAGGCTAAGTGCCATAAATCCGACCAAGAAGATAAGCCATAGAATAAATAGGAAAACGCCCTGGTTGTTAAAGCTGTGAGGCCAGCTAGCATAGGACAAGACGAAAACGGTAGCCGTTAGAAGTTCAACAACTGGATACTGCACGCTAATTGGTTTATGACAGTACCTGCACTTACCTCCAAGTAAAAACCAGCTCAAAACAGGTACAAGATCAGACGTCGATAGTTTGTGGCCACATTTAGGACAAACAGAGCGACCGGATACTATAGATAGTTCAGGTTTCTTCTTGCGTTCACTCTTATGAAGTCGCCAAACCAAAGCATTCACAAAGCTGCCAAAAATCAGACCCAACACTACTAGCACAAGTGCAATCATGGCTATATCTTAGCATAGAAGGAATTAGCTGATACGTAATAACCCCAGCCCAGCGTTTCTACGCCAGACCAGGGTTATACTTTTGCTTTTTTGTTCAGCTTAGAGATTTATCTAGCTGTTTACGCACTTGGGTGACCAGTTACCCGGGCTAGTTTCGTAACCGTATTCGATTGCTATAGTCCTCGAGCTACCAAGAGAAAGCGCACCGGCAGTACATGAGCCACCAGGAACTACTACCAGGGAGTCAACACCGGGAGGCATTGTGTCCGTGGTTATATTTCCGACTGTAATTGCCGTAGGTTCGAGCATAAGAAATTGAGCCCCAGGTGTGGTGGTTGACGGTCCTGTAGCGTTAGTCTCTGCAGTACAACCACTTTTGTAATAACCTTCATTGTTACTGGAAGAAGGTGTACCAGTCCAGATAGTTGTCGCTGTACCAGTACAAGCGGCTGGATAGGTGTTATTATTGGCATAATACTCATCCAAAGCAGCCAGGACACCGACTCCGTCCTCGTTTCTTGATGTGTTACGTGCGTTTCGCTGCAAAGCAGGAACTGCCAAGAACACAATTAGCAGTATAAGTGCTGCAATTGCTAGTACGATCAAAACTTCAATTATCGTGAAGCCGTGATCACCTAATTTTTTTCTGTTTTTTAACATTTAATTACCCCCATTAAATTTCATTATTATACTTATGCTTAAGATATTACCTATTGGTCAGTAAAAATGCAACCCCTATTTTAATAGATAGCCTGCCCCTTAAAATGCACTAGTTAGATTGTTATTGTTAGCAAGACTGTATACGGGTAGCAGCACGGCGGCCACGATGATGAATGCAAAAATACCCAAAATAATCATGAGGACTGGTTCCATCAGAGTTTGAATGGTATTAATCTCATTATCGACTTCTGTCTCATAATATGTTGCTACCTTATCAAGCATCTGATCGATTGTTCCTGATTGCTCCCCTATCTTTATCATATTTGGGACAAGCGGCGTGAAGTTTTTGTCATTTGTTAATGCATCAGATAAAGCCTTCCCCCCTTTAACTTGTTCTATAGCTTTATCAATAGAGTCTTCGATATGAACATTGTTAACAGCCCTAGCAGTTGTCTCTAGCATCTGGATTAATGGGACTCCACTACTTACTAGAGTCGCTGATGTTCTAGCAAACCTAGCCATATAAACCTTCATAAAAAGAGGCCCGATTGGCCACGCCTTCATCTTTATCTTGTCAATTACTCGCTTGCCGCCCACCGTACGCGCCCATCGAGTACTGCCAAAACCAATAACTCCAATGAGGATTATAACTATCCACCAAAACTTAATGAAAAAGTGTGCAACATCGAGCAGAATGATCGTCACGAGAGGCAATTTAGCACCCGGCAAGCTGTTATACAACACAGCTACCCCCGGGATTATTTTTACTACCATAAATCCAATGACGACAATCATTACACAAATAACTATTATCGGATAAGCCATTGCGCCTCTTATCTTGCTGATAATATCTGCGTCTTTTTCTTGCTGAATAGCTAATCGCTCTAATGACTTGTCTAAAGTACCTGAAGCTTCGCCAGCTGCAATCAAGTTAACATATACCTCATTGAAGATATTTTTGTGTTTAGCCATCGAGGCTGAGAGAGACGCCCCCCCCTCTACAGAGATAATAAGGTCATTTATGACTTTCTGAAATGGTTTTGAAGTCGTTTGGGCATTAACGTTACGAAGAGCTTGAAGCAGTGGTAACCCTGCATTAACTAAGGTGGCCATTTGCCTTGAGAACAAAACCTTATCTTTTGAAGCAACCCTATTAAAATACTTTTCGAAGCCCAATAAATTGTGTTCTTGCTCGGATTTAACTTCAATCGGAGTTAAGCCTTCTTTAACAAGCAGATTCGAAGCTGATCGTTCATCTTCAGCATCGACTTTTCCACTAACTGTTTTTCCAGTTTTTGGATCGTGGGCACTATAGTTAAATGAAAGCATTTTGTTAGTCTCTAACCATCCTGTTTAGCTCGTCAAGATCTATCGCATAATTTTTAGCTTCGTCATAGGTTATTAAACCTTGGTGAATGAGGCCTGCTAATGTTTTATCCATCGACTGCATACCGTACTGAGAACCGGTTTGAATAACGGCCTCCAACTGGTGGCTTTTGCCTTCTCTTATGATGTTTCTAACCGCAGAGGTTGCAACTAAAATTTCAGCGGCCGCTATTCTACCGCCACCAATCGTGGGTATTAGTCTTTGTGAACAAATTGCCATAAGCATATTCGCAAGCTGAGTTCTTATTTGCGGCTGTTGGTGAGGCGGGAAAACATCAACCATACGATCTATACTCTGCGAAGCTGAGTTTGTGTGTAGAGTTGCCAGTACCAAATGACCCGTTTCTGCGATCGTAATGGCAGAGGCGATAGTTTCTAAGTCTCTCATCTCTCCGATCAGAACAACATCAGGGTCTTCGCGGAGAGCCGAACGCAAAGCGACTGAGAAGGAGTACGTATCGTAGTGAACTTCCCTCTGTACAATTACCGATTTAATAGATTTATGTGTGTACTCAATTGGGTCTTCAATGGTAATAATATGAGCGCTGCGTTCCGTATTAATTTTATGAACGATTGAAGCAAGCGTAGTTGATTTACCAGAGCCAGTTGGTCCCGTTACAAGAACTAGTCCTCTGGGGTAATCAGCGAACTTATTTACTATATTTGGTAACCCCAGTTGTTCAGTAGACAGAATATCAGCCGGAATTAACCGAAGAGCTGCTGCTAAGTTGCCTCGTTCATGAAAAGCGTTAACTCTAAAACGCCCCAGATCACCAAACGCAAAACTCAAGTCAAACTCTTTATCCTTAAGAAGAATCTGTTTTTGGTCTTCGTCCAAAACTGCAAAAATTAGTGCTTCTACACCTTCTTCCGTTAAAGGCTCTGTGTTTGCATATGGCACAAGCGTACCATCTACTCTAAGCATAGGTGGCAAGCCTACTTGAATGTGAAGATCAGAAGCTTTTCTTTTTATTACTTCTTCTAAAAGTGTCTCTATTCTTGGATGTGCTTGCATAAGTTTCTCGTTTCTAACCTATATCTGTCGTTGCTACTCTGTCTACTTCGTTGGTGGTAGTAAGTCCAGCCATAGCCTTTAAGTACCCATCTTCTCTTATAACAACCGTTCCTTGTGTCTTAGCAACTTTTTGAATTTCGTTACTCGTTGCCCTTTTTATAATTAAATCTTGGATTGGCTCCGTTACTTCAAAGGCTTCATATAAGCCAACTCTGCCCTTGTAGCCCCCAGGGTGACTAGAGCTGTCCGTACCCTTCCATAAAGTATAAGCACTTTGGTTTGATAAAGGCAAGCTGCTGTAACCAAGGTCTGAGGCTTTTTTTGCGGCTTCTTCTTTGGTATTTGGTAGCAGTCTGCCAACTGTCTGGTGAATGGCTTCCGTTTCCACTCTGTTTGACTGATAGGAAACTTTGTTGGAATCCAACTTCCTAACTAGTCTTTGGCCAATAACTGTATGAACTGTTGACGCAATTAGAAATGGTTCTATGCCCATATCAAGAAGTCGGGGCAAAATTCCAGCTGCTGAATTTGTGTGAAGTGTTGAAAAAACCAAGTGTCCGGTTAGGGCAGCTTGGACTGCAAGAGTCGCAGTTTCTTGGTCACGTATTTCACCTACCATAATTACGTTAGGGTCTTGACGTAGAATTGACCTTAGGCCCGTTGCAAATGTAAGACCAACATCAGGGTTCACTTGAATTTGGTTAACGCCTGTTATTTTGTACTCAACAGGGTCTTCCAAAGTGACAATATTGATCTCGTCACTCTTGATTTCCTGGATCATGGCGTACATTGAAGTTGATTTACCGGAACCAGTCGGACCACTAGTTAGAACCATGCCGTA
Source organism: Saccharimonadales bacterium (SeqCode) (assembly GCA_035510465.1). Taxonomy (GTDB): domain Bacteria; phylum Patescibacteriota; class Saccharimonadia; order Saccharimonadales; family DATKHC01; genus DATKHC01. The sequence goes on from DATKHC010000020.1 coordinate 7,549, forward strand.
TGATTGTTTAAGTCCCTCTCGGATCGTTCTAAGGGATCTCCCTGTGTAACCCATGTCCTCGAGTTTTAGACTTGTACCGGTTTTATCAAGTAGTCGGATAACTACCTGCTCGCCCCAGACTACTGGTGATATTGCAATTCGAAGGTCAATCTCACGCTTTTCAACTATGATTGTGAACTGACCGTCCTGAGGGACTCTGTGTTCGTCGATTTTCAAATTTGAGAGAATCTTGATTCGCGATACTATGGCTGGTTCTGTGCTTTTCGGAAGACGCATAATCTCTCTTAGAATTCCATCTATACGACACCTAACCTTGAGTAACTTATCGAATGGTTCTATATGAATGTCGGAAGCTCCATTTTTAGCTGCATATTCCATGATAGAAGTAAGGGTTTTGGATACAGGTGAATCTTCAACAATATTTTTTATTTCTGAAGGTGTATCTTTTCTTTTTGTAATATTTTCAATATCCTCGACTCCCTCAGTGTCAAGTCCTCCGCTATCTAAGGCTGAGCTAACATCTTTATCTAAGATGCTTCTATACTCTTTTAAGATGTGTTTAATGCCTTCTTCGCTGGCGGAGTAGACTTTTATAGGTCGGCCAATTTTATTAGATAAAAAGTCAGATGCCTGGACATTATCTGCGTCCAACATCGCCACAACTAACCGGTGCTGCATTTCACCAAGTGGGACTGCCATATATTGCTCTGCAATTTCTTGTGGAAGTAGTTGCAGTATCTCGGGTTCAACATAAGCATTACTTAAGTTAACGTACGGTAGGTGGTTAATGTGCGCAAAAAGTTTAGTTAGAACTTCTGCCGAGACATGGCCTTCGGAGACTAACAGACTAAGTAGTGGTGTACTTGAAGTCTCAGCTTTTTGTTTTAGCTCTTCAAGTTTTTCTTTCTTAATAAAGTTCTGTTCAACAAGAGCATCTTCAACTTGTTTTTGATTACTGGTCGATAGAACAGTCATAAAATAAGTTGATTAACCTTTATCACCTATTAATTGCCGGTTCCAAACGGAGAAGGTTGATTACCACCTGTGCCAATTTGGATTAGCTGCGTAGGGTCTATTGATTGGCTGTTAAAGTATTTGCTACTTGGGGTAGAAAAAGCTGAACTAATAGGGCTTACTACGTCAATTTGTTTAGAACGATTTTTTGGAGGTGCGATTATCTTACCGGCAATAACGGTTGAGAAAATCGCACTTATAACAACTACCGCTATTATTGTCAGTATGTCTTTTTGCTTCACTTTATTGTCTCCTGGCTCACTTTAAGTCCACTAGCCGGTTGATAATAGGTTTGGGCAGAGATGCTCGCCGTCATGTTGGTATCTGATCCGCTTAAGCTCATTGAGATTATCTGCATAGGCCTGATACATTCTTGTAACGCATTTATAACGTTTTGTATGCCTCCGTAGGTACCTTCCAAACTAAGTGAAAATGGCAAATCAACAGGTGCGGTGCTACTACCTGCGGTTGGGGTTGCCAAACTGCCTGCTGCAGTAGTACTTGATTGGTTGGTTGCACTAATTCCGCCGACTGTAACGCCAAGGTTAGAAATTAGGCTTTGGATTTCAGTAACCATGGCTGGGAAGTCATACTCAGTGGGTAGAGCATCTAAAACAATCTTTGCATTGTTGCCGTCTCTTGGACCAGTACCACTCGGATTGCCACCGATAATATTTGTTGAGGTGTTAGCAAAGGCTTCGTAGGATGTAACAAGCGAAGATACTGCATTAAGGTCAGTTTTTATTTGAGTTATGGTTCTTTGCTGGGCGGAAATTACCCTTTCTTGATAGGCGTACTGGCTAATTAAGGCTTTGGCAGACGTTAATGAGAACACAACCAAGAACGAACTAACGGCAATGATTATTACCATGAACGAATTGGCTTGGTCGATTTTGCCTCTTTTACCGTTTAGTTGATTTTTTGCCATTCTTATATCTCTACCTTATTGACTTGAAGTTGAACTACTTATGGTTTGTGATGGAGCTGCCTGGAATAAAATTTTAGGTTGGTCGAGAACTGAGCGAGTTGTAATAAGATTCGGTACTGTCAGAGTAACGTCATTTGCGTCGTTAAATATAGTGGGGTCGAAAGTTGCAGTGATTGTATAGGCTGGGCTAGATGAACTTGTGTAGCTAAAGCTAGTCAGCTGTGTATTAGAAAAGGCATCTTTCTGTGATGTGGATGATTGCCCTGAAACTTGGTAGGTACTAAATATCATGGTGTCAACAAATTTGTTAATCGTAGCCAGGGTATCTGCTTGACCTGTCAAGGAGATAGAGTTGGCCGGGAAATTAATAGTTAAGCTAGAAATGGTGGCGTTAGCTGGAGTGATATCTGATATATATCCAAACAACCTGAGTGCGACTGCCTTCGATTCGTGCAGCGTCTCCAGCGATCCAACTTGATTTTGGATGTTTAAAATCTGAGTTAAATTCGGAGTATTTTTAAGCTTTGAGGTGTTTGTGCTTATCTGACCATTAAGATTGTTGACGTAGTCCTTTTGGACGACATTGACAGATACATACAGAATTATCGCAACGGCTATCGAAACAACAGCCGCTATTGAAGCTATGGTCATAACCAATCGTTTGGTGCGAACGGATTTTACATAGTCCTGTTTTATCTCAGGCAGTAGATTAAACTGAATCATTCTTCTCTCTCCGCTAAACCAGTTGCTACACCGAAGTAATTCGAGACTGACTGGAGCTCATTTTCTCGGTTAGCCGAAAAGCTTACATTCCGCCAGGAGTTACCTATTTCCACATTGATACCAAATTTATTTGCTACGTATAGCGGAAACTCCGGTAGAGTTGAGGCCGCACCGGTTACGATAATTCTATCTAACTTGCTGGTTGGATTTCGACTCTCAAAAAAATTGATTGATTTATCTACTTCACCAACGAGTAGGTCTACGTTTCCGATAATTGCCTGATAGACCTGACTCTCTAACTTAGTTTTATCGATACCGAATTTGAAAACTACTTCTTCTGCTTGCTTCATATCAATGTTTAAATTCTGGGCCGCTGCTTTAACCAGCGCTTCGGTGCCAGTTGGGATTGAACGCGTTAAGCGGGGTGCATCTTTCATTACCACGACAAGGTCAGTACTGGTTCTACCAATATCAAGTACCATGGCGGGGGCAGTTGAGCCAGGCTGAACAAGTGCTCTAGCCAGTGCCAGGTTATCTGGCTCAAAAGCAATAACATTTAGACCAATTGATTCAAGTATATCTAGTCTTTTTTCTGTGTATTCATTATTGACACTTGATAGCAGCAACTCAACCTTAGCTTTATCTTTGGGGGAATCCCCTATTACTGCCCAGTCAATCTTAGAATCAGCCAGTGGAGTCGGGATAAGGGAGTCGGCTTGGTAACGGATACTTTTAGCCATTTCCTTGGGCTCCAAACGATCGATATCAATAACGGTCGTAAAGACTTTTTGAGATGGTATGCCTACCGCAACGTTCCTGGTGGTCATTTTAGCTTCGTTAATTAGGGTCTCAACCGCCACTCCTAATTTATCTTGATCAGCTTTGGCGTCACTCTGAGAAATTTTAATGTCAACTGGGGCATATGCGTATTTAACTAGTGTTTTAACTGGGCCATGACCTCTCAGTTCAACCAATCTAATGGCGGAAGTTCCTATGTCCAGGCCGAAAAATTCTGATACCCCACTCAGTAGACTCATATTGAACCGATTATATCATAAGCATAACCTCTGCTAACAAGGCTAGTTTAACTATTTCTAATACCTTAGGCCTTTAAGCAGCATGTTACTTGAGGGTGCTTACGAAATGTTAGCGATGTTAGCTTTGTCTATTCTTCCAACTCGAAGACTCAAATACGGCTACCACTAAAGCGCAGACTGGCAGAGCTACACACTTCTTGCCAACAATACTCATATTAATTGGGCCAAACTTCATATTTCGGTTTTGGGCAAGACCAGTCAAGCTGTTTTGGATATCCGCTCTGACTTCCTCTTCACTGTGACCTTCGTGCTCAACCAGTAGACCATGTTTAGTATGCTCATCTTGCATCCAACCGATGCCAGCCCAAGCTTCCTGGTTACGCTGGGAGGTCCTTTTTTGCGCCATGACAACATATAGACGATCTCCCCATTCACCAACTACCGTTACCGGCTCATCGTTTGAGATGATCTTACTTCCTGGAGGAATCACAGAACTTAAATAAATAAGATTAAAGTTTGCTACACCGGCGTTAACTAGGGCGTGGTCAAAGGCAGCAAGTTCGGTGGAACCCACACCAGTAGCTCTTCGGACGTTAATATTCATACTTAAATCTAAATTAGTTTGTATTTTTTTATTTTTTGTTAGTTCAAGATAGATAATAGCATATTGTTTTGATTTATTGTATTGCATTTTATATTTTGCTCATCTATCCTTTGGGAAAATGAGCTGGCTCTATTTTGCTCTTGCAGCACCCTTTTTATACGCGATAGTTAACCTGATTGACGACAACTTGCTTAGGTTCGTTTATAAGAGCCCCTGGTTAGCGGCAACGATAGGTGGCCTATTTGGGGCGTTACCACTTCTAAGTCGTATCTTTATACATACTTCAAGCGTACCCGCTTTGTATATATTCATGGCCATATTGTCGGGTTTTTTGCTCACAGTGTTCTATCTTTTTTATTTCAGGGCGCTTAGTAGCAGTTATCCCTCGGTCGTTGTGGCTTTTTTAAATCTCGTGCCTGCAACCTTGATTTTTTTATCCTATTTTTTACTTCATGAAAATCTATATTTCATCCAGATCTTAGGTTTTACGATAGTCTTGCTGGCTTCTATATTGTTGACTCTGTCTTTTCCTGACCTAAAGAACTTTTGGTCTGCTGAAGTTATTTTGCCAACTTTAGTGGCTGTGGTTTTGATTGATGCTATTTCTCTACTCATGAAGGATTCGTATAACCACGCCCAGTTTTATCCTCTATACATGTATTACTCTGCTGGGCTAGGGTTAGGCGGTATAGTTTTTCTAGTATTTCACTTTATTACAGGAAAACAGAGCGAAATACGAAAACTCGGGTCATCTTTCAAGAAGGTTGTCCCGATCTTTTTAATAGCTGAGGTTCTTAATTTAGTATCGGAGCTTTGTATTAATCTTGCCACTAGTAAAGGCCCCGTTTCTCTTGTCCGGGTTATTGAAGGAATCCAGCCCCTTTTTGTTTTATTGATAGCACTTATTCTTTATCCATTCGCACCTAGATTCTTTAGAGAAGCTGGTGGAGGTGGAAACTTCAGAAAGTTCGTTTTAATGGTTGTAGCCGTTTGGGGTATTGTTTTAGTTGCCGCTAATCAGAGGTAGCTTTAAAACTATTGCCTTCTGGATATATCTGGAACTTTTTAAAGAATTTGACTGGTTTTAATTTCATTTTATGGTTCCTCAAGTTCTCAATACCAAGATCCATTTCTATATTTATATAGGTTATCTCTTCCTCTAAAGCTTTTCTTGCTGTCTGGTTGTGTAAATACTCAGAGGCATAAGGCAAATCGTAGTCGACTTTCATATGATGACCAATATAGTAGTCATGGCCCTCTACCTTATCAAATATCGCAATGCCGCAAAGTTCGTCGTCTACATACAAAGCCATATTTTGTAGACCTAGTTGTTGATAATGCGCTAGAGACTTTTTTATTGCTTCGTGTTCAGTTAATAGATGGTCATTCTTCGGTGGATATTTTTTTTCAATTTTTCTTATAAAACCCAACACCTCCTCTATTTTTTTCACATTAGAGAGGTCAATAGACTTTACTTCCACTTTTTTTCCCTCTGTTTCTTTGTGGAATCTGTTTATCTTATACCTCAATGAGGCATATTTTTTACCCTTTAGCTCATATAGCTCCTTGGCACTAAGAATGTACTCTGCATAGTCCGCTTCCTCTACTATTTTGTAGCTATCCTTGTGGTGGATTTTAGCTATGACAAATTCCGGAACGTGTACCAGTTTAATAGGCATGTGATGCTCTTTGAAGTAATTGAAGATAGTATTTATAGAACCGTCTATGTCGTTCTCGCCGACAATGCTATACCCAGAATTTTCTTTATCAAAAGGCAGGTGGTAGTAAATGATTAGGTTGTTATTTAGTATTGAAACAGACAGTTTATTGTCAAGATTCCACCATATATGAAGTGTGGTAAACAGTATGTCGGAATAAGGTTCGTAATCAGTGACATATTTATTATGTCTCTCTCTGTCGTCAAGTTTTAGTGGGGAAAAGTTAGGAAAAGTTGGAAACATTTCTATTTTTATTTTCTTCTAAAGTTCATATATTGACATAAACATCTTACTGAGGATAATAAAAGTTAACAATGGGATTATTGAAAAACAGAATTCAAATCTTATTCAGTTTAGTTTTTCTGGTGTATGTTGGCTGGTGGATTAGCTTTCAGCATGTCGTGGCAAAAGGAACCTTGTCTAATGAGTGGTGGGGCGATACATACGGCGCTGTAGCCTTTATAGGAGCAATCTTCGGGCTGGTAGTCTTTAGGAAATGGGGCGGGTTTAAATCAACTTTGGGGAAAGCTTTAGCTTTCTTTTCTCTGGGTTTACTGGCTCAAGAAGCTGGTCAGCTAATCTACTCATACTATATAGTTGTGGACAAAATTCAGATCCCCTACCCCTCGTTGGGTGACGTAGCCTATTTTGGCAGTACTTTATTATATATATCTGGTGCAATATTTTTAGCAAGGGCTGCTGGCGTAAGCATTTCGTTAAAAAATCTGGGATATAAAATCATAGCAGTTGGCTTGCCTCTAGTGTTGCTAGTGGTGTCTTTCTTAATTCTCCTTCACAATCACCACTACAATACATCGAAGCCAATTACCGTATTTCTAGATGCAGGTTATCCAATTGGGGAGGCGCTGTATATATCGATAGCTCTCGTTGCATACTTCCTGTCCAGAAAATTACTTGGTGGGGTTTTAAAGGCCGGTATTCTTTTTGTTATGTTTGCTCTTGTCGTTCAATACATATCGGACTTTACTTTCGTTTATCAGAGCAACAGAAACACTTGGGTGCCTGGTAGTTACGATGACCTGTTTTATCTGATTGCATACTACGTTATGGGTCTAGCTATGCTTAACTTTTATGTTATATACAAGAAGCTTAAAAATACTAAGGGCAGCGAGGCAGCCCAATGAGCGACAAAGACCCACAACCAGGAAACCCAGGGACCAACCTTGCTCAAGTGTTCGACCAAATTGCCGAGAAAATCATTGAACAGCAAGAAGCAATCATTGGCCCAATTGCAGTTGAACAAGCAAAAAAGGTACCAGCTATAAAGTTAGATTGGGCCCAGCACGGAGTGGATATCAATGGAGATCCTCAAAAAGCGATCGATGACTTAATCCAACAATTCAAAGAACTGTTTGGCCAAATAGCCGTAGAAACCTGCCGCGAAGCTGTCAGTAAAATCCTTCCACTACTTCCTAGCGATAAAGTCCCCGCGTCTCTGAAATAGCATAAACATTATGATAAGCTTTGGGTGTGGACGACAGCTCAAAACTACCTCAGTCTAAAGATTTATTCCTGAGACCAAAAAAAATCCAGAGTGTTCTTGATGATATCACTCAAGAAATGTATAGGCGCAATTACGAACTTGCGCAGAATATTAAGACTCTTTCTCTCCTTAAGAAAATTGACGAATTGGCCCTTGAATCGCATGAGAGCATGGATATATTCTGCGGAACCCTGGCATCAGCAATCGTATCAACAGCTGAATACCCTTTCGTAGAAATAATCATAAAATCATACGGCGATAAACCGATTCAATCTCATGGTCTATTTACAGACAAACCAATTGGTAATGAAATTCGTACTATTCTGACCCAAATCCAAATTGACGAATCGACCGAGTGGTATAAGAACAACCTGAGAACCAAGCTTATATCTTCACGGGATATATTTGATCCAAGCGGAGGACTTGTATCAACTTATAAATTTTCATCTGAGCAAATAGAAAGACTTCTCCAAACGCTTCCAATTCAATCACTTCTGCTCGTAAAACTTTCAGCTAGGGATAAGCAGGTCGGTTTAATGCTTGTTGGCTTCCTACAAAAACCTGATCAGTTAATTATTGGTGATGTGCAATTAATCAGCCAGCTCAGCAAAGCAGCAGGAGTTGCGGTAGATAACAAACTTCTATTTGAAGAAAACAAGATCATAGTGGGAGAACTCCAACAATCTAACGTCAAGCTGACCGAGATAGATAAAATAAAAGATGACTTCATTAGCGTAGCTTCGCATCAACTACGAACTCCCCTTACTGCAATTAACGGATACGTCGGAATGGTAATTGACGGTTTGGCTGGTCAGCTGAATGACAAACAAAAGACTTTCTTAACCCAAGCCCTAACGAGTTCAAAACTGATGTCTGTGATGGTATCTGATCTCCTTGATATAACAAGAATTCAGTCAGGCAAGTTCTTCATGAATTATGAGGCTATAAACTTGGCTGATTTAACTGAAACTACAGTAAACGAAGTAGCCAAAATTGCAGAATCGGCGAAAATTACACTTTCATTTAAAAAACCAGACAACTTCCCTGTCACTCAACTGGATGAAAACAAAACTGCTAACGTAATCTTAAATTTTATAGACAATGCTATTCACTATTCTAAGCCAAGTGGGCACGTATCTATCGACCTAACCCATGATAACAATAACGTTGTGTTGCGGGTAAAAGACGACGGTATGGGAGTGCCAGAATCCGCAAAAAAGGATTTATTTACAAAGTTTTTTAGAGCAGAAAACGCTAAACAGGCTCGGCCTGATGGTACTGGTATAGGCTTATACTTGGCTAAGAAAGTCGTCGATGGCCAAAAAGGAACACTTATTTTTGAAAGCAAAGAAAATGAGGGATCAGTCTTTGGTTTTAGTTTCCCTATTAGATCTACTCCTCCATCCGAAACTCTGATCCCGGAAGCTGCTTAAAACTGGTTAGTTATTTAGGCAGTTTTACTGCTCAGTAATTTATATCTCAATCACCTTAGGATAGACTATATATACGAGTAATATCTCCTGTGGCATCGTGAGCTCGCAACCATACCATTCGATTTATCCTTTGATATGCCAGAACTAGACAAACGAACACGTGGATATTTGCCGGAGTATATTAAGAAATTACAAGAAGCTGTGCCTGGTGAATGGTAATACCTATTTCTACTTGTAAACCTGGTTGTGGGTGCCTACATCTAGAAATACTATGTTGTCTTCGGTTTCTTTATAGACAACACGAATGTCGCCAGCAACTGAAAATCCTCGCTTACCAGCAAGTTTTCCTTTCAGAGCATAATCATTTAATGGGTTGCCTAATTTTCCTGTCACAAAAAGCACTAAGCGCTCTTTAAACTGCGTAACAAGTTTTTCGTGCGGTGTAATTCTTTTTAGAAAATGTTTTTCATACTCTTTGTGACGCCTTATTGGCTTCATCTCAAGTCTTTCATAAATTCTTCAACGGAATGATACGGTTTTGAGACGTTCTTGCCTTGCTTAGCTTCTTCTGCCCAGCGATTGAGTCGCTTGGCAGCAGCATCAGAAGGTTCACCCCAGTCATCATCCCCAAAGTCAACCGTACGTCCATCTGTCTCAGCTTTGGCCCAAAAACGAATGTAGGACTGGATGGAATCAAAGCCAAGATCGCTGGCTCGTAACTGAAGTTTATCCCTAACTTTCTTGTCAATTGGTACTTGAAGTTTTACTTGCGTGCTCATAATATTAAAAGTGTACTAAAACTATCTTATTATGTCAAGTGAAATTTAACTTTTATCTATTATAATTGATCTATGTCTTCCACGGTCTCATACGGCATCGTCACGGAATATACCTACCGTTCGTCATCAGGGTTGATATGCCAAAAACTGATTTAGGAAAGAAAGGTTATTCACCAAAGTTTGCCAAAGAACTAGAAGAAAGTCTAGCTATTAGGTAAGTCTTAACAAGTACACAACGTTGATTTTGGTTTATTGATTACCCTGCTCTAGCTATAACTCTGCAAAATTACACTGTAGTCGGTGATAATATGTAAAACCTGAAATCTGTGCATTATTAACACTTAAAAGTATGGTGGCTGGAATCCAGAATCCGACTATCCGCCGTCATAAAAACGCATCCCTCAGCCTCACTTTGGGCAACGAGTAAAGCATCAAAGGGGTCTTTGTGAGATAATTCCACGCTGTCCAGTGAAAGTATGTGTTGATCACGAAGTGATAGTCTATCAAGACTAAGCTCTTCGGCGCCTGCGATAAGCTCTTTAGGTGAATATGCAAGTTTATGTTTGTTAAACTTCAACGCTAGCTCCCATAAACTAACTGATGACAGGTAAACAGCATCTGCCACTTGTAATAAGTTTTGCGCTTCAGGGCTGATTTTTTCAGGCTCGTATAACAACCAGACTAGAATATGTGAGTCAATTAGCAGCCTGGAATCGGTCATGGCAACGGTTGATTTAAACTTTCTTCAAAATCATTGTTAATGTCAGGATCAGAGCCGATGAGACTTTCAGGTTTGTACGCATTGGGCTTTTTCTTGTGTGCCCATATACCGATTTTTATAGGTTTTTTTACTGGCGCAGGAGATAAAATAGCTTGAGGGTGTCCATATGCGCCAATATAAATAGTTTCACCAGCTTGTGCTTTTTTCACCAGTTTACTGAATTGAGTCTTTGCTTCGTAAATGGATATGACTTTTGACATACCTAAATCTTAGCAAAAACTATTAGTCTAGTCAAGATCTAATCAAATAATTTAAGACTTGCTATGTTTAGCATATTAGGATTAATAGAAATCTGCCATAGCTCTCAAAATAGGTATAGCCAAGACGTAACCCTACCCTTTGAAGTGTTATACATTATAAACCAACCTCATCACTAATAACTTTCGTAACCAATCTGTAATTTTAGGTTAGAATACATGTATGAGTAGTATTTCTTGTGGCATCGTCAGGTAGCAACCATACCATTCGCTATGACCTTTGAGATGCCACCATTAGACAAAAGAACCCGCGGTTACCTACCCGATTACATAAAAGAGCTACAAACTACAGTTGGTGGTGAGTGGTAGCTTCAAAGAATGGCAACTGTTTTTGGCAATGTCGTGGCAAGTTTTCTATCGAAAGTGAATAAGGGTATTGCGCTATTCAATTCGGCGTAAACAGTCAGGCATGCATCAATAAACGAAATGCTGCTGTGATTTACATAAAGTGGAACGGCTTTTTCTAGCATGACTCTATTGCAATTAATTTGAGGTATATCGGCAATTTGCAACAAGAGTTTGCCAATCAGCTCACGCTCAAAGTTATACATTTTGCCTGACAGAATCCAGACACATTCAAAAAATACGGCATCAGCCACCTGCAAGCTACCTGACTTTGAGTTATCAATTAGATCAACTACCTTACTGAGCTGATCAGGTACATCTTGTAAAAGTAAACGCAGAGTAATATTTGTGTCAAGGCTTCTCATGATTCACTATTCCAAACTTCGCTTATATTGTTCTGTAGCAGCCTGTTGCGCTGATTCATTAATTGCTTCATCAAGTTCTTGGTCGCTAAGAGGCTTTATATTATGCTTTTTAAGGTGGGCAGCTACTTCTCCTTGAAGTTTGTTAAGGCCACGTTTCCAGTCGTTTTTTTCGATAACAACCTGATTATCTTTACCAAGTTTGAAGCGAACTGATTCACCTGCTTTAAGATCCAAGTTACGACGAATGTCAGCCGGTATAGTTACCTGCCCTTTGCTAGTTATAGTAGTATTATATGTCATAGGTATTACTATATCAAATGTAATACATCATGTCAATACCTTACTTAGTTAGTCTTCCTACTAAGTTTGTGTTACAATTAACAGAGATGAAAATGAAAGGTCTGCTTTGAGCTTAGAAATCGGGGTTGTTGGTTTACCTAATGTCGGAAAATCCACCTTGTTTAACTCACTTACTAAGAGTGAGATTCTTGCCGCCAACTACCCTTTCGCAACAATTGATCCTAATGTCGGTATCGTTAAAGTTGAAGATCATAGACTAGATAAGTTAGCTCAGCTATACGATACTCAAAACATCGTCCCAGCAACTGTAAAATTTATAGATATTGCAGGTCTTGTAAAAGGAGCTAGTACCGGCGAGGGTTTGGGCAATCAATTCCTAGCTCATATCAGAGAATGTAACGCGATCTGCATGGTAGTGAGGGCTTTTGTGAATGATAATGTCATCCGACAGGAAGGATCTAGCTCACCCGAAAACGACATAGAGGTAATAGAGACTGAACTTATACTTGCTGACTTACAAACTGTCAGTAAAAGACTTCCTGCAATTGAAAAACAAGCTAAAGCAAACCCTAAGCTCAATAAACAATTAGATAACTTAAAACTTGCTAAAGAAAGCTTAGACAAAGGAGAGCTTCTTAGTAAAGTAAAGGCCATCGATCAATCCGAGCTAGCAGAGCTGAGTCTACTTACACTAAAACCTATCATTTACGTTTTTAACGTTGATGAACAGACACTATCTGACAAAGATGCTCAAGTAAAGTTAAAAGACTTGGTGTCACCTAGCCCGACTGTTTTTGTCGACGCAGATTTGGAATATCAGCTCAACAGTTTTAGTAAAGATGAGGCTAATGAGTTATTGACCAGTTACGGTCAAACAACTACAGGACTAAAAAAACTAGTAGAAGAGGCTTATTCAATCCTCAATTTACAGAGTTTCCTAACAGCAGGGCCAAGTGAAGTTAGGGCTTGGACAATTAAAAAAGGTGAGACCGCTTACGATGCGGCTGGCGTGATTCATACAGACTTTCAAAGAGGCTTTATAGCCGCAGATATCGTTAACTACGATGATTTAATTAAGTCTGGATCAATTGCCAAAGCCAGATCTGAAGGATTAGTTAGAACAGAGGGTAAAACTTATGTAATGCAAAATGATGACATAGTTGAATTTAAATTCAATGTTTAGTTTTTATCCCAGTGAAGCGAGATATTGCTACAGTATTCCATTAGTTTATCGACATCTGGAATTGCGTTATCTTCGTAGTAATGATCAACGCCTAAAAAATTTTCAACCATAGACAGGCAATATAGTTCATCGCTTAAAACTCTTAAGCGCTCATAGGCTTCAGGTGTCGAAAAAGTAGTGGCTACAACCAATTTTTTAAAACTTATACTTTTTAGATAGTTAATAGCTATCTCGACTGAGAATCCCGTATTTAGACCATCCGAAGTAAGTATCACTGTATGGTGCCTGAGTTTTGCTTTATCTATTTCACCTTTTGTTCCTAACAGTAAGTGTAGTTTGTGAAGCTTCTGAAAACGTTCTTCTTGAATGTAGTTGTAAAACTCCATTTCAAACTCTTCAATTTCGCCTATCGAATAAAGAGAGTTCTCTGTAAAAGCATTGTCCGAAGTCACCGCCGCTACGGGCTCAGGTTCACCAGGAAGGATAATCTGTTCAGCCAAAAGTAGCATGAGATTAGAGTGAAGTTTGGATGCGATCTGACCTCCAATTAGCACACCACCTCTAGACAATGCTATGACTGAACAGTTTTTACCCTCATAGTCATCCAGCTGATCGGCTAGAATCCGGCCAGCTTCTGCTCGACTTTTAAAATACATGTTTAGAGTTTACCACGGCTTAACGCTTCTGCTCGGGCATATTTATTAGATAAAAACGCTCAGTATTCCCAAATCTGCCAGAAAGCTCAGAGTCTGCTTTATTGATTAGCATTAGGCCGTGATCAACCAACCATTTTTCAAACTGTTTCGTTAAATCCCGTCTAACCGATTCGTTCTTAATCACGCCTTTGTTTTTCTGGCTCGGACTAGCCTCAAACTGAGGTTTAAAAAGAACGACCATGGGACTACTCGGCCCTACTAAACGACTAATATGGGGTAAAACTTGTTCTACACGGATAAAAGATACGTCAACAAAACAAATATCAACGATACTGCTTAACTTGGTAATTTCTCTGATATCGGTCTTCTCATGCAGTTCTATTCTTGGGTCTAATCTTAATTTAGCATCCATTTGGTCGCTGCCAAGATCTATTGCAATAATTTTTTTAGCTCCGTTTTGAAGACAAAAATCGCTGAATCCCCCGGTTGAAGACCCAACATCTAAGACGGTTTTGCCTTTTAATTTAAGCTCAAACTTTGTCGCAACTGAAGCTAGTTTTAAACCCCCTCTAGACACATAGTTAGTTTCTTGGCTTGCGCGTGATGGATTATTTTTCACGTTCTAAATAGGTTGCTTTCCTAGTATCAATCCTGATTATGTCGCCAACTTTTATAAAAGCTGGCACCTTAACCACTAGTCCTGTTTCCAAGGTAGCATTTTTAGTTATTGCGGAGGTCGTGTCTCCCTTTACGGCATCTTCTGTGTAATCTACTTTGAGCGGCAGGTTGTTTGGTAACTCAATAGCTATCGGAGAACCATTAAATAGTATGAGACTTACGCCATCACCTTCTTTTAAGTAGGTTTTTTGGTCTTCTATCGACTGCTCAGGCAGTGAAAATTGCTCAAAGTTGGACTGATCCATAAAGTGATAGATCGATCCTTCCAGATAAAGATATGTCACTGGTTTATTAATTAGGTCTGCTTCACCAATATTCTCGTTGCCTTTGAGGGTTTTGTTGATTACTTGGCCGCTAATCAGGTTTCTGATCCTGACGTTAACGATAGAACTGCCACGACCAACTACCTTTTGGCGATATTCAATGACCTTGTAAGGTTGGTCATCTAGAGCAAATATTCTGCCCTTTTTAAGGTCAGTGTTTTCAATAGCCATGGTTTTTTATCCGTTTGATACAAAAGGAAGAAGAGCAATATGGCGAGCACGTTTAATCGCTATAGCCAGTCGTCTTTGTTCATGCTCTCGTAAACCAGTTTTTTTGCGGACCTCAATCTGGCCGAACTGATTTGTGTAGCGCATAAGAGTTTTAAAATCTTTGTAATCAAAGTAGGCTACTTCAGTTTTCTGCTTAAATATCTTAGCCATTTCTTATTTATCTCCTTGGTTTCTTAATTAAAACGGGATGTCATCCAAATTAATTGGTTCGTCATCAATGTCTTCTATCACCACGTCTTTTTTAGATGGTTTTGAAGTCTTCGCTTTTGGTTCGTCGGCTTCTTCTGTTGGCGCTGAAGTCGCTTTTGGCTCAACGTCTTGTGGTTGCTCGCCTCCTCGACTATCTAGAAAGGTTACGTCGTTTGCTAGTACTTCAACTTTAGATCGTTTTTGCCCATCTTGTTCCCAATTTCGACTTTGTAGCCTTCCTTGGACAAAACAGCGTCTACCTTTAGTTAAATATTGTGCCACACGCTCACCAAGTGGCCCCCAGGCTACTATATCAACGTAGTCGGTAACTTCTTGCCATTCACCACTTTGATCTTTATAGCTACGGTTTAGGGCCAAGCTAAAGCTGGTTACACTTTGGCCATTGGGAGTCTGCCGTAGATCAGGGTCGCGGGTTAGATTACCCATCAGGTTTACTTGATTAATGCTTCTGGCCATTTAATTTCTCCTTGTCTTATCTAACTATTCTATTCTTTTTCGTCATCTTCTGTTTCTGAATTTTCAGAACTAGTTGAATCACCCTCGGCTCGTTCCCTCTTAACTCTAGCTAGCTCGGTTAAGGCTTCAGCCTTAGGATTGGGTTTAACAATTAAATATCTAATTATTTCGTCAGTAATATTTAGGGCACTTTCGATCTTTCGTACATCCTTAGGATCAACGTCAATGGTATAGAAAACGTATATGGCGTGATCTTGTTTTTTAATTGGGTAAGCTAGTTTGCGCTTTCCCCAATCGTCTTTGGCCACAATTTTGGCTTTGGCATTATCCAAAACCTTCTTTAGCTGCGCCTCGGCCTTAGCTAAATCTACCTCTAGGGTAGGATGGTATAAAACTGCTAATTCGTAATTGTTCAAGGTTTAATCTCCTTTGGATTATTAGCCTACGCGTTTATTACCGTAAGCTGAGAAAATTAGAACTTAAATATACTACATTTAAAGAGATATGGCAAAGGTTTTTCTCTTTTAAAGTAAGCCTTTAAAAACAAACTTACTCTTCTTTGAAGGCTTCTTCTGGAGTTTCATCAACTTCGCTATCGTCATTTACTGGTTCTGGCCTATCATCAACCTCAGGGACACTAGCTTCTTCTCGACCAGCGAATACTTCATCGACTGACCTAACAAGCACGTCTCTTGGTCTATTGCCATCAGCGTGGCCAACAATCCCTTGTTCTTCCATTTGTTCGATCAAACGAGCAGCTCGTCCATAACCTATCCTGAGTCGCCTCTGTAGCAGGCTTGTGGAGGCCTTTCTGCCTTCAATAACAACCGCGATCGCATCACGCCACATATTATCGTCAACTTCGCCTGAATAATCTGCCACTATGCCGCCCTTACCATTTAGCTGAACTGGTTGCGAGATAACTTCGTCATTATACTGAGGGGGCCTCTGGGAGCGCAGAAAATCAGTTACTTTAAGAGTTTCGTTATGAGCTATAAATGCTCCTTGAACTCTTTTCGGTTTAGGCATTTCAGCGGTTAATAGCAACATGTCTCCCTGCCCAAGCAGTTTTTCAGAGCCTATCTGATCAATTATGGTTCTGGAGTCTACCTGAGAGGCTGTAGTGAAGGCAATTCTAGCGGGTACGTTAGCTTTAATAAGCCCCGTGATGACATCAACACTAGGACGCTGGGTAGCCAGTACTAAGTGAATTCCTGAAGCCCTAGCTTTTTGAGCTAGTCGAACAATTAAATGTTCCACATCACGGGCTGCCAACATCATAAGGTCAGCTAACTCGTCAATCACAATGACTATATAGGGCATCCTCTCGTCTTTGTTGCGGTTATTGTATTCAACTATGTTCCTACCACCGATCTCAGCCATAGCTTTTAACCGACGATCCATCTCAGCTACTGCCCATTTAAGCGCACTAATGCACTTCTCTGGTTCATGAATAACTGGAGTAAGTAAGTGAGGAATCTCGTTATAGGGAGTTAGCTCGACCTGCTTAGGATCAATTAAGATAAGTTTTAGATCTGAAGGCGTATCTCGGTATACCAAGCTGGTTAGAATACTGTTGATCATAACTGACTTTCCAGAGCCGGTTTGACCCGCTATCAAAAGATGTGGCATCGAAGCAAGGTCACCAACTATCGGTAAACCAGCAATATCTTTACCAATAACAAAACCGAGAGGGCTTTTAAGTGCCTCCCACGGTTGTGATTGCAGTAGAGATGAAATTCTGACCATGGCAGGTTTGATATTTGGGACCTCTATACCGACTAACTTTTTACCAGGTATTGGGGCTTCGATTCTGATCGAATGAGCAGCTAAATCAAGCGCTAGATTGTTTTCCAGGGCAGTAATTTTGGTCAACTTAACACCTGTTGGTGGTTTGAGTGTGTACTGAGTGACTCTAGGGCCGATGTTAGCTCCCTCCATCTCGACTGGCAAATTAAAGTTAGAAAAAGACTGTTTAATTGTGCTGACATTGCCTTTTATGTCACCGGCATCGGCACTGTCTTGCTTCTGGTTTAGCAAATCGATTGATGGAAACTGCCAATCCGGATCACCCGAAGTAGTTAAGGCTTCGTGTTCTTCGCCACTAACCAATTTTGCTGCGGCATTTCTAAAACCAGATGCTTTTGAACTGTCGCCAATTTGTTGGTTGTGTTCAACCGGCACGCCTTCGTTTAACTTAAAGTTACTCTCAAGCGCCTTAGCCTTTAAGCTAGCGAGATCAGTGTCTTCATCTGACGGGCTGCCGCCTTTGAAGATACTAAATACCTTAAGAATTGCCCGGGGAGATATATTAAGCGCAAAGAAAAGTAGCAGCCACGATACTACAAAAAGTAGAATACTGGCTGGTATTTTATCTATCACATTAAGTATTGGTGCTCCAATTAAACTGCCGACTTTACCACCGTGTCCCCCGGAGTAGGCTACACTGGGGTTAACCCGACTGGCAAATGTTACAAAGAACCAACTTGCGTTGATCACAAGAAAACTTATCATACCGACTAATCTATTGAGTGGTATCTCATGGTTCTCGTCTGAGAATTTAAGAACCCCGAAAAAGACTAACGCTATTGGGGCTAAGTAGGCCGTCCAGCCTAGTGTCCAAAAGACACCGTTAAACATACTCTTCGGAAGGGGTCCGCCTGCGTGAAAACCCCCAATCAGCAAAAATAGGGCAACTAATATGAGAAGCACGGCTCCTGCGGTTGGCCAAAAAACTGATGATTTGGACTCAGTCTTATCGATTTTTTTTATAGATTTTTTTCTTTTCGCCATATAGTTATAAAAATTATACTAAAATTTAGGCCGAATATAAGATTTACCCTGTCGGCTACTCCATATAGTAAAGCATAAATCTTATGCTTTAGCAAATTTTTACCCTGTGTTTACGATTCCGGTTATCTACAAAGCTTCATTTCTTAGTGCGCATCTTCTTCACGAAGGCCGCTGAGAAGTTCTGCTATATTTTTTCTGAGTGATTCAGACTCATCAAGTCCTATTAGCATATCCTCTAACGTTCTGGTATTAACGGCGCCAGAAATGATTTTCCCTTGCCTCAACTCTCTAAAAAAATCTCTACCCAGTATATATTTGTATTGAAACCCTTTAGGATAAACACCTTCATCGTTGACTCTTACAAATCTTAAACGAGGTGTGAAGATCGGAACCTGAGTTCTAGAGTCCGCTCCACGCCAATCCTGAATGTCTAAGAGTACAAATTTTTCCTTTTTACCTTTAAAATAGGTTCTCCACCTATTGTCATTAACATAGATGTTAGCAGCTTTATCCAATCTAGTCTCAGACCATATTTCTCCCCAATATTGGTCGTTTAAAACACTGGTTATCCCTTCACTCACTCGTTGCTGTCTGACTTGTTCTTCCATAGCCAATTGATCCTGAGCCTGCCTTTCGATTTCATCCCTGTCGATTCCTAGCGTAGGCTCAAACCCTTTGTAAAATAATTCAGGCCGTTCCATGGCAAGAGCTTGAATTGTTGATCTTATTTGTCCAATATTCCCGCTGTTAAACGACTGCATCAGAGGAGTTACAATTTCTCTAGTTGTTTCACTTGGCTTTCGGTTACTAGTACGTAAGTAAATGACGGCCTTTACGAGATCATTCACCTCCCTGACTGCCCCTACCCCAAATATATTTCCAATTTTTCTTCGTACAATGGGGGATAAAAATTCTAGGGTAGCTGCTGTCTCTAAAATTCCGGGTTGTTTTTTGCCGCCATTAATCAGGTATCCCCAGAACCTCGTAACATCGTCTCTCGATTTTAAGCTTCTATAAGGGAAATCGTCGTCGACCGTAAGGCCCTGTATGCCGGAAATCATCTCCCTGAGGTACGTCGAGACCTCTTGCTCGTTAATTGCAGCAACAAATAATCCGTGAATATCTTCATCCAAATCTGCTTGCTCAACCGTTTCTAGTCTAGCGCGATGTTCAAAAAAACGACTATCACTATGTCTCCTATCAAATTCACCCCGTCGACTAAACTTTGCAAAAACACTACCGGTTATATAAGGGATAAATGAATCGATTTCAGCAGGTAATATATCTCTTGCTTGATACGGCTCAAGCAACTCATATACAACCTGAGTATTGATACCCCGATTTGATGGTTCAAAAACTTTATTCATTCGCTTATCCGCATGTGCGGAAGCAGCAAGAATCGTACTCACTGCAAAGTCGAGACTCTCAAATCCACGCTCCGTAATTGCAGTTTCAATGCTTGCACTGGGGTTAACTGGAAATTCTAAACTGAACTCAGACATAAAGATACATTGGCACATTAACGTCCATGAGTCAAATTATTGCTAGGTTGTACGGGTTACTGGAGCTTTTTTTAGGCAGCGGAGTCAATCATCGATTCCATATGATCAATGTGGCTCATTACCTGTTTTTCACTTAATCTATGTGCCGCATCAACGTAGGGGTTTGACGAATACGAACCCACAATAGAGCCTTTAGCGCCTACCGATAAATCCCAGTCACCGAAATTTGACCTGACAAGAGTGTATTCTACGGTAGCATTGCTGCCTTTTGGCGAACCTGTGGGCTGCTCACTGATATGAATGGTGCTGTTAATAACTTCTTGACTTGGGTTTGTTGGCCCCTCAACTTTGGGACTAAATAACCAGATTGAGACTTGCTGTTTACCGCGATCTACGGGAGTATCAATTATCGTACTGGTACCTGAGGAGTTGAAAACTTGATCAGGCACAATGTTAGCTTGAGTATCCTTTGAGTGATCATGAGCAACTCTTTTTATATCGCTTGATAGTCTCTGAAAAGAGCCATTTAGTAAACCGGCTTGGCTGTTTACGATTGGGTCAACGTTTTGGTGAGCAGGAGTAGATTGCTCCACTCTTTCTGCGATAGCTAAACCAGCTAGCGTTCCAGCTGCAGCGGCTACAAGGGCTATCTTTCTGGGGCTCAAATGAGGTAAACGAGGTTTGGGTTCTTTTGAAGACATTATAGGTCATATCTTACCATAAGCTTGATGTACTGTCAATCTTATTAATATATCTAATCTGTTCGGGCGTCTTGAGCTAGAAGTCTTGCTCGCATTTCTTCAAATCGACGTTGTTGGTCTTGGGCAAGTTGGTCTGGTGTTTTACTGGCCGCTCCGTTGCCGTTGCTGTGAACAGTTTTGACTCCCTCTTTACCACCAATGATATTAACCACTGGTATAACGATCGGGCTTCTACCAGTCTGCTCGAACAAGAAATGAGTTACATGCTCTTTAACTTCTTGTTTGAAGCGATCAATATCTATTCGTTTGAAACGCTGTTGAACAGCCCTTCTCAGCTCATTTCGTAGTTCTTTCATTAAGTCTTCGTTATCCCGCATATAGATAAATCCGCGTGAAATTATGTCTGGGCTAGTCATAAGCAGACCAGTTTTCTTATCGATAGTAAGAACAACTGCTACTAAACCTTCCTCGGCCAACATCAAACGGTCTTTAATTACGACTCCGCTAACTATGGCACCAGTTTGATCTACTAAAACAGTGCCATGGGGTACTTCACCAGCTACGGTCATTGAGGTAGACGTCAGGTTGATGACTTCTCCGTTACCGACATTAAGGGTGTCTTTTCTGGGTATACCCCTATTTACGGCTTCTTCAATATGATAGTGCTTTGATCTGTAAGAACCATAAATTGGTATAAAGAACTTTGGCTTAGTCATATCTATCATCTCACCATATTCTTCCAAACTAGCATGCCCTGAAACATGCAGTGGACCACAATGATCTACTTCGCGGGTGTTATGCCTAAAGACATGTACGCCACGTTCCATAAGATCATTTACCATAGTTCCAACATGTCTGTCGTTGCCTGATTCTGGGATAGGTGTCGCTGAAATTATAGCTGTATCACCTGGTTTCAGCTTAATGTCCCTGTGGTCACCAGTAGCCATGCGCATCAGCGCTGAGCTAGGTTCGCCTTGAGCGCCTGTACATATTACTACCACCTGATCATCGGGTAGCTTAGTTGCAGCAGATATAGGTATTACTTGTCCTTTTGGTATCTTCATAAAACCAATCCTGACAGCTAACTCAAGCGTGGACATCATGCTTCTGCCATCAAATGCCACTTTGCGCCCGTGACGTACGGCGGAATTAACTACCATCTGAATACGATTCATGTGTGAAGAGAACATTGATATAAAGATTCTACCAGGAGATTGCTCAAACAAATCAACAAAGGTTTGTTCTAGGATACTTTCGCTAGGGGTACGTCCTGGCCGCTCCGAAGTTGTACTCTCAGATAGCAATGCCAATACGCCTTCGTTACCCAGTTGCTTTAATCTATCTGTGTCGGTTCTTTCATGATCAAGGGGGTTCGGGTCAAAACGAAAGTCACCAGTATTAATTATTCGACCGACCGGCGTATCAACTACCACGCAGGTACTGCCCGGGATTGAGTGCGTAATTCTAATTAGTTCCACAAAGAATGGACCGATTTTTATACGTTCGTGCGTATTTTCATTTAATATTTGAGTTTCTAGCTTGAAACTGCCTGGTAGCTCACCACCAAAGTTTTCAAAGGTTTTTTCAACCATACCAATGGTAAAGCGTGAGCCATAAATTGGCGCTGGAACCTTTGGCACAATATGAGCCAGTCCACCAATATGGTCGAGGTGTCCGTGTGTCATTACATAAGCTCTGAGCTTATGTTTAATACTCTCTAGATAGCTAACATCCGGTATAGCGTAGTTTATACCCGGTAGATCAACGCTCAGGTCATTACCACAGTCAATTACAATGGCATCGTTTAGGTACTCTAGTAAGATCATGTTTCTAGATCCTGCGCTGTCCATACCACCAAGACCGATTATCTTAAGTCTTGGGCTATCGTCAATTACATTAGCGCGGCGAGGTTCATTTGAGCTGGCTGGTTTGTTTTCTGAGGAGCTGACAACATCGTAAGATGCTATAACACGCTGTGCGTCAGATGCTCCTCGAGCCTGGGCTCTTAGGGCTGCAGCTCGGCTGACACTACGACCTCCGTTTGAAGAGGGTTTTGATTTAAAATTAGATTTTTGTGGTTTTTTCTGCATAATTTGGAATTTCTCCTTAAATTCGATTGTTCATTTAATTATTTAATAATTTCTAAAATGGATGGGACCTGAGCAAAGTCTTCAATTAAGACTTGTTTTAGGGACCCGTTATATAGGGCTGCGGCAGGGTGATAAAGCGGTAAATAAACTCTGCCCTTATATCTTTTTGGTTGGCCATGTACCTGAGTTATGGCCAGATCGGGTAAAAAACAGTTTAAGCTGTGACGACCGAGTGTCACGATTAACTTGGGATTAATTATCTCAATTTGTTTTAGTAGATATGGTAAAAAGGCGGCCTTTTCTTCTGGTAGCGGATCGCGGTTATTGGGTGGTCTATATTTTACGATATTGGTTATATAGATTTGAGCCCGTTTTAAGCCGATCGTATCTAGCATTTGATCTAGAAACTTACCTGCAGCACCAACGAAGGGTTTACCCTGTATATCTTCGTTCTTACCCGGTGCTTCACCAATAAAAACTATCTCGGCATCTTCGCTGCCTTCCCCAAATACTAAATTTTGGGCTTGGCTAGCCAGATCCGGACACACCTTATCGGATATGATCTGTTGTCTTAGCTCAGTTAACTGAGACCTCTTGGAACTGGTTATCATAAATTACTTTAGAACTTTAGTCGGAGACTGCGAATCATGAGCCTGATAGCAATTACCAAGAATATCAGGGTAAATAGATATTCCCAGTAACTACCTGTGTCCAGCGCTCTACTGCCTATAAAATAAGCGAGTATAAGACCAACTACACCAGCAAACGCAATCGGCCGAGGTTGATCGTACTGTCTAGGTATCAGTGGATGCGGTTTGGGAGCACTAGTCCGCTTTACACCCGGTTTTCGTGGTTGGCTACTTGTTGGCATCTTAAATTTTTTCCTTAGCTCTTTTTATTGTCTTCTAAGACCTTCATGCTTAAGTTTAACCTACCCCTATCATCAATTGCTACTAACTTTACGTCAACGTGGTCACCTTCTTTAGCAATGTCAGATGGGCGATTAACTCTTTCGTGTTTCATTTCAGAAACGTGCACTAGACCTTCTTTACCTGGCATGATTTCCACAAAGATTCCAAACTCCAGCACGCTGACCACTCGACAATTCGTATATACCTTGCCGACTTCTGGTTCAGCTGTAATTGTTTGAATCCACTCAATCGCTGCATCGATACTTTGCTTATCAGGACTAGAGATGAAGACTGATCCGTCATCTTTAATGTCGATTTCGGCACCTGTTCCAGCGATGATCTTGTTAATGGTTTCGCCACCTTTACCAATTATCTCACGAATTTTGTCAGGATTAACCTTAATCGTTTTGACTCTTGGTGCATATGGGCTAAGCTCAGCTCGATATTTATCTAGTGTGCTAATAAGATGGTCTAAAATTTCGGCTCGGCCAGTTTTGGCTTGAGCGAGTGCCTTGCGCATCAGATCTAGACTTAAGCCTTTAACCTTAATGTCCATCTGCAAAGCCGTGATGCCTCCGCTAGTACCTGCTACTTTAAAGTCCATATCGCCAGCAAAGTCCTCAGGTCCTGATATATCGCTTAGAATAACTGTTTTTGCCGGATCCATAACCAGACCCATAGCAATCCCGGAAACCGGGGCTTTTATTGGTACACCAGCGTCCATCAGGCTTAGCGTGCTCGAGCAAACACTGGCCATTGAGGTTGAACCATTACTACTGAGTATCTCGCTAACAGCTCGGATTGTATAAGGGAAAACATCCTCATCGGGGATAACAGCGATCAGGGCACGCTCAGCAAGAGCACCATGGCCAATTTCTCTCCGACCAGGACTGCCCACACGCCTCACTTCTCCTACACTATAGCCAGGCATATTATAGTGATGGATATAGCGCTTCTCGCTTGACTCATCCATGCTATCAATTACTTGAGCATAGCTAAGTGGAGCGAGTGTAGTTATGTTTAGAGCTTGGGTACTACCACGAGTAAATATACTTGAGCCGTGTGCTCTGGGTAGAATTCCAACCTCGCTACTAAGAGGTCGAATTTCCTCACTTTTACGATTATCTGGTCTGATACCCTCTTTTAAAATACCCTCTCGGACATCCTTTTTAATGGTTGATTCAAAAGCTTCGTAATAAGTTTCGCGGTCGTAGTCTTCACCGCGCTCAGCAGCAAAATGTTCCAGGGTTTCTGCTCTAAGCTCACGCATTTTCTTGGTTCTCTCTTCTTGAGAACCGCGTAAGTTTTTACCCAGTTTACCCTCTAAGTATTTGTCAACTTCAGCTTGGACGGTTTCGTTAGGTAGAACCAGTTCGTATTCCTGGGCCTTAACGCCTACCTTATCAACTAGCTCAGACTGGAGCTTGACTGACTGCTTAATTGAGTTGTGGGCAAGTTCCATGGCTTTTATCATGGTTTCCTCATCAACTTCTTTCGCACCAGCCTCAACCATCATAATGGCGTCTTTGGTGCCTGCTACCACTAGATCCAATTTACTGTCTTTTAACTCAGTATTGGTTGGAAATGCAACTAGCTTTCCGTCTACTAGCCCAACTCTAACTCCGCCAACCGGGCCATCAAAGGGTACCCCAGTTAAACTAAGAGCCGCACTCATAGCAATCATGGCAATACAATCTGATTTGAACTCTGGGTCCAAGCTTAAGATTGTCACAATGCCCTGTACTTCGTTACGATAACCTTTAGGGAATAGGGGGCGTATTGGCCTATCAATCAATCTTCCTGCCAACACCGCTGCGTCTGTGGGGCGGCCTTCTCTCTTTATAAAACGACTACCGCTAATCTTGCCAGCTGCATACATTTTTTCTTCATAATCAATAGATAGTGGAAAATAGTCCATACCAGGTCGTGGTTCGTTTGCATATGTTGCAGTCGCAAGAACTACTGTGTCACCGTAAGTGGCGGTCACAGCCGCACCAGCCTGGAAAGCAAACCGTCCAGTTTCTAGACTTAGTTCACGGCCACAAAAATCGCCGGCTACCTTAACTATCTTCTTACCAAAGGGGTTAATTGTTTTCGTCATAAATTATTTTATAAGCCTTTCTTGTATATCAAATTATTGTTAAAACTTAGCTTTAAGTTTTATTAAAAACTTATTCCTGTTTTTAGTAGAAAAACTTTTTGCTTAAGATTTGTTGCTTCTTAAGTACACAGGCTTGTCACTCAAATAGGATGACTCTAGCCTAGGTACTTAAAAATCTATTTAGTGCCTAAGTCCTAGCTTCTTAACTGTCTTCAGATAATCCGAAGGGTTAGTTTTAGCTACGTACTTAAGCAATCTGCGTCTTTGGCCAACTAATTGAAGTAACCCTCGTCTGGCCATAAAGTCATGTTTATTGCTCTTTAAATGAGCAGTGATTTCTTCGATTCTTTTGGTCAAAATGCTAGCTTGAACGACACTAGAACCGGTGTCGCCTTTGTGTTTTGCCAAAAGCTCAATAGAGGCTTTTTTTTGTTCGCCTGCCAACATAACTGTCCTGGGATTCTAGCACAAAAAGACCCCTTATGCAATCACTTTTTTTGAATTTTGGCAACAAAGATGTTAAAAGTTGGTTTTTACTATATTGGGTTCTGGTTGTTTGAACCGTTGCCGTTATTAACAGGTATATTCGGCAGTGGAGGTGGTACTGGTGGAGGTGAGATGGTGGCTGGAGACGAAGAAGCGCTCGGTGTGGGAGTTTGTGGGGGCGGGCTGGTGTGATTTTGAACTTCCCCCAGAGACGTAGAACCTTGGTCTTGTCTAGCGCCCAGATGGTCAGGATCTGGATGAGAAGCTATTGCTTCATCAACCGCACTACGAAAGGCATCTAAGTCTGAGTTTTGACCAGTTTGGCTAGTGTCAATCGGAGGGGGTGCAACTGGCTGCCCCGGTACCGGTGCAGGCGGACTGTCCGGTTTATCCTCGTGTGATAGCAGAGGCATTTCCTGGGGTGTCTCAGGTGGCTTTTCATCATGTGAATGGTCATCAAACGGGTCAACATCAGGTTGGTCGTCAGACTCACCGACTGAGTTTATCTGACCGTTTTGTCCCTGTGCACCCGGCACAGCCACGTTGGCAGGCGCGCTGACAAGAACCGACTGGCCGTTAACGTTTATGGTTGGTGACTGAACAGGCTTGTCTTTATTTACAGTTTTAAGATTTCCTTGTTCATCAATATTGACCTGGGCTAGTCCTGAGTCCGGCCCGGTGTCCATGACTGTTGGCATACGGTCATAGGTCTTTTTAGGTGCCTCGTGCTCTACTTGGAGTAAGCCAGCTGTTGGAGGACTAGCTTCCTTCTCCTTAGGTTCTCCGGCTTCTTTTACTGGTTCAGGAGGTTTAGGCTCTGGTTTGGCAAGTGGAGGCGGTGTTTCATCTTGCTTTGGTACAGACTGCTCTACCACTGTTGGTTTGGGTTCGGGCGGAGGTGGGGGCGGTGTTTCATCTTCGTCCTTTTGAACGACCAAAGGAGGAGGAACTGGCTGTAGTTTCTCGGCCACCAGTTGTTGGTTGGCGCCGGCTGATAGCAACTTAGAGCCTGCGTTCATGGTACTAGCTGTTGTTTTTGGATTAGAAAAGCGCTGTGTTTCGGCAACTATACCCGTTAACAGAGCGTTTGCAATCTGGATATCTATAAGATTTGACGGTTGCAGGGTATCAGATAGAGCCACTAACATCTCACATAAACTACTAGCTGAGCGCTCTGCCCAGTTGATACTACCGAGAGTTGATGCGACCTCAGTATTTATGGTCGTAATGGTAGCGTCATGCAGTATCCTGCCATGAGCAGTTATGGCTTTGTCGAGTTCTTCTCTTTGGTGAACACCAAGCCCAACTACAACATCAACGTTATAGTCACCCTGGCTAAAAATTAGATCCTTATCGCCAATCGATGTGTGATAAGGGGTAATAAAAATTCTGACGTAGTTTTCCTCAATTTTATACCGCAACTTGTCGGCTTTGGATTTATCCAGTGATATGATGAAGTCTCTTAGGCTATCGGCGTTTTTTTCCAGCGTCTTTTCCGGCTTCAAAAATTCAATTGTTGGGGGTACTTGACCACTAAAAACAGCTGTCGCGTGTTTACCCATTTTATTGAGAAGTAGTGTCAGACCAATAGCTGCGGCCAATTGGTCAACTGTCGGGTTACTATTAACAGTAACCAATACATTACTGGCGGATTTTAATCTAGCGGAAAGCTGACTTTTGGAATCTTCCATCGGATTGTTTATTTTTTGCCTCTACCCTTTAAAATAGCACAACTTAGTTATGCTTGTCCATTAAGTGAGATATAAATCAAATAGCTTAGTTCTAGATGAGTGCGAGAGTTGTTTTGATCATTTCCCTAAGTATTTCTTTTCGTTTGTCATCAAGCACATAATTAGGATCTGTTCTGCCCTCAACCGGACCGATTTCCCCCATCACGCCAGCAATCTTCCTTGGTCGAGCAATTTCTCCAGTCTTTATACCTGTGTGTATTTCTTGCAAAACAGCAATAAAACGGTCTGAATGTTTAGGGTCAATGTCAAACATTGGCGGCACACTATGCGTGCCGTCTATTAGTACAGCACAATCAAGTATCTCGCTAAGTACGTTAGCGTCTGATAGGTGTCTGAAAGCCCTGATTCTTTTTTCACTTGGAGACAGACCTTTTGGTAACTCGTAACCCCTAGCGAAAATAGCATTATTGGGGTTACCGCTGCCTATTGGCACCAAGACTGGACTTGTCCCACTAGACTTATCCGTTAAACCTATACCATCAATATAGACGCCTGAGCCATCGTTCTTATCGCTGTTACTCCTGATTGTATTTACGGCGCTTTCGACAATCTTAAAATCACCGGTATTGCCATTTTTAACGCCGTTGGCCAAATGATAAGCACTAAATTTGCCCCTCAAGCTAGTTGAAGTATTATCCCTTGCTCCCAGCCAAAACCCACTTAAATAGGGGACTAGGCCACCCAACTGAACACCTTCTGTAACTTCAGTTACTATTGGTATGCCCCGATTAAAAGCTTCCCTAAAAACATCAAACATTCGTTTTCTGTGTCTAGGTTCCAGCGCATACCACAATCCCGTCCAACCCGTCTCCGTTCTAGGTTTAGCATCATTTATCCTAAGCACGACAAGTGCGTCAGGGTTTTCTTCCTGAACCTCTTCTATATAGTCATAAAGCGGCTCGTAATCAACGTCGTAGTCTTCCGAACAAGGACCAAGTATTACTACCTTTAAGGAACTGTGTCCTGTAAAGGCGGTGGCAAGCATCTGGCGATTAACATCTCTAGCCGCAACCCATCTAGCATCAAGACTTTCTATCACAGCATGTACATCACCAACAGCATTTTGTTTTTTAATATGCTCAGTCACAACATCACTGGCCTGTTCATCCAATGCCCAATGGTACTGAAGCACTTCATTTAGCAACATACTTATTTCCTCAAAAACACAAGTTATTAACCTAAAGTGTATCATAGAGTGCTTCTCTGTCGTCAAAGAGTGAAAAAATTTCAAGTTGGCCTGGTTTATATAAATCTACTTATCAGATAGGGAATTTCAAACCTCATCTGTTAAACTACAATCATGAATCGTTTTTGTGTCGGCGTGATAGGCTTTGGAAGTTTTGGAAGTTTTGTTTCTAGCCTAGTACCAGAAGGCACGACCATTAAAGCTTTTGATAAAAATAGAGTACGCTATCCGCGTTCAGTTACTAAATCAAGTTTTGAAGAAGTAGCAAAATGTAACGTTATCTTCCTTTGCGTCCCAATTAGTGAATATAAAAACGTACTACTTAAGTTGGCAAAAATTATTCAATCAGACCAACTTCTAGTCGACGTGTGTTCGGTCAAGCTACTACCAGAGCAAATAATTAATTCATACCTACCAAAACATTCTAATATTTTGTTCAGTCACCCACTTTTTGGCCCTCAGTCGTTTAAATCAGGCGTCGACCAGAAAAATAGATTAATTATTACGAGTTATAGGGGTAAATTAGCCAAGAATGCCATTAAGTATGCTCAGGATAAGTTGGACCTAGATGTTACCCACATGAGTGCAGACGAACACGATAAGCTGATGGCAGACGTCCATGTTTTAACCTTCTTCATAGCCCGCGGTCTTTCAAACATGAAGCTAAAAGAGCACAAACATAGCACCCCATCTTACAAGATGATAATGGATCTGATTGGGATCGATAGGGCTCATTCTAGGGAATTATTTCTGACAATCCAAAAAGCTAACCCATACGCAAGCTTAGTAAACAAGAAAATTGTAAAAGCGTTTTCGGACCTTGAGAAAGAAATTAGAAAATAGTTCTACTACCTTTGACAAATCATTACCTCTTAAGATATAGTGAACAGTCGAAATTCAGGCTAGGAGAAAATTGTGCCTATTATTAAATCAGCGAAAAAAAGAGTTAGAGTCAGTGCTAAAGCCACTGCCAAGAACTTGCGTGTCAAACGTCAGCTTAGATCTGCTCTAAAAAGTCTTAGATCATCGTCTAAAGCAGCTGATATAGAAACAGCCAAGAGACAGGCCCAAAGCGCCATAGATAAAGCCATGAAAAAAGGCGTTATGCACAAACGAAAGGCTGCAAGAAGCCAAAAACAGTTATCTGCTCAAGCCAAAGCTCGAGGTATGAAACCAACGAAGGCCCAGAAAGCTCCCGTCAAAAAAGCCGTCCCTAAAAAACCAACCGCCAAGAAAGCATCTCCAAAGACCCCTGCTAAAAAAGCTAAGTCTTAATTTTATGTAACTAGTTAGTGTGCAAGCGCACAGCTAAGTCTTTTATACGCGAGTTAAGGATATTTCTGATGGTCTGTGCTTTTTGTTCCCCGTTTCTTTTCGTGTCCTCAATGTGCCACATTTCCGCACCTGGCCAAGTGTTTAGATATGCAGGGATTGATTTTGTTTCTGACAGCACAATCACGTGATCGTAATCACTGAGCATTTCAGAAGTCAGCTGTTTTCTAGTGTTGCCACTCATATCTATCCCTATCTCCTTCATTGCAGCAAGTGCGGAGGCAGCTGTAGGTCTGTCTTCCAACTTTTGCCCCGGTTCTTCAACTTGCGTCCCTGCTGATTCAGCTTCGCCTGGATATATTCGATTATATAGCTCCATCGCCATCTGGCTACGACCTGAGTTTGCTCTACAAACAAATAAAATTTTCATTCTTTAGCCTTCAATTTTATAGAATCTACTTTGTATCAGTTTTTTGTATGGGTTCCAGATACCAAGGGCTTTCTTATGAGTTAGCGTAGATAATTTGACCAAGATTATAAGCAACATTGATAGACCAGTGCATAGCAAAGCAGCGACAAACTTGTAGGCTATGTGGTTACCTGCGTCGATAGTTAGCACAAAGCTAAGCGTAATGCTAAAAAGTACGAACATAATACTCCATTCGTTAGTAAAAACTGGGTTGTGCATTTGCATGGCAAAATCTGTTCGGTTTTTTTGGTTTGCTATAAGACCGTCTAGAAACTCATCGACGTCTTTTTTATGCCCACCTTTGTACTCAACGCAGTAAGTAATCATATTTTCATACTCTAGTTCTCCGCCAGTAGATTTTTTCTGTCGATTTAGGGTCTTTAGGTAGTTGAGTAATTGTTCCTGTAGTTTATTCCTAAGCCCATCCGGAAGAGATTTAGAGCCAAGTGCTAAGGCGAAGATTGAGTTGGCTTCACTTCTTGCTATTTTGTGTAGTTCTTCGACTCGGCTCTTTTGGGCAGCGAGAATCGGAGCTAGATAGAAACCATACAGAAACGAGTTAACTGAAAATAGCGTCAATGCGCCAGTTGGATAAGTTTGTTTTGGTATAACAAGTGCCAGCACCGCGAAGATAGCCAGAAGTATCCAAAAATATATACTTAAACGGACTTTTCGTAGCAGGAAATTGCTCATGGTTAATTCATATCGTTTACCTGAGTATATTACCAAATCAACTCATTATCCTTATGTTAATTAGATTTTGAGCTATTTCAGCTGGCTATACTCAGGAGCAATTGCAGTAATGCATCATCAGCATCAATTGTTTTTGACTTAAGATCTAAATCAAGCCGTAAAACACGTTTAATAGTCTGTCTAAGTTCACTCAAATTAATTTTCGGTGAAATTTGTTGGCTCTTTCTAACTACAAATGGATTTAGTCTGGCAGTCGAAGCTATATCTGCCGAGCTCTTCCCCTCGGCTGAGGAAACTATGGCCAAAATGTGAAGTTGCCAAGCCAGCATAGCTATAATTTGCTGCGGTTCAACAGATTGAGCGCGCTGATCTTCGTAAATTCTCATAACTTCTTTGGTTCTGCTAGCAAAGGTAGCATCAAGAAGCTGGAAAATGGTTGATTGAGGGGTTGGCTCAACTAGTAAATCGATACTAGACTTGGTTATCTTGGTTTCAAAAGAAATTAATTTCTTTACTTCATTAAACAGTCGCATCTGGTTTGTGCCGACCATATTAATTAGATATTGGCTGTCACTAACACTTATCTCTCCGCCTTTTTGTTTAGCTAGGTTTATCAACCACTTCGACAAATTGGGTTCTGTAGCTTCTGGATACTCAATAAGCTCAGTATTTTTTGAGAGCATTTTTAAATAACTTGAGCGGTGATCGGGTTTGGTTTCAACAATTATTAGATCGGTACTCTCCCCCAAATCAGCTATAAGTTTATCCGCTGCCTTTACGAATTCGCTATTCTTACTTGGGTTTTTTAGTATCACCAGTTTTTTTGCTACTAAGAAAGGCAGGTTAGTTAAGCTGTCGTAGATTTTTTGGTATTCAACTTCTTCGGCGTCTAATTGTTCAACCGCTAAATCACTCCAATTCTCGATAAAGTCTGCTTTTCGTTTATCTATTTCGGTACTTAGCAGGTA
Organism: Saccharimonadales bacterium (SeqCode); assembly: GCA_035510465.1. Taxonomy (GTDB): domain Bacteria; phylum Patescibacteriota; class Saccharimonadia; order Saccharimonadales; family DATKHC01; genus DATKHC01. The sequence goes on from DATKHC010000020.1 coordinate 39,997, forward strand.
AGCATTTGGGCCAACTAAAGTAAGTATCATTTCTTAAGCCTCTGACAATTTAAGCAAATATGAGTTCCACGTCCAGCTACTCTGGTCTTAATAATTAGCGTGCCACAGCGCGGACAAGGCTGGCCGTCTTTCCTAAAAACTGACGCAAGTTTAAGATAACTACCTTTATTACCTTCGGCGTCGACATAATTTCTATCTGTTGACCCACCGTTTTTTATACTCGCATTCAGTACTTCTATTATTGAGGTGTGCATTTTTTTTATCTTGGTGGGGGTAAGATTTTTTACTCTCTCTGCAGGGTGAATCTTTGCCAACCAAAGGCTCTCATCGGCATAAATATTACCTATTCCGGCAATGACTGTTTGATCAAGTAGAGCTGCTTTAATTTGACTGTTCGGTCTCCTTTTTAGCTGGACTGAAAATAACTTATCCGTAAAGTTCGCTTCCAAGGGTTCTGGGCCAATTTTTTTGAAGAATGCTAGATTTGTAATTTCAGTTGTAGGCAGTAGCCTCACCCAACCAAATTTTCGTTGATCGTTGAAAAATAGTTTTGATTTATCTTTAAAGTCTATAGTTACACGAGTCGATTTATCTGGTAAGCGTCCGATTAGACTTCCGGTTGGGTGGCCGCCGCCAAAGCGGTTACTAGTATCTTTATAGACTAATTGACCCGTCATTTTAAGGTGAATAGCTAAGCTATAGCCCGAACTCAGGTCGATTAGAATAGCTTTCCCCCGCCGGCGCACAACCTTAATTGACGAGTTAACAAGGAAATTATCAACCGTTTGTTTGTCGTTCGGGAAACTTTTGGGCCAATCGGACACGACATGTCCCACCACCTTCCCAGGCAGCAAGACCTCAAGGCCTTTTTTTATTGTCTCCACTTCTGGCAGCTCTGGCATCGTAAGCTCATATTGTATCAGCTATAATTAGCCAATATGGACGATATAAAAACAATCCTGGCGAACAAGAAAATTATAGAACCTGATGAGATAAAAATTATTAAGGATTTCATTTACAAGCACTTCGACTCACCGAGCAACATACTTGTGCAGCCCAGACAAATTATTATCATCGTATCTTCAGCTGGCCTAGCCGGCAGTTTAAGATTTATGCTAACTGATCTAAAAAAAGTCTGTAAAACAGACAAGCGTTTCTTAATTAGGATTGGCCAAGTAGATTAATTACTCAGTTGGGACAGAAAGCACTACGTTGGTCGTAAAGCTTTCGTAGTTTGGAATTTGCAGCTGAAACAACTGTCGAAGTAACGGGCCATCCCCGAAAAACGTACCGTCTTTTAGTGAACACGAGGTAGACCAAAGGTCAGATATATCACCCGAACCATTGTTTAGTTCGTAAATATAAGTGTTGCCTAGTGGGCAGGTACCCTCTATGTTAGTTTCTGTAGTAGTTCTAGATTTCGTGAAACCATAAGTATCCAATGCTCCCAAGAAAGCCTGATATGCTGCTGGTGTATTCGCGTAGGCTTCAGTACCCGATATATTTTGCTCATAGCCATTTAAAATATAAATCACACGTTCAGCTTGAGATATCTGAATTTTAATAGCCTGTCGTTGGTCCTCCCCGACAAGGGGTCCATCGGTCGTCTGTGAAACAGAACTGCTCGAATAGTTATAGTTAGTTATGTCAATTGAGTGGCCATTTGGCTTCTTCGAAGAAGAGGTCGCGATTAGGACAATAATAACAACCACAAAAACAATAACTCCAATAACGCTCAATATGTAACGCATATCTGTTATTTATAACATATCTAAGGTACATTTACAACTAGTACGTAAGGGCTCACTAGCTCTGCAACATCCAAAGTGCGGCTGTTCTACACTGTATGAGACTACTAAATCTAAACAGGAGAACAGCCGTATGAGCTATTCTAACAATCCAT
>DATKHC010000021.1:0-223769 GCA_035510465.1 Saccharimonadales bacterium (SeqCode)
GAAGATTGTTGGGACTACAACTTCTACCGACCACACTCAATGCTGGGCATGAAGACGCCAATTGAATACCTTCAAAGCCTAACCGGCTTTGAGAATGCTACAGTAGATACAAGTGTCCTATATGTGGCGGGCTCGACCTTGCAGATGATACTATGCTTGAACAATTTCAGGCATTTAAACCAGACGCTGTTGAGTTACTGCCTGCCAAAGCTTACGCAAGATAGTTGGAATTTTAGATTCCACATATTTTGGTATGCTTAAAGCAGTTATGCATGAGCCTCACACTAAAGGCAATAAGTTATCCGAGGTTATTCTTGGCGGCCAGGATGGCCTAGTCAGCATACTTGGATTATTGCTTGGACTTGCAGCCGCGACTAGTTCTACGAAAATTATTGTTGTGGAAGACTAGCAACAATCTTCGCTGAAACCCTATCGATGGCGACTGTCGCCTACACCTCCAGAATGGCTGATCGTGACCATTATGCAGCCGAGAGAGAACGGGAAATTAAGGAAGTAAAGGAAGTGCCAGAGACTGAAAGACAGGAGGTTGTCGATATCTATGCGGCCAAAGGGTTTGACGGTAAATTACTTGATGACATCGTCAATCACATAACCTCAGATCATGAGCTTTGGATAGACACAATGATGAGAGAAGAGCTTGATTTACTGCCAGTTGTTAAGCATGATGTTTACACCTACACGGCCATAGTCGGAGTAGCCACCTTTAGTGGAGCCATATTGCCTCTCATTCCGTTCTTTTTTCTAAAAGTTCACCCGGCTTTAGTGGTCGCATTGGTACTTTCCGTGATTGTCTTGGCAGGTATTGGCGTATTTAAGGCAAATAAAACACTGGGTAAGCCGATAAAAAGCGCAGTTCAAATGGTCATAATCGGCATGGGCGCAGCGATTGCTGGTTACCTCATCGGTTTAGCTTTTAAGTCTTAGTTAAGGGGCAACCTTAGAGAATATTCAGCGTATAATCGAAGTACAACTAATATAATATTTTTGCCATGAAAAACTCAAAGAACTCTAAGTTTGACGAAAGGCTTGATTATTCTCTGCTTAAGCAAAAGAAAAACCAATCTAAAATGAAAAGGCTTCTACCGAGAATCGTCATCATATCGGTTATTGCAATTGTTATAATCGGAGGCCTGATCTTAGCCTACTCGTACCGTAAAGATCATAAAACTACGTCGTCCAAGAAGACGCAAACTCAGGCTGTCTTACCGACATCTACGTCAACTCAGACCACAACTACTCAGTACGTATCAAACGGTCAGGACCTAAACTTAAGCTTCTCCTACCCTTCTAATTGGTCCGTCACTCCTCCTACAAACGATAATCCCGATGATCACACAATTACGGTTACGTCTCCTCTTGCGACCATTACAAATGCCGACAACAAAAGTGTAACCGGCGAGGTAGTTATTCAAGTAAGATCAGGTAACTCCACCATAAATGAGCTAAATTCCAATTCTCCGGTTGAGGCTCTTACTTCAACCCAGATCGCATACACAGCCCCAACCGCTAATCAGGACCAGTACCCTTACTTAAGTTATATCCACTTCTCGAATGGATCGAGCGCGAGTGGTGCTTTTGAGGAAGTAATAATTACCGGCAATTTATCTAATACTCAGGGTACGTCATTAAATGCTGGTTACTTTAATGGGTTAGATCCGATTATTAGCGCAAATTTCTATCAGTGTAGTACGCAGAGCTGCACGGGCTCTGGCCAAACCCCTCTGAGTATCACTACCGGTATTTGGCAAAACTCATCGATATTTAAACAAGTACTATCTTCATTTGAATCATTTAAACTGAACTAGGCCATAGTAGTCACACTCCAGTTATAGGTTTAGCCGACCGAATAAGTGCCTCGAGGGAAAATGATATATTGGCAGAGATAATGGTTATGGTTTACAATAACCCGCATGGCAACTAAATCTAAATCAAAAACAAAATCAAAGAAACAAACATATCAAGAAATTTTTCTAGCTCCACCACTGGTCGCGTGCGTGTCATATATTATGGTATTTATTGTCGCGTTAGCTAAACAAAATGTAGACGGTAAATATATAAGTTTTTCATTCCTGCAATTTTGGGGCGTGATACTGCTTCTGGTATTGGCGCTGGTTAGTTTGTTTGGGTATGTTAAAAACAAATCTATCCGACAAGGTTTGTTCCTGCTTAATGGGGCAGTCGCGCTAGTAGTACTTAGTCTTAGTGTGTCGCTACTATCGATCCTGTATAAGGCTGATCCTTCTAACTATTCTTGTAACGACAGTATCCGCTGTGTCATCACTACAAGCCCTAGAGAATAATAAAGCTCATCTATCTAACTGGTTTGTATTCTAACTCAGCAACCTTTTTGCTGAGTACTATTTGCCATAGTTCAATGCCGCGAGTAGAAAAGTTGGCAGCACAAGCGAGCAGATAGAACTTCCACATCCGATAAAACCTTTCGTCGTAGCGCTTATGGTCAAGGAATTTATAGCCTTTACTGAAGTTCTTCCACCATGCCTGTAGGGTTTTTGCGTAATCTGTCCCGAAATTATGCCAATCCTCCATAATAAAAATCTTTTCAATCGCTTCTGCTATGCCTTGGATCGAGGGCAGGATTCCTCCTGGGAAAATATATTTTTCAATCCACAGGTCATTTGAATTACTCCTCGCATTGCCCCCTATCGTATGAAGAAGCATCATGCCGTCATCTTTGAGTAATTTATCGCAGGTCTTCATAAAGGTTTTGTAGTTTCTGGGGCCAACATGTTCAAACATACCAATTGAGACAATCCGATCAAACGGTTTTTCCTTTAGTTCCCTATAGTCTTTCACTAAAATCTTAACCTTTTGGCCTTCCACCAATTTTCTGGCATACTCCGCCTGTTCTTCTGATAATGTATTGCCAACACAGGTGACTCCGTAATGTTTAGCTGCATAGTGAACGAAACTGCCCCAGCCACAACCTATGTCTAAAACCCGCATGCCTCGCTTCAGTTTTAGCTTTTTACAGATCAAATCCAACTTGGCAGTTTGAGCCTCATCAAGCGTTTTTGCATTAGCCCAATAGGCACAGCTATAAGTCATTGTGCTACCGAGCATCGTTTCATATAAATCATTCCCTAAATCGTAATGATGATGAACGTTTTTGAAGGATCTGGTAATTGATTGTGAGTTAGCTAGTTTCGCGAGAGCCACGTTCTTGAGTATATGTACCTTGTTCATGCTGGTTAGGTCGGTGTGAAGGTTAAGTCTAAGAGCCCGCTTAAACAACTCCTCGAGATCTGTGGCGTCCCACCATTTATCCATATAGGCTTCACCAACACCCAGGGAGCCGTGAGCCAGGGCCCGGCGGTATAGTTTCTCGTTATGGACCTGGATATCCCAATCATTTTTACCATTAATTTTTATCCCAGCTTTTTTTAGTAAACCCCGCACCTGTGTCTTATAGGTATCATTCATATTTGTATGTTATCACGCATTATCCCTATATCGAATCTAGAAGTGACTGGTAGAGTTTATGTTTTTTTAAAGACATCCTACTGATAATGATAAGCTAGTGCGGGTGGAATAATTCTTATGTTCAGTAGATACCGAGGTAGTATTGGTTGTTTTTCGCCAGCAGCAATGATTGCTACATGCGTGATAGAGCTCTCTTTTCTTATATATATTTTGTTGCGCTATAAATTTAACAAATTATCCAGGCTAGTCTCACTATTACTGCTACTGCTAGCATCATTCCAGCTTGCAGAATACCGGGTTTGCAGAGGCTCTTCTGCTTTGGTTCAATGGTCACACATAGGATACGTGGCAATCACTCTCCTGCCTCCCCTTGGTATTCACATCATTAACACAATAGTGGGTAAGAAAAATAGCTTGCTTGTATATTTGGGTTACCTTAGTGCGGCGGCCTTTGTCTTATACTTCGCTTTATCGGCCAACTCATTAACAGGAAATGCTTGCCTAGGCAATTATGTAATCTTTCAAGTAAATACCAGCCTAACATGGCTTTATGCGCTCTATTACTATGGCTGGGTAATTATAGGTATGCTAATGAGTCTAGTTTTTGCTAAGCGCTCGACCGAGAGGAAACAAAAAGAAGCGCTTTATGGATTTGCTTTGGGCTACGCCGCCTTTTTGATACCTACAACAACCGTTAATCTAATAGATAGAGCGACCTTAAACGGAATACCTTCGATAATGTGTGGTTTTGCAGTGCTTCTAGCACTTATTGTGACTGTCTGGGTTATGCCGAGAGTAAGTGTTTACCGTCAGAAGAAAGACTAGCTTCTTGGAATTTGGGCATGCGGAGCATGGGAAATCCTGAAAAAAGGATGTTCTCCGCCGAATTCATCTGCTAATTGTGAGTTTTCGAGATTGACCAGGACTCCAACACAGTCCGCGCCAATCGCTTCTTCGATGTGCTGTCTTTCCCAGCCACGGCTACCAGTCAATTCGGCTGTCGGGGGTCTGCTAATGTCTACCACCGGTCTTATTGGTAAATCTGAGTCGGCAATTTCTTTAAAATCAACTACAGAATTAGGAATAGCGAGATAAAAGATATGTTCATGGTTATTTAAATAGCGCGCTGTATCGGTTAAAGCTTGGGTTAACCCGTATACCCGAAGGCGAGCAAAAACATCTTTACCGCCGGGCAACGATTTGCTTTTGTAATAGTCTTGCAAATCAAGAACCGCAAATCTATCAGCTGTTCGAAAAGCATGAGTTCGTGCGTTATATACTTCTAACCTGCTCACAATATGCAATACTCTATCATATTTTAGACTTCAGTAAAGAATTCTTACGGGAATGGGCTCTAAGATGTTTGAGGATATGGTTTTTTGACATATATATACCAAAAACTATCAACCAAATAGTCTGCGGATAGGCTGTCAACCTTTCCATACCACCAATCCCCAGGCCAAGGTATCTGTGAGAAACAAAGAAAGCCAGTGCCACCAGTGAAAAAATTCCTGAAAACAAAGTGTAGTAGTTTAAGTTTTTAGAAACAAACAACTTGAGTCCTACTATAACCAATCCAATATTTCCAAATAAAAACGGCAGCGTGGCCCCAATAATATGAAGTGTCGCGTCAGTATTCTCGGGGAATAAACCAACTATGATTGTGCCTACTCCAGCAATAGCCATCAAACTAAACCCTATCAATGTTCCTTCCCTTTCCCTGAATTCTTGATAAATAAGAAGTGAACCAAGGGCCATAAAGCTTCCAAGTATTATAAAAGACGCGTTCATCCAGCTATGAAGCGGCGAGCAGACATAGTGTCCGGCGTAAATCCCACAAGATGTGTTACCGAGGTCACTGATTGTGTTTTGGAGCAAACTATACCCAGGGTGCCAAGCCCTAGCAACAAATATTTGAGTAAGAAAGTACTGGACACTTAACATCCACATGATTGGGCCAATAAGCGGAAAACGATCCGTAAAAACCTTCACTGTTTTATACGCCTTCATGAGCCCAGATTAGCATGACTACTTTTCGTGCACTAGGTTGATTGTGCTAGAAATAAGTAAAAAAGTCGGATTTTGATACTATAAGGTCTATGAAAATAGACGAATTGATTAATAACTACGTTAAAAATCAGTATATGATGCAGCTTGCAACATCCAGTAATGGTCAACCTTGGTGCTGCACCGTCTATTACGTTGCTGATAACGAACTGAATCTATATTGGTTAAGTTTGCCTACTAGGAGGCACAGTAGGGAAATAGACGATAACAATAGGGTAGCTGTAGCTATCCCTGTTAAATTTGTTTTGGGAGAAAAAGTTGTTGGTGTACAAGCCGAAGGCAGCGCCGAGCATGTTCCTTCAAGCGAGAAGTCCAGAGACATTGCTAAGCTATACGCCAAAAAGTTTAATCGTGGCGATCAATGGGTCGATGATTATTGCTCCGGCAAGACAGATCACAAGTTATATAAATTTACACCTGAGAAATTTGTAATTTTTGATGATATAAATTACCCAAATCAACCACGACAGGAACACATAAGAAAAGGTAAAAATAGCCTAATCGATTAACTATTTTGTTTAAACTATCCTCTTAGAAAAATCTATAAGTATGGAAGCAGCACCAGATGAAGCCGAAGAAGACAGCCAACCAAGGACGGTTTGTGCTGTCACCTTTTCTTTCGAAGACATCAGGGTTTTGGATCTTCAGCAATACTGTATGACTAGAAACCTTTCACACACAATTATTGGTAGACCGCCTAGGCTTATCGAAGGCTTGGGGCCACGTCTCGATCACAGACACGAAGGCGATAAAACATTCACTGAAATTGGATTACTTTGGGTAGGGCCACCCCATATTCTCACTGGCGAGTTCGTACTCGAGCAAGCAACCGTCAGGGTCCTTGGATGGCTTAGAGATAATGGACTACCCGATATAAGCTTTGCTACTGCCGAGATAAAAACTGGCATCCTTGGAGTTGATTGTCCTACCGATATGGAACGCAGGGATATGACCATCGAGGCGCACGTTATTGAATCTCGTCTGCTGGCACTGGATCAAATTCAGCCCTCGGACTTTATATAAACGAGTGTAATAGCAAAAGCGCTTGATGTGCCGTAGAGACTTGTTTGTTAGGCCGTCTTCGATTAATATTTAGTTTAACAAAATAAACTTAACTGTTAAACAAAAAATTAAAATGAAATATAGAAAATTGGATGAAAAAGGCTGGGCTCACTGGATCCTACCGGTTATAGTTATCGGACTCTTAACAGCTACAGCCATCCACGTGATCTACAATAGTCATGCCGCTACTCCCGAGTATATTGCTGTAAACGATCTAGATATTGGTAGGGCAGACTTTCAGACTAACCCCGCAGCTAATCAGCCGTCCACAGCCGTACCGCAAGTCGCAGAGTCCGCCCAGCAAGCAACTGGAGGGATTCTACCTCCCGACAACCCGTCCGAGAGTTTACCGCCTAATCCGAATTTTAATGGTGATGGAGATTGTCCTTACTATATCTACAGCAACACTTCGACATGTAACAACAACGTCTTGAGTGCCACCGACAATACCCTAAATGTTCTGGAATCACTACCTCCACTATCTTTTAATTTAAACGCCTTCCAAAGTCTGACCCCGGAAGAACAAATATTTGTAACTATCAATATAGAGAGGGTGGACAGAGGGTTAACGCCAATAACAGCCCTAACAACTCAACTTAACGGCGTCGCTCAAACAGGAGCTAGTGATAACACAGACCCAATACTTAGTAGCAACCTAACTGGTAACGTACAAGTTGTGGCTTGGGCTTCAATTTTTGCCGGAGGGACCAATAACCCACTAGGTTCAGACTATTACTGGATGTACGACGACGGCCCGGGAGGCATTAATGGTGATTGTACCTACGCCGGAGAAGCCGGTTGCTGGGGTCACCGCGATGTCATACTTGGAAGTTCCCTATATAGTCAGAATTGCACGAATAACCCAAGTACATATATGGGGACAGGCTATACGTCTGGCTCTGCTTCTTCGTCAATACTTTCGACGTATGCAGCAATACTTGTTGGGGCATGTGGCGGCACACCCTCCGACGTTGTCTTTACTTGGCAGCAAGCCCTACAACTCTTAAACGGCACAATAACCCCGCCAGGGGCACCGCAACAAGTTACGGCTACACCCGACAAAAAATCTGTCATTACACTTAATTGGCATGCACCAAATAGCGATGGAGGAGCGTCAGTCACTTCCTATAAAATTTATCGTGGCACTAAGCCAGGCAAAGAAAAACTTATCAAGACCGTTAACTGTACCTTAGCATCGTGTTCATTCAAAAACAGCACGGACCACAAAGATACCACTTACTACTACGTTATAGCAGCAGTTAATTCGGCTGGTGCGGGCCCTATTTCGGCTGAAGTTTCGGTAACCTCTTCCTGAAATCAGACAGACCAAGTAATTTACGAGCACGCACTGAACTTGCTTCTTTTGGGTTTCGTATCATAGTATATGTTTATGTCAGATCATGAGACAGGTTCAGGTCAGACGCCACCAGAGCGCTTAGCTCAATTAATCGATGGCGTAACACTCCGCCCCGGCATGAGTGCCGTAGACTACGCGAGGGTCGTAACATCTCATCAAGATAATTGGGTAGATTGGCAGGGCCTTGAGAACGGCCCAGGCGCCTTTACCGATGCTGTTAATCAAAGTTTTTCTATACTTTTTGCCAACCAACCCCCGGAAGATATTAAAGCGGCTAAGGCCGCTATTCTCGACTATTCTGAGAGAATTAGCGACCGATCACGTGGAGATTTTCACCAAGGGAGGTTTTTTTCATGGATAGTCCGACTTAAAGGATTAACCAAGAACTCAGCTGGCGCTTCGCAAGGCTTAAGAGTTTATGATGAAGAGGCTCCACAAGAAGAAACATTCTGGGCAGATATTTACTCTTATTGCGTGAATAAACCTCATCCCATGGAGGCTCTTGGTACATATGTGCTTGGTCCTGAGATTGAACAAAAAAACCCCACCCTGCTCGCTTCGGTGCTTGAACGACTTGAGATAGAGCTACCTTCTTCAGTCTTTGGTGATAAGGCACTATCGGTGAAAACACCCGAAACGCTTGTTCGCTTAGCTTATGACTGTTTCAACAGACTCGTTGTAGAAGCAAGCGATGCTGGCTGGAGAAATGCAGCTATCGTTCAAGCTCTAAGAGGAAAGTTAGCTGCACAGAATCATCAGTTCCAGTATATGATTAACAAACTCGGAAATCAGGTGACAACCCTTATAAATCGTTTTGCTGTTGAAGAAGATGGAAGACAACTAGAGTTTTTCGACCTAACTGATCGATATACCACAACTGCCGCAATTGATCGTTGTATGTACTTAATATTCGACCTTGGCAGCACCCCTGAAGGCCATGATCCTCTTAATTTCCGACTGACCGCCCAAATCATTGTCAGTCTAATAGATGAATCTAACAGACTCTTAGACGAAGCGCAGATGTAAACTTTCCGGTGATAGATTGGTGTCTATAGTTTTCTAGCATTATTGTTAGCGACAGAGTTTGTTATTGCTGAACCCCAAGCAGTATTACCGAGTATCCTTCTCAGCCTACCAACAAGTTTGGCGTCAATAGGTCTAGCTCCTTCGCTTACGACAGTAACGGCGTTGGGTGTTATCTCAAACGACGTCATAGCATGACCTGCGCCGCCAGCATAGCATTGCAGCACCACTAGCGTTCCGCTAACCCTTTGCCAGATCTCCGCTCGCCTTCTGTATTCATCAGCGAATAAACCCTCTCCCCTTTTTACCAGTCCTGCTATAAGAACTGCTGTTTCCTGTCTAGGATCTGAATCCTCAGGCAGCACTCTACAAATGTCCGCTTTTTCAGCAAGGATTGTTGTGATGTCGTCTCTGAGCCCTTTTTCTTGAGAAGGGTCAGTATCAACTAATCCATCTTCTGTCGCCATAACTCAATTATAGGATAAAGGTATTGGACAGAGTAGTGTTTGGCCCCTAATTGCAAGGTTTATAACTTGCAAAAATTAGGATATAATTTCCTAAATAACATTATGACAGAGCAATTTGCTAATCAAGCCCCGATGGCAGACGGTGGGACCTCTCCCAATCAACCGAGTGATTCTGCGGAGAATAGCTCTTCGTCTAATCCTTCGCCTAAGGGTGTAGGTTGGAGAGAACTAAGAATACAGATAGTTGGAGGTAGCTTTGCTGAAGGTGGCTGGAGAAGCGATGCTGCTTGCCGTGATATAGATCCTGAAGTTTTTTTCCAAAAAGATGACATTGCTATTGAATCTGCCAAAAGAATATGCGGACAATGTGCGGTTCAAATGGAATGTCTAGACTTCGCTATAGCCAACAGAGAAGAGCACGGAATCTGGGGAGGCACAAGTGAAAAAGAAAGAAGACAAATTTGGAAAAGACTAAGAACCCGCTGTTAAAAACAAGTTTAGGGCTTAGAACTACATAAATTTGTAAGGACTACTCAAAAACCGATATAGTAGGTAGACCAAATGTTCAAAAAAATTGCAGAATTTTCAGTAAGGTTTAGGTGGATAATCATCGTTGTTTGGGTTATTGGCATTCCTGTTGCTGTCAAAGTCTTACCCTCTTTGAGCAGTGTTACTACGTCAAACAATTCCGCTTTTTTACCAGCTTCAAGTCCAAGTGAAAACGCTTCTAAACTCACAACGCCATTTCAGGGTAATAATACCTCTGTAACATCCATAATTGTTGCTTCAAATTCTTCCGGACCCTTGACTTCCCAAGACAATCTAGCTATTTCTCGGTTAGAAGCCAAAGTTAAAGTGCTACCCAATGTTAGTCTAGTGAAAGAGGAAGCAACGTCAAAAGACGGTGAAGTACAGGAGATTTTGGTCGGCTCATCCAGTTCCGGTTTTGGCGCTGGTAGTCAAAACATGGTTAGTGGGATTCGGAACCTGTTCCCCTCAGCCCAAGCCCCAGCCGATCTGAGCTTTCATTTAACCGGATCTTTGGCCGAAGACGTAGATTCGAATAACACGAACAACTCCACCAGAAATAATACGCAAATTTTCATACTCTTATTCATTGTCATCTTGCTATTTTTGGTTTACAAGTCAGTGCTTGCACCTCTAATAACCCTGATACCTGCCGGTTTATCCCTTGTTCTGGCCAGCCCTATCATCGCAGAATCAACTAAAATTGGTGTTCAAGTCTCACCAATAACTCAACTACTGCTGATAGTTTTATTGCTTGGTGCGGGAACGGATTATGGAATATTCCTGGTCTTTAGAGTACGAGAAGAATTAAGGAAAGGTTATGAGCCCAAAGAAGCTGTTGTCCAAGCCTTATCTCGGGTTGGTAAAGTTATAACCTTCTCAGCTTTGACGGTTTCGGCAGCTCTACTTAGTTTGCTGCTGGCCTCTTTTGGCTTTTACAAGGGCCTTGGACCGGCGCTAGCTATTGGCATTGGAGTCCTGCTCCTAGCTGGCCTTACTCTACTACCAGCCCTTCTTACGGTTTTTGGCAGAGCGGCTTTCTGGCCAGTAAAGAATCGACCAGTTAAGCAACAGAAGGTAGGGCTCTGGGGACGAGTAGCTGAGAGAGTAATCACACATCCGGTAATAACATTATTTGTAGGTATCTTAATACTAGGCTCTTTGATGTTTGGCCTGATTGGTTATAAGACAGGCGGTTTTAACAATAGCGGACCACCAGCAAAAAGTGACTCTGCTATCGGTTCCCAAATAATTGCTGAGCATTTCCCGGCTGCAAACAATAACCCCTCAGAATTGGTCTTAAAGTTTGCCCAGCCTGTTTGGAATAATTTTAGTGAAGTCGCAAGCGCACAACAAAAGCTATCCTCATCACCAGTTTTTGAATCCATTGAGGGGCCCGTAGACGTTGGGGGAGCAAAATTGAGCGCAACAGAGATTCCTGGTCTGTACAAAGAGCTTGGCCCACCAGGCTTGTTGCCCCCCATACAACCCGCTACTCTATCCGTCTCACCCGCTCTGTACCAAGCCTACCGTTCCACAGCCCAATTTATTAGCCCTGACGGGAAAACTGTACTGTTCTACGCCCTGTTAACTGCTGGTCCATCAGGCTCTACGGCTGCTGCCTCAGCCACCCCATCTGTTCGAAATGAACTTAGTAGTGTAGCTAGTAGCGTAAGATCAGAAGACAACGGCGTAGTTAGCCAAGATACCTTCATCTATGATATTAGCCACATATCAGCAGACGATTTGTATAAAATAGTCCCGGTTGTACTAATAATTATTGCCATCATCCTAGCAATATTGCTTAAAAGTTTGGTTGCGCCTTGGTACCTCATATTAACCGTTGGGTTCTCATATTTAGCGACCCTTGGCTTCGCGAACCTAGTTTTCGTACATCTAACTAAGAATAGTACTGGACTAAGCTTTATACTTCCCTTCCTACTATTCATTTTCTGCATGGCCTTAGGTGAAGACTACAATATACTTGTCATGAGCCGAATCCGGGAAGAAGCTCACGGTAAAGTTCATCTTCGAGATGCCATAACTAAAGCTATAGGCGTGACGGGCACGACAGTTACATCTGCTGGATTAATCCTGGCTGGTACCTTTGGCGTTTTAGGAATTGTTGGAGGTGGTGGCGCTGGCGGTTCGGAAGTACAGCAAATTGGCTTTTCGATAGCTTTTGGGATATTGCTTGATACTTTCTTTGTCCGTACTTTGTTTGTGCCTTCTATAGCAGTTCTACTCGGAAAGTGGAACTGGTGGCCGTCTGGTTTAGCGAAAAAAACTTAAGGTTTGTAACTAAGAAGGGGGACATATGAAAGTAGTTTGGAACGATATAGTTATCGCAGAAGCAGATAAAGACCAACTTATATACATCGAAGGAAATTGGTACTTCCCTCCTGACTCAGTTAAAAGTGAGTTTTTGGAAAAAAGCGATACACCCTACACCTGTCCATGGAAGGGCGTCTGTCAATATTTCAACCTGGTTAGTGGTGATATGAAAAGTGAGGATAACGCTTGGAGTTACCCTCACCCCAAGCCAAGCGCAATTGATACAGTCAAAAAAGACTTCTCAAATTACGTTGCTTTCTGGCGTGACGCTAAGGTTGCTTAAAAATAAACGATAAGCCTATAATGGTTAAGCATGAACTTAAGAGATCAAAAGGGTAGCAGTCTAGTTGTCATTTTACTGGCAGTACTAGTAGTAGGCTTCGTCGCAGCGGACGCTTATCTGCTCGTCAAAGGCAAGCCTAAGCCAGTTGCTTCAGCCCCTAAAACAGTTACTACCCAACCTATCAAGAGCACCACGCAAACAGCACAAGCTGCTACCTCGGATGAGCAACTTGATAGCATCAATCAATCCCTGAACACAGAAAATTCCGATCAAACTGCAACCAATCAAGCGATTAATGATCAACAAAATGAGATAACGGTTCCTACAAATTAATTAGGCCATAATCTTAAGGAAATATAAAGGAAAAGATATTAAGATTTCTCTATGATAAAAAATTATCTACGAAGAATAAATCGACGTTACCAATTGGCTCCAGCCGCAATCATCATTACGGTTGCAAGCCTACTAACTCTAGGTTTAGATTTGGGGATTAGTAGTGCCCTAACAAGCACCACGACAAACAGCACCAGCACATCCGGCAGTACTACCACCACTACCCTAACTGCCACTCAGCAGGCCCAACACCTTACAAATATCATAAGCAAAGGTAATCAAGAGATTACACGCCGACTTACGACACTAGGTACTTTGAGTAGAAAAATTAGCTCATCAACCAAAATATCAGCAACCGATAAAACAACTTTGTCAGCAGAAGTTAATACTGAAATTACAGGTTTAACCAGCTTAAAGACTCAGTTAGATGCCGATACAACTCTAACTGCTGCTGGAACCGATGCTACAAGTATTTTTACGGAATACCGAGTTTACGCACTGGTTGTGCCTAAAGTTGAACTGACCAAAACAGCTGACGACCAACAGATAACTGAGGCAAAATTATCGAGTCTTGCTCAATCGTTAACAATTGAGATAAATACCGAGAAAACTAACGGTAAGGATACTACTAGTGTCACAGCAACCTTGACTGACATGACAACCCAGATAGCAAATGCTCAAGCCATTTCGAGTGCTATGGAAACAAAAGTACTACCACTGCAACCCTCTGATTACGATACTGATCAAACTATTCTATCCGGTGACGCGGCTCAACTAAAGATGGCTCACTCAGAGAACGAAGCAGCCTACGCAGACGCAAAAAGCATCGTGGCAACCTTGAAAACCCTGTAGGAAGACTCTTCTTAAGACTTTTTATACCGGAAACTCATCTACTAAATATCTGTATTTCTTGTCAGTCAACTTGGAAGTAGACCAATTCATATAAAATCTTGGTAAGTTTGCTAGTGCATCAACCGAAGCAGATTTTTTTAATTTTTTAAGTCTCCCCTCAGCCGACACGCAATACTGCTTGATAAGCGCAATCGTCGAGCCAAAACCACCCAGTTTTATAATTTGATTAACCACTTCGCCTGCATCAACTTCGCGCTTCTTGCTAAGAAGCGACCTCAGCAAATCACTTTCGGCGTTAGCTAAGCTAGCAATTACGGGATGATTATAGTTACCTTCAACCACATCTCTCATGACAGGTTTGCCAAGTAATTCCTGATTGGATATAAAGTCCTGTAAATCGTCTATTAACTGGAACATTATTCCAAAGTCACGCCCGAACTCATTAAGTGCATCTACGACGTTTTCGTCTTTTTTTGAGCTAATTGCACCAATACTAACCGAGGCGCTAATTAAAGAAGCCGTTTTGCCGGTTATAGCCTTAAACAAAGAGGCCGTAGAACGACTCGTATTGTAAAGGTCTTTAAGTTCCCGGCTTTGGCCATCACATAGCTCAATTATTGTTTTTGAAATCAACTCAACGGATTCAGGGTTAATCCCATTGGCTGCTCTGTATGCACAAGCCAGCAAAAAATCGCCAAATAATATTGCTTGGCTGTCTCCCTCTAGGGCATTGGCAGTGGGAATGCCTCGCCGAACCGATGAGCCGTCCATTATGTCGTCATGGACTAAACTACTTAAATGAACTAACTCGATGGACGTGCCAGCTGCGATCACTTTATCATCAATATCCGCTCCCGTAACCCCAGCTGAAACCATAACAAGAGCAGATCTTAGTCGCTTGGACTTGGCCTTTGTATAATGGGTCCCTAGTTTTTTGAAAGTTGGGTTAGAGGTATCAAGCACTTGCAGAAACGCTGTCTCAACTTTTTTCTCGTCTTCAACCAAATTAGGTAAATTTAGAACCGATGATAGGTCTAGTGTGTTCACAATCCTACATACTATAGCTGATCATTGGACTAAAAGCATGCTCAGCAGACCCTAGTCAGTTACGATAGGTAGGCATTTAGAGACAGCATTACGGGCAGAGCTATGATCACTATGAGTGAGAAGAAGAACATTCTTCGTGCCCAGAGCTTATCGTTGCTAGTCCTAAAGCCCTTTAAGCCCAGCCAGAGCCAAACAAGAGCGAAAGCTAGAGTTACTACCAGGTAACTATATCCAGCATAGCCAAAGATGCTCAGGAGGCTGACCGCAACCGCGTAGGCAATAATATAGATGATAATTCGTAACTTAGTTGCGTACATGCCTTTCTTTACAGGCAGCACAGGAAGCCCAGCATTTTTGTAATCATCGAAGCGGTACATAGCGATTGAGTAGAAATGAGGCATCTGCCATAAGACTAGAATCAGGAATAGTATGACAGCCGCGCCGTTGAACTGACCCGTCACCGCACAGTAACCGGCAGTTATAGGCGCCGCTCCGGCAATACTACCAACAACCGTTCCGTGCACTGATCGTCTCTTGGAAATGCCATAAAAAACTACGTACACCAAAAAGGCAATCAGACCGATACAAACGGTTAACCAGTTTGTGTAGACAGATAATATCAGTGTTCCTAGTATGCCAAGTACAGTCCCGTAAATTATGGCAGCCCGTGAACTTAAATCACCTATTACTAAAGCCCGCTTGCTTGTTCTGGACATCTTTTTATCAATACCTCGGTCAATATAATTATTAAAAACGCAGCCTGATCCAATAACTAAGCTGATACCAATTAAGGTTTCAAGCAGGAGCAGGAAATGTATATGACCTTTGGAAGCGAGCAAAAAACCGCCCGTTGCTGTGATTAAATTGCCATATATAATACCCGGCTTAGTCAGTCGGTAATAGGTTTTTAAGGTACCAGTGTTAAAAGCCGCCACCTTGATTGTTCAAATAAGTATTAACCTGCTCTGGCGTATATTGCTGTCGATAATTAAGGTTATTCATTATCCAAAGTGAGCCGAAAACTAAAATTGAAATAACTCCTATCATAAAAATTAGCACAAACAACTTCCAGCGAGGTTTTGATTCTTTACCTAAATGTAAGAAAAATATTAACTGAACGATGAACTGGATCATGGCGAGCCCAACTATTAAAATTACTATGTTCCTGGGCGACAGAGCATGATGAACTACGAGCAAATAGGCGGTGACAGTAAATACAACCGAGAGGATATACCCCGTGAAATATGATCTAAACGACCCGTGCTCTGCGTTGTGGTGAGATACGACCGATGACGTTTTAGCGCTCATCCCTGCACCGCTCCTCTCAGATAAACAATTGTGAATATGAATATCCAAATGATATCCAGAAAATGCCAGAACAGGCTAAGCATAGTTAGTCTTCTGATGGTTGACGACTTAAGACCAGATTTAGCTACCCTTACAATTAGAACAAGCATCCAAAGCAAGCCAACGCTAATGTGAAGTCCATGTGTCCCAACTAGAGCAAAGTATGAAGACAAGAAACCACTCCGTGTCCAACTATTACCAGTGTGGGCAAGGTGCGTAAATTCTACAAGTTCCATAATCAAAAATGCCAGCCCTAGCAAAAATGTAATCGTAAACCAACCAACCACTTTGGTTTTATGGTTGTGTCGCGCCGCCAGAATTGCTAGCCCGCACGTAAAGCTACTGGTAAGTAGGATAATCGTTTCGGTCAGTATGTAGGGAAGACTAAATAGCTGCCTGCCATCTGGGCCGCCATTAGTATTGTTATTCAAAACTGCGTAGGTAGCAAAAAGACTTGCAAACAAGACACAGTCCGTCATTATGTATACCCAAAAACCAAAAAGGTTTTTATCGAATTTTTTTTGCACAAATGTACTATTTGTAACCGGGTGGGTTGACGCAACTTCACTCATGCGTAGCCCCTCCCCGGGGATAATTCAACCTCGATCTTCTCGACTTCATCCGCTGTTATTACTTGTTCGGTATTATCACTAGTTGTGTAAATAATTATGGTTAAGATCACGCCCAGAAGTCCAACTATTGCCAGCCACCAAATATGCCAGACTGCACTAAACCCAAGTATCAAACTGAAGCCAGCGATAATTATGCTAGCGCCCGTGTGTTTTGGCATAATTATATCTTCGTATTCTGATTTCTTCTGCTTAACTCCCTTGGCTCGGGCTTGTTTCATTTCCCAGAACGGATCTCGGCTATTTACCTCGGGCTCAATCGCAAAATTGTAGAATGGAGCCGGGGAACTAGTTGACCACTCAAGCGTCCTGCCATTCCACGGGTCTCCGGTTGTATCCAGGTTTTGTTTTCTTTGAAAAATACTGACGACGATCTGCAAGAAAAGCATTGCTGCTCCCAGCGCAATGATGCTTGCGCCAATCCCGGCTACTATAAACAGCGGGTGCCATCCCGTGGCAACGCTATAGTGATCGATTCGTCTAGTAGCTCCCATCAAACCTAGTATGTACAGCGGCACAAAGGCAAGCAGGAACCCAATGAACCAAAGCCAAAAAGAGTATCTTCCAAGTTTTTCGTTTAACTTAAACCCAAAGATCTTTGGAAACCAGTAATTTAGACCTGCAAAATACCCGAACAAGGCTCCCCCGACTATCATGGTATGAAAATGGGCTACAAGAAATAGACTATTATGAAGCTGAAAGTCAGCCGGCGGCACAGCCATAACTACACCAGCTACTCCGCCCACCGTAAACAACCCGACAAACCCAAGAAACCAATACATTGGTGTTTTAAAGCTAATCTTTCCTCTAAACATGGTCGCAATCCAATTGAATATTTTTACGCCTGTAGGAATCGCGATAATCATAGTCATAATACCGAAGAAGCCATTGACGTCAGCACCCGCGCCCATCGTAAAGAAGTGGTGTAACCAAACGCTGAAAGACAAGACTACGATAGCTCCAATTGCCCAGACCATGGTTGTATAACCAAATAGTCTCTTTCTTGAAAAAGTTGCCACGACTTCAGAATAGATACCGAACGCAGGCAAGATCAAAATATATACTTCGGGATGACCCCAGGCCCAAATCAAATTAACGTACATCATTAAATTACCCCCTCCAGCCGCCGTGAAGAAGTGCGTTCCAATCGTTCGATCCATATATAGCAGCGTCAGGGTTACTGTTAGGATTGGGAAAGCAAATATAACTAGAAACATGGTCCCTAAAACGCTCCAACTAAACATAGGCATTTTCATCATTGTCATGCCTTTGCAGCGCATCTTAATAATTGTTACGAAGAAATTAACTCCCGATAGCAAGCTTCCAATCCCCGCTATCTGTAGGCTCCATATCCAATAGTCAACACCAACGCTGGGACTATACTGAAGTTCAGAAAGTGGTGGATAAGCTAACCAACCAGCTGCCGAAAAATCGCCGATAATTAGCGATAGATTGACAAGTATCATGCCAGAAGCAAACAACCAAAAACTGGTGAGGTTTAGAAACGGAAAGGCGACATCACGTGAACCAAGTTGTATCGGAAGAATCAGATTTATTAGCCCAAACATTAAACCCATGGCAACAAAAAAGATCATTATTGTGCCATGAGAGGAAAATATTTGTTGGAAAGTATTGGCTGATACTATTCCGTGAGATGCCCCAACAGAAGTAGCTTGTTGAGCCCGCAGTAGTAGCGCATCAGATCCTCCGCGAACCAGCATGATGAGCGCGACAACGATGTACATAACACCAATTTTTTTAGGATCCGGATTTGTTAACCACTCCCGCCAAAGCCAACGCCACCTTTTTTTGTAGGTTAGAAAGGCAGCTAGGCCCACTACTAGTAATACCATTGAGACTGCCGCCCCTGCAGTTATTGGGGCGGTCGGGAACTGATTGAAGGACAATTTGCCGAGTAAATTAGCGAACAGATTCATCATTCGCTCATCCCCGCCATACCCATCATTTGCCCTCCAGGAGCCAAATACTTATCGATTATCGTATTATACAGACCTGTTTGAGCTGATGCGTAATACGAAGGTGGGTTGTACTCACTTGGCTGGAGCAATTTATTGTACTGCGCCATGCTAAGTTTGCTAGAAGAATCCTTAATATTTTTTACCCAGGAGTTGAAAGCAGCATTTGAGCTAGACTTGGCAGTAAAGGTCATCCCAGCAAAGCCTTGGCCACTTATATTAGCGGATGAGCCACTAAAGCTGCCGTACTGACTTGCCATCAAATGTAACTGAGTCGACATACCCGGCATGACATACATTTGACCACCAAGCTGGGGAATCCAGAATGAATTCATAACAGAGTCTGAGGTTAGCTCAAAACTCAGTGGTGTATTTTTCGGGAACTGGAAAAGGTTGACTGAGGCAATGTTCTGCTGAGGATAGATAAATAACCATTTCCAATCAAGCGACACTACCTGAATTGTAAGTGGGGGAGTTGTTGAACTGAGCGGTTTATACGGATCGAGTTGATGCGAAGAATCCCACGCAATCACAGCAAGAACAGTAATAATAATCGACGGTATCAACCACCAGATAGTTTCTGCGATTTTGTTACCATCAAGCTCAGGGCTATATTTTGCCTTCGTATTCGTTTCCCTATATCTCCATGCGAAAAGAATCGTAAGTGTGTAGACAGGGATAACAACTATCAGCGCTAGAGCCAGAGCAATAAAAATGAGCTTTCGCTCTTTGTAGGCGACTGGACCTTTCGGATTTAAGACAGCTATACTGGAGTGATGCAGATAATTAGCCGCAACTGCCAAGAAGCCTAATACTATAACTGCGATTAGGATTTTTTTGTATGTCTTTCTCATTTAGTCATCGTTTAGAACTAAGCAATTTTTTTGGTATTAGCTCTTTATACATTCCAAAAAGGAACTATGTGTTTTTCCCTCCGGACATAAGCACAACCACTGCCTCTACTATAGCTCTAATGTGAACTTCTTAGAAGTCTAAATTTTTCTGGAGTTTGGTATACAGCTATCAAGTTAAGAAACTCTCAATGCTTTGCATACCCTTTGAGTATATTTTTTCAAATTTAAATTCTAAACTACCGAGGATAGCTACCCCCAGAAGTATAAAAAGCGGTCCGGTGCTTGGGTCTGTAGCTAATCCAGTGAAAATCCCACCCAAACTTTGTCCAATAAACCAGAAGATAAGCGCAAGAAACATTCCAGCGGCGACAGCGAGCTTGCGAGCTAAACCCGGTATAAATACCGCAAGACCTATGCAAATCTGGATTATTGCCATCAGGAGTATGAACCAATAACCTGAGCCAGGTTGAGTTTGCATTTGAGCCATCTGTGCCATACTCATATGAATTCCTGTCATCGAAGCTGTTGGCGTGCCGAGCCCGTTAACCCAACTGGCGACATGTATATCTAGTGATCCCAACCAACCGAGAACGCTACTGGCGTTAGCTGAAATCATCGAGCTGATATCTGATACAGAATTTTGGCCACGCAGCAGTATATATACTGCTCCCATTATCCATAAGAAAGCCCAGACAGCAGCTAACCAGTAAGCGGGACGTTTAGCGTCATCGCCGTTTGCCTGCTTTGTCTTAGACGGCATAACTCCCAGCGCTAATATGGCATATATAAGAGCAGCCCCCGGAGCTCCCATCAGTAGTAATGTATGTCCGCTCGCAAGTCCCCCTAAACCCTCACCCACGTACCAAACAAACAGTCCCCAGCCAATAGATAAAATAAGCCCAAGTTTCACGGACCGCTTCCATAAGATCAATACCCCTAGTCCAAGTTGCGTTATGGCAATAAACGAATTAAATATCGCTGGGTGTAGTAGGAAAACACGTATGGCGAAGTGCATAACTCCGCTTACCAGACGCGGCTGACCCTGAGCAGCTGGAGCAATAACTTGAGTTGCAAAGTTACTTGTAAACATTTGGGGTTGCAGCTGAAGAGCGCCGTCCAATAGCCATAACACGCCTAAAGCTATCTGTATAGTTCTCTTGGTGATTCTGACCTTCCCTCTGCCAAGTACCATTTAAGTTTAAGTTTAGCCCAATAAACAAGTAAACCGCAAGCATTTCCAACTGAGATCAACCTGACATAAACCGGATATCATTTGATTATATTTGTATAAAAAGGCAATAATGTTAACGATGACTGATTCAGTAACCAGTGTCTCGGGTAAGCTTAAGCTATCAGATGACGCCAAAATCCCCTATTTTGGTTTGGGGGTTTGGCAAATACCAATGGGTGAAGCCACGGAAAACGCAGTTACCTGGGCACTTGAGGCAGGTTACCGTCATATCGATACAGCCACTATCTACCGCAATGAGCGGTCAGTTGGTAAAGCTATATTGAACAGCAAAATTCCTAGAGAAAAAGTCTGGATCACTACCAAACTTTGGCCTACTGGCATAGCTAACGCATCGAGGGAGCTTGATGAAAGTCTAGCTAAGTTGGGTTTGGATTACGTTGATCTTTATCTAATTCACTTCCCTATACCTGGGCTTGAAAAAAAAGTCTGGAAAATTATGGAGAAACTTCACGACAGTGGGAAATGTAAGTCGATTGGGGTTAGTAATTTTTCACCCAATCAACTATCAAAGGTACTGCTCATAGCTAATACACTTCCAGCAGTAAACCAAATAAAATTATCTCCTTTTAACTATGACCGCGAGGTACATGACTTTCATGAAAAAGCCGGGATTGCAATTGAAGCATATAGCCCCCTAACTGTTGGTAAGATGCTCGGAGACAGTAGGTTACAGAAATTAGCTATACAGTACAAGAAAACTAGCCCACAGATATTGATCAGGTGGGCTCTCCAAAAAGGCTTTATTGTAATACCACGTTCACAAAACAGGGAACACATAATCGAGAACTCTGAAGTATTTGATTTCAATCTGACTGATGCCCATATGAACTATTTGGACTCACTGTCTAATTAGGTCTCTGTCCATTGTAACCAAACATACTGCCGTAACTCGCTACTTACTTTAAGCTCTGTAGTTACTGGAAAAATTAAAGAGAAAGTATGTCTAGAAGAAGTACGCCAAGAGATAAGCACTTAAAAAAGCCCGGTTTCATTTACCGCAAACCGGCGCGCACGAACAGCTCAAGCTATTTTCTAACAAACTATTCAGGAGTCCCTGAGTTAAGACCTAAACAAAGATACATTTTCTCAAGAGCAGCCTATCAGAATATATACAAAGTACTGAGAAATTACACTTAGATATAAGTTTGAAAAATATCTAAACAAACTCAGACAAGCGGTTCAGCCAGTACATTTGAGCTTGCTCGGTAAGGTCGCTAAGCACGGGTGCAGTTTCACCGGCACCGTTGATCGCTATAACCCGTACTGGCATGAGCTCTTGGTTTCGTGATATTGCTGCGCAGTTGAAGACCGTCCCAACAACCTCCATCATCCACCTATCTAAATCTCTGCTGACATCTGGGTTAAATCTGACTATTGCAAATCCACTCGGCATATCAGGGTCAACTTCTTCGTCGCCTATGAACAGGTCGAACTCATCTTGTTCGCCGTCTCTGCGGTCGCTTTGCAAACAAGCTGGAAGATGTATTTCAGTCATGTGTAAAAATTCCGCAGCACCTGGACCATCAAATTGAAACCCAACTTTAACAAAAGGGACATCCACTAAACCATTTTCTGGACTTTTACCAGTATTCATGTCCTTATTATATTACACAATCCGGAGTGTGTCACCAGATAATAGGAGCCAGCGAAAATATTAACTGAGTTCGCCCTCACCGACTAGGTGATTAAAAATTGTAACTCCCATCAAGGATGCATGAGCGTCAATACATGTTCCGACATCAGGAGGGATCTCATCAATACTCATCAATTCTGGTACAGCAGAGACTTCAGAGGCTAAATTGTCAGCTTCTATTTCATGAACTTGGTTTGGATCTACTTGGGCAAACATATGTACTCCTCTGATTAGCACTTTCACGATCGAGTCAGTTCTTGAAGGTTCACGAGGGCAATAAGGGCTACTTCGGTCCGCACACCCGGTAAAGCAGTAAACAAATTTCATTTCTGTACCACGAGCCATAATAATGCCTTTTTTATTTTCAGCTTTATACTACACCCAATAAAACTTAGGTAAAAGAAAATTTATAGCTGAAGCGTAAGTTCAATGCTAAAATGGCAAAGATAAGTTAAATTTGGTAATTAATGGAACCTCAGTCAACAAACCCCAGCTTAAATCAACCAACCGCCGGAGCATCCGGTCTACCTGATGAGCAAATAACAGTTCTCAAAAACAAGACCATCCACGACTTTCAGGAGCTAGCAAAAACCGGAGTAAAAACACGTCGAGTTCCAAAGCCCGGTGATCCAGGCGAAAAAAGCTCGTACGATTGGTACGACAAACTGGCGACCTACGAAGGGGACAACTGGTCTATATCCTACTCGAACTTTGATTCTGGTCTTTGGGAATTACAGATGACACGGGTCACCGGATTGCCAAATGGTCACAGTCAAACAACTTCCTTTTCTATCAACCCAGATAATTACGGCCATTTTCCAGGCTTTCAAGTCTACAAAGAGGGCATTGATCAGAGCTACCGACCAGCCAAGCTTGAAGAACTAGTCTATCTCAGTAGAGTAAGCGAAGGGATCAGAAACCAGGTTTCCTCAGTAGGGTAGGGATTTAGCCAGCAAGCCTTGCTTGCTTTAGAGCTTTCGCCATCCAGATTAACTCATCATAGGCTTTTTTAATTGAAGCTCTGTATTTTTCGTCTTGTAATTTTCCTTGATCATCAAACAAATTCTGGACCCTTGGAAAATAGATGCTAAAAGATGTCACTACTAGCCCCATCTCTCTGACGGAAGGCACCAATGATTCAACTGCGCGAACACCTCCCCAACCTCCGCTAGATGCTCCCGCCAATGCGACGGGCTTATGGCTATAGTTTTCTAATTCACTATCGAGTAGACGCTTCAAGCTACCAGGAAAACTATGGTTATATTCAGGTGTAACAACAAAGAAACCATCTGCGGCCTTTGTTATTTCACTATAACGTGGGTCCTTGCCTTCTGGGTCATTACCGTCACCAGGAAGTTTAAAATCAACTGGATCAACAAACACTATTTTAATTCCGGCTATTCCCTGGCCAACTTCCGCGACTAACTTAGCAGCATGGATCGATTCACGCTTGACTCTGGTTGTGCCGGCAACCACTACAATATTTAAGAGATCTTCCATAACCAAATATTATCACCTTTAGGTTTAGCGACTAAAATTTCTCGCGTATGTGTTTTGAGCTAAATGCCCAATCAGCATCGGTTTTTTTATGAGGGTTGAATACATTATCGGGGTCAAAAATGTGTTTGGCTTGTCTGAATAGATCGAGTATTTTTTCACCGTACATTTGTCCAAGCCACGGCCCCCGGACCAAACCATCGTTATGTTCCCCAGACAAAGAACCGCCAAAGCTTAGTACAAGTGAATTCACTTCCTTCATGGCTGGCTCCAATTTAGCCCGTTCTTTTGGCTCTTCAATTTTCATAAGTGGAATAACGTGAAAATTGCCATCCCCAACATGTCCAGCAATTGTCGCCAGTAAACTATACTTGTTGATAATCGCTCGGAGCTTGGGCAAGAACTCAACCAAGTACTCTGGGGGAACGACAAGGTCATCAATAAATGCTGCTGTGTGTTTATCTTTTACTTTACTTCTTAGTATATTAAAGCTCTCTCTTCGCATTATGCGAAACTTCCAGGCCTTCTCGGGCGTATTATCGTCTTCGGTTGCTTCAAGCTTAAAATGTTGCTTGAGATCAAACTTCATTGATAGAAGTTTCTTGTCAACTTCTGCTTGGCTATCGCCGCTAAACTCGATCAGGAGAATCATCTTCGGTATTCCTTTAAGTAAGATCAAACCATCCGGGATTAAACTGAAAGCTAGTTTGGCCAGCCCCTTCCATCCAATAGTTTTTCTGAAAAATGGCATGAATTTAATTGAAAACCAAAGTGTGTAGTTATCGAACGATTCGAAGCTATCAGGGTGATGAGTGTTAACAAGGTTAATAATCTCGCCGAGCGGATCGATTTTTTTCATAAAACAGACCAGGACACCAGAAAATGGTTCTTTTTTAACAAGTTTGATTTTAATGTCAGTCACAAACCCAAGCGTTCCTTGGGACCCTACGAATAACTTAGTAAGGTCAAATATCCCCTTTTCTCTATCCCAAACATCCCAAAGGTTGTAACCGGTTGAATTTTTACTAACATGGGGCTTTGCTTCTTTTATCTCATCGTAGTGTTTGTCAACGAGTTCATACATCTTCTTGTAAATTCTTCCCTCAAAATTAGGTTGAGCGATTTTTGCATGAAGTTGGGTTTTATTGAGTGGCCCAATCTTGTACGGTTTGCCGTCAGCAAGAACAACATTTAGTTCTTCGACGAAGTTTTCTGTCTTACCGTACCTCAGGCTAAGTTCACCACCAGAGTTGTTAACAACCATGCCTCCAATTGTGCAAAGTTCTCTCGAAGCTGGAAAACTAGGCATTAGCGCATTCTTAGTGAGGGTTGCTTTCTCAAAATCTCTATAAAAAACGCCCGGCTGAGTTTGAGCAGATGTAGAGCTAACGTTTTCAATATTTGTAAAATAACGATTAAAATCGACTATTACGGAATCGTTAATTGCTCCACCGGACATATCCGTTCCTGCGCTTCTGGCGGTTAGAGATACTGACTTACCGGCAGAACGGCAGGCCTGGGCTGCCTCAACTATTAGCTGAACGTCTTTTGAATTTTTCGGATAAACTACTACTTCAGGTTTGAGTTCGAATAAAGAGGCATCGTGACTATACTTGTCGCGAGTTTCTTGGCTATCGTCGGTTTCTCCTTCAAAGCCTTTTTGTTTTAGAGTAGCTAAAAATAGCTCCATACAAACATAAGCTTACTAGCTTAGATATTGAGGTGCAAGCTTAGCGCCGCAACAGTTGATATGTTACCATGAGCGTAATGTAAACATTTTAACCAGGTATTTAACTAAGTTGGCCAGTCATAATATAGTCATTGTTGGGGGTGGTTTCGCAGGCGTAAAGGCAGCTCTGGAACTCGCCAAGGATCACAGATTTTCGGTTAGTCTGATATCTGACCACCCAGATTTTAGATATTATCCAACTCTTTATCACACAGCCACTGGCGGCAAAAAAGCTATTTCTTCAATCCCGCTAAAGCAAGTCTTTGAACGTCTCCCGATCCATATTGAGATTGACAGCGTTGATGACATTGACAGGCATCAACAACTTGTTAAAACGGCTGGCGGGAAGAGCTTTCATTATGACGGGCTCATTTTAGCCTTAGGCGTTAAAACGAATTATTTCAATATAGCGGGCCTCCAGGAGCACGCTTTTGGTATCAAAACCACCGAGGATGCGGTAGCCTTAAAAAACCATTTACATAAACAACTGGTTGACGATAACCACGTGGACTTTAATTATATAGTTATCGGTGGTGGCCCGACTGGTGTCGAGCTAGCTGGATCCATGGTCGGATACGTTAACAAAATCGCAGAAGGTCACAATCTATCAAACAAAAAAGTTCATATTGACTTGGTTGAGGCATCGCCCAGGCTACTACCAAGGGCGCCAAAAAAAACGTCGAAGAAAGTAGCCAAGCATCTGCATAAGCTTGGTATAAGACTCTTTCTAAAAACGACCGTCCAAGCACAAACCGCCGATCAATTAACAATTAATGGTAAAGCCCTATTCAGCCATACTGTTATCTGGACTGCTGGAGTAGCTAATCCGCCCTTCTTCACAAAAAATAATTTTCAGTTATCTGGTAATGGTAGAGTCAGGGTCAATCAATTCCTTCAAAGCGAACCTGGAATCTACGTACTTGGAGACAATGCAGACACTCCTTACGCAGGGCTTGCTCAAACTGCGGTGCTAGATGGAAAGTTTGTAGCAGAAAATTTAAAACGTTTGGCGGCCGGCGAAGACCCAAAACCGTATATTGCCAAAAGGCCTATTTACGTATTCCCTGCTGGACCAAAATGGGCAGCTGTAATTTGGGGGCAGCTTCAATTTTATGGCAGAGTAGGTTCTTGGCTAAGGAAGATCGCCGATCTGGTTGGTTATCATGACTATGAACCTTGGAAATATGCGACTGAGCTTTTGATGTCAGAAAGCGAAACTGAAGAGTCGTGCCCAATCTGTTCCAAAGACTAAGACTTTGGCCTCGGCCATATTACAACCCCAAGAATCGCGTTCACATCAACCCAACCAAGGCTACGACTATCAGTACTTTCGTTTGGGTTATCTCCAAGTAGGTATACTTTCTTATCTTTAATTTCGCTAACGCGTTTAATAATTTCACGGGATTTAACGTTTGCTATTACTAACATCCCCTTATCGATACTAGCAAATTTCTGAGTAGCTATAACTAACCTCCCGGTTCTTAGAGTAGGCTCCATACTCCTGCCCTCAACCCTCCGAACTATTATCGGAAGCTTAACCATCGTTCAAAGTTTTCTCAAGCTTTCTTGGTTTCCCAAAAAATTTTAGAGATTTGCTCGATTTGTTCCAGTAATTTTTCACCTACTTGTGGATCCACACTCCTTTTGGTGTCTGAAGCAGCTTTCGTAGCATGCCAAAACAAATCGTGTAGATTGGGATATTTCTCAAGATGTTCCGGTTTAAAGTAATCGCTCCAGAGAACCCAAAGATGATGTTTAACTAGTTCAGCCCGCTCCTCTTTGATGAAAATTGCTCTAGTTTTATCTTGTTCGCTCAGGCCATCATATTTTTTCATTATGCCGACTACCGACTCTGCCTCAATCTTAGCCTGGGCTGGATCGTATACACCGCAAGGCAAGTCGCAGTGAGCATAGACCGGTTTAATAAACTCGTTTAATATTCTTAGTTTCATTAACTTTTTGCCCCCTTCTAATATTTTATGGTAGCCCAGTGAGCTGGCTATTGCAATTTTGTGTGTTTTTTTCTCCAGGACTCAATCTCTGCGTGATTACCGCTCAATAGAACCTCCGGTACACTAAGACCATTGAAATTCTCCGGACGCGTGTACTGCGGGTACTCAATTAATTTGTCATCATTGAAAGACTCCATAAGAAGCGAATTCTCTCCGCCCAACACTCCGGGGATCAGCCTAACCACACTGTCAATAACAATCATGGCTGGCAGTTCCCCGCCAGTAAGTACGTAATTGCCGATGCAGACTTGTCTATCAGCTAGCTCAGTAATTCGCTCGTCATAACCCTCATAACGTGGACAGATAATAATCAGCCCCCTGCCCTCTGCAGCTAATGATTTTGCAGTAGACTGTTTATACTTCTCGCCTCGTGGCGTGGGTAAGATTACTTGAGCATCTTTGTCGGCGTTTTTAGCAAACTCAACTGCTGCGTACATTGGTTCGGGACGAAGCAGCATACCATCACCTCCTCCGTAGAGTAAACCATCAACTGTCCTCCTTTTACCAATACCGAAATCCCTAAGATTGATTAACTTGAATTCAACAAGTTGCTGATCTTGGGCTTTTTTTATCATGCTCGTGCCGATTAAACCTTCGAACATGTCCGGGAATAGACTGATTATTTGAATCTTCATAATTTATAAGTCCTTAAAACACAATGACCCGAAATTTCAATCGGGTCATTGTTACACATAAAGCTCCCACTCGTTTTTAACGAAATGGCTCGCAGTGAGCTTCTCATTAACTGATTTAATTCTCTTAAATATACGAGTCCTTGTGAAAAAACTAGCATGTACTATACATCAAGATCGTCAAGGTCTGCAAGCTCTTTTCTAGCCTTTGCAATCCTGTCGCTATGGGCGTCTTCCTCTTCAGTTGAAGAAGCTTCCGGGCTGGCTTCTTCAGCCTCTTCCTTAGGTGTGCTTACTTCCGCTTCAGGTTCCGCGACCTCATTTTCGGGTGCGCTATCTTTTGTTGGTTCTGGCGATTCAGTCTGCTCAGTTGGTTCTTCGCTGGCGTAGTCATCAGAAGAGCCCGAGCTGACACCGTTGGAGTCGTCCGTGCTGGAGCTTGTTGGGGCGCTACTGTTTCGGCTACCGCCTTGGTAATCGCTACCTGTGTCAACAATTTTCAGGTTATATCGGGCTTCCTGCTTAGTGCCAAGTGCTCTAAGCAAAGTTCTAAGACTCTGAGCAGTAGCTCCTCGCTTACCAATAACTCTGCCTAAATCCTCAGGATCTACAGTGAGTTCAAGCAAAACCCCCTTCTCGTCGATTCTACGCTCAACTTTAACTTCGTCGGGTTTGCTGACTAAGGACTTTACTATATATTCAATGAATTGCTGGTCAATAGTGATACTCATATTAATGGCCTCTCTATAATTAGGGTAATTTGATACTTATATATTGTAGCGGAGTTTAAAGATTGTTACAAAATAAGCCGGGCTATTTTTCAGCTGACTCTGCAGGTTTTGCTTCTTCGGCTGGATCTTCTGTTGTCTCACCAGCCTCTGCTTCGGCTGATTCCTCAACTTTTTCCTCGGCCTTTTCAGGCTCGCTTGGCTCATCAACTTTGTTCTCAGCTTCCTCGGTTGATTCTTCAACTTCACTGGTAGCTTCTGAGCTTTCCTCTTTAGGAGCTTCAGAAACTTCGGCCACTTCTTCGTTTGTTTCTTCTGTCTTAGGCTCTGGCTTTTCGGCTACAACTGCCTCGGCTGGTCGATTTTTACGTAGTTTATCTACATTTTTGATCGATCGTTTCTTTGGCTCTGGGATGACCACCCACTTCGGAAGTTTAACTCCTTCGTTTTTAAGTAAAACAGCAGTTCTGGTTGAAGGTTGGGCACCGTTTTTCAAATAGAACTCAGCCTTTTCCTTATCAATATTGCCAACTTTGCTGTGAGGATCATAAGATCCCAAAAAAGCCACGACCTTACCGCTCGTAGGCGTGCGACGAGAATCTTGTACGATCATTCGAAACTGAGCATGCCCGCTTCGGCCTGTTCGCTGCAATCTTATAGCTAACATTTCGTGTAATTCATAAATTATTTACTAAAACTGTTTCAATGTAATGTAGACCAGGTTATTCTACAGGTGTGTCTATCTGTTGTCAAAGCTATTTAAGAAGACGCTTTGGTACCAATAGACGAATTTTTAATCTCTAATTCCTTTTCGTAAGTATCAAGAGCGGCTTGTGCGGCTTCAATTTGTCCAGCTTGCTTACTGGGACCACTACCCTGGCCTTTTAATTTACCGCCAACAAAAGCACCAATCGTGAAGGCTTTTTCGTGATCTGGGCCTTCTTCACTTAGAACTCTGTAAATGGGTGTCATACCATCGACGCTTTGGACAAGTTCTTGGAGGTGAGATTTTGGATCCATCCACGAACCGCTTGCCAAAATTTCATCAAACGTAATAATCAGACTCTTTTCTACGAATTTCTTTGTTGCCTCATAGCCCTGATCAAGATAAATAGCGCCTAAAACCGCTTCATAACAATTGGCAAGAATCTGTGAACGAGCCCGCGCTGTTCCTTGTTTCTCGCCCTTACTGAGTCGAAGTAGCGGTTCAAAGCCAAAGTTTGACGCAGCCGCACTTATACTCTCGGTTCTCACTAGGGCACTTCTCCAGTTAGTTAGTACGCCCTCTTGTTCGTCAAAATTATTGTAGAGATACTCCGTTACAATCAACTCAAGCACCGCGTCGCCTAAAAACTCTAATCGTTCGTTATGAGATTTGACTGATTTCCGATGTTCGTTCAAATAAGAACGGTGAGTAAAGGCTGTGGCTAGGAGATCAATGTTCTTGAATGTGGTCCCCAGAACGTTCTGGGCAAATTTTAAATAAGCTTGTCTATTGTACATTTCGAATCTTTCTCATTGCAAGTAGCATTAGTTTTCCGATGTCATCGTACTCGATTTTATCAAGTGCTTCGCTAGTGGGTAGCCACCTGGCATCATTCATCCAATCTTCAGGCTTAAGTTTATCAGTGTCGCCTTTTGCCTCAACTAAAAAAATCTCAGTTGTCATTAAGATTAAGCTGGAAGCCCTGCGGTAGCGAAAATGTATCTTGCCCAGCCAATTCATTACCCGCATCTCTTTTAATCCTGTTTCTTCTCGGATTTCACGCTCGGTTGTTTCTTTAGGGGTTTCTCCGGGTTCTATGTGACCTTTGGGTATTGTCCAGCGGTCTTTGGCGTCTTGGACTAGCAGAAACTCAACCCTACCATTATTACGTCGAAAAATTATTCCACCCGCAGTTGGCTCCCTCACAACTTCGTTGATAGCCGGCTTTCTACTGACTAGGCGTTTTACCCTTTTGATCGGTTTTGGTCTCTTCATTTGGCTGCTTTCTTGGTTGTTGACTTACCTTTCGAAGCTTTCGGTTCGGCCGGTTTATTTTTTATGATTTCTGCTTCGTGCTCGCGGTAGAGCGTGCCAAGCACACCGTTAATAAATTTGCTTGAATTATCTCCGCCAAATGCTTTGGCGAGTTCGACTGCTTCGTTGATAACAACTCTTGGTGGTACATTCTTGTCATTAAGTAGCTCCCAGGATGCAATTCTTAGGATAATTCGGTCAATTCGTGCGATTTGCTCAATCGGCCAATCGGGTGCGACCGGCTGGAGCAGGGCATCTAATTTCTCCTGTTCTTTACTAACGCCGTTTACCAGTTTACGAATAAATTCTCGGTCATCGACCATATTCGAATACCGATCAATGTTACGAGACATAACTTGAGATAGGCTGAAGCTTTTATCGTTGCACTCCATCCGGAATTCCTGCTCGTAAAGAGTTTGTAGAGCTATGATCCGACCTAAATGTCTATTAGATGCCATATTGTTAAACCTTCTTGGCAGTAACTATTCTGCCGTGAGATAGCGACTATTCGCTTTTCTTACCAGTTTCGCGGCGGGTAGTATGGACCTTTACAGGCGACTTCGCATTTACGCGGCGGGCCAGTTTGAGCACCAAATGGCTACGTCTTGTTCCCGTGCGGCGTGGCGATGTACGTTTCTTAGGTTTACCCATGCTATTAAAAAGTTTTTAACTCCTATTTATTTATAAAATTGGCTAATGCCTCATTAATAAGGTTAGCTTATTTTTAAGCTTAACTCAAGCCGTTTATCCCTGTTCAGGGCTAAGCTTTACTGACAAAGTTAACTAGCCTACCTTGGACATAAATAGTTTTAACTATTTTTTTATCTTTAAAGTGTCGTTTAACCTTTTCTGACTTCTTAACTGAGGATATTACCTCTTCTTCACTAGTTTTTGCGTCTACCTCAATTACGTCAACAAGTTTTGATCCATCCTGGACGGCTATTTTGATTGTGGCTGATATCAAAACGTCATTATCAAGTTCTGGCCAAGTACTTTTTAGAACGTGACCTGAAAAGCCAAATTGTTCCCAAAGTTCCTCGGCCAGATGAGGCATAAAAGGAGCGTTCAATTGGATAAGCTGTGCGGTGGCAGCCAACCACTCACCCGGTGCAGAAGATATGGCTAACTCCTCTTTTAGTTTATATAGCTTATTGATCGTTTCCATTAGCGCAGCAACAGCTGTATTGAAACTCATCTTGAGGATATCGCGACTAATTCGCAGATTTGCTTCTGCAATAATTTTCTTCAGTTGTTTGTTTTTCAAAGTTTTTGGCTCTTTGGAGTCTGATTTGTCTTCTGCTTCAAATACCTCCTGAGCAAGAGCCCAGAACCTCTCTATGTAACGCCTACAACCGGCTACGCCATTAACACTCCAGGTAACAGTTTGTTCGAAAGGACCCATAAAGCATATATAAAGACGAAGTGTATCTGCTCCGTAATCTCGAATTATATCTAATGGGTCTACTACATTACCTAGGCTTTTGCTCATCTTTCGTCCATCGCTAGCTAATACAACGCCGTGACTTGTGCGCTTGTGATATGGTTCCGAGGTATTGACTAGCCCCAGGTCAAACAAAAACTTATGCCAAAAACGGCTGTAGAGGAGGTGAAGGGTAGTATGTTCCAGTCCTCCGTTATACCAATTGACCGGCATCCAGGTTTTAATCTTATCCATGCTCGCAAACGCTTTATCGTTGTGCGGATCGAGATATCTTAAAAAGTACCAGCTTGAGCCCGCCCAGTTGGGCATTGTATCTGTTTCTCTTGTCCCTTTAACCCATTTATCACTGGTCGATTTTGGTTTAGCGACAGAGACCGTTTCACCGGTTTCGACGTTATACCAAACTTCACACCAATCAGTAGCAAGAGCCAGTGGCCCCTTACCTAGCCCTTGGGGTTTAAAGTCGGGTACTTCAGGCAAAACTACCGGCAAATATTCGGCCAAAATGGGTAAAGCATACAAACTTTTGGACCCATCAGGCTTTGTCACAGCCTGCTTAGGCAATAATTTAGTGACCTCACCACTAGCCTTTTTATAATCAGATTCACTGACCCAGACTATCGGTATTGGTTCGCCCCAATAGCGTTGTCTGCTAAATACCCAATCTCGAAGTTTAAAATTTACTTTTTCTCGGGCATCACCACTAGAACTTAGCCATTTAGTTATTTTTTCTCTAGCTTCTTCGCTGCGCATCCCACTGAACTTCCCGGAATCGATTAATATACCCTCTGATGTATATGGGTATTCTTTGTTTTTTACCCTTTTAGCTTCTTTTGGATCTTCTGGTATAACTGTCACCCTAGCTGGTATTTTGAATTTATTAACGAATTCAAAGTCGCGTTCATCATGTATGTCCCCAAAGACGGCTCCCGTACCGTATCCAGCAAGTACAAAGTCACTAATCCAGATCGGTATTTTCTCATCATTCGCGGGATTAACTGTGTAAGCGCCGCTGAATACACCTGTTTTTTGCTCATCTACTTCCTGTCTCTCTACATCACTTTTCTTAGATGTTTCGTCTAGGTACTTCTCTACAGCTTTTTTTTGCTCAGAAGTAGTGATTTCTGAGATTAAGTTATTTTCGGGAGCCAAAACGATGAATGCGGCACTAAAAATAGTATCTACTCTGGTTGTGAAAACAGTGATTGTTTTTTTACTACCTACTATTTTAAAGACTACTTCGGCTCCTTTACTTGGACCAATCCAGTTGCGCTGCTGAATTTTAACTGGTTCGATGTAATCTACATCGTCAAGGTCGTCATATAAGCGCTGGGCATATTTAGTAATAGCTAACATCCATTGTCGAAGTGGCCGCCGCTCACACGGATAATCTCCCCGCTCAGATCGTCCGTTAGTAACTTCTTCGTCCGCTAACACGCTCTTTAAGTCCTCGCACCACCAGACAAGTGACTCGGCTTGATAAGCTAATCCATGACTAAATAGATTGACAAAAATCCACTGAGTCCACCTATATATCTTAGGATCAGCGGTTGAGAATTCTCTTGACCAATCAAAACTTAACCCTAATCGTTTTTCTTGTTTACGGAAAGTGTTGATGTTTGCTTCTGTCGTTTTTGCTGGATGGACACCTGTTTTCAGGGCATATTGCTCAGCTGGGAGCCCAAAACTATCCCAGCCCATTGGAAAGAGAACATTTTCTCCATTCATACGCCTAAAACGGCTCATTACATCGAAAGGCACGAAAGGACGGGTGTGGCCAACATGAAGTCCTTCGCCGGACGGATAAGGGAATTCAACTAGATGATAAAACTTTGGTCTCGGATCGTTATCGTCGACAATATAGGCTTTTTTGTCGTTCCAATATTTCTGCCACTTTGTCTCAATTACCTCTGGATTATAGCGTTTCATAATGATTATTTTAACAAAGTGCTAAAACTGCTTTAAAAAGTTAGTTGAAAACGTGGTGTTCTTGTCGCTTTGTTCTTTGAATCGTTGCTCAGCAAATTCCACTAACTTTTCTACCAGTTGGACATTTGATATACTCACACTTCGCCAGTTATGAGCGTACAGACTACCGGGAAGGGGATTAACCTCGTTAAAATACGGCTTTTTGGCTTTACTATCAACAAGTAAGTCTACCCTCGCTATTCCGCTAGCTCCAATAGAGCTATAGACAGTTTTAGCTATCTCTAAGCATTCTTGTCTCAATGACTCCTCTAAACGAGCTGGGATATGACTATACCCCTGAGCACCCTGTTTTGCTCCGCTTGCTTGGGCTTTTTGGGTTTTATTCCCACCTTTCATATATTTGGTTTCGAAATCAAAGAAACCGTCGCCCTGGTTTGGTTCTTCTGTATTACCAGTAATCAGCTCGTGATTACCCATAACAGGCACGGTCACTTCAACTAAGTTGGGTACGGCTTCCTCAATTATCACCTTATTGTCATAAAAAAGAGCCACTTCTATAGCATTATCAAGCTCAGACTTACTTTCTACTTTGGTTATGGCAATACTAGATCCAAGATGGGTTGGTTTTACGAAAAGGGGGAATTCAAGCCTGCTTATCCGCTCAAAAATTTTCTTTTGATTGTCCTTAAAGTCATCGGCACTAAACCAAACATACTTATTTTGGTCGACTCCAGCTTCTGCAGCCACCGTTCGCGCTAATACTTTATCCATAGCGATAGCACTTGAAGCTACGTTACAGCCAACGTAAGCAACATTTGCCATTTCGAAAACGCCCATCAGTGATCCATCTTCGCCATACGTTCCATGAGTGGCCGGAAAAGCTACATCTACTTTCACTGATTTGTTCCTCAGACCCGGATGAAGCAATGTGAGTCCTCCGTTAAATTGAACTGTCAGAGGAGTAAGTTTCTCTAAAAAAGTCTCAATTTTTGCCAAAGAGTATATTTCGACTTGGGCAAGCTTGGAATCTGAGAACCACCGACCTTTTTTATCAATGTAAACAGGTACTACTTCATATTTACCACTGAGTTGAAGCGGTTTGATAATGGTGGAGATAGCCGTAATTATCGAGACATCATGTTCGGTTGAACGAGAACCGAAAAAAACAGCAACTGTGGGTTTTTTCATCTGATTAAAAGTATACCAAGCTTTTTAATAATAGTTATCCGGCCAATCGTTCTGCATAAGCACAAGATCACCTGACGCCACAAACTGTTCTAAATTGGTATAAAAACTCAGGGGGTCGTCCTCTATTCTTAGCTCGCCCTTGAAACCCACTTCTTTTAGTCCGGCAGAGATCAGACTGGTAACTGAATTTCTCATCAGAACCACAACGTCGGGATTAGCCTTGGCTATTAATCGTCCCACCTCGTGGTGAACTGATTTCGTTTCAACCCCTTGATCGACTAGCCCTGGCGTAACGTAAATCTTCCTTCTGGCTGATAGTTCCTCTAGAAGCTCCAAGCCAGCCCTGATGCCTTCGATATTCCCGTTATACGTATCATCAATAACAAACGCTCCAGCCAGCTCACGAGGTTCCATTCTGTGTTCAAAAGCCGAGGTCTTAGAAATTCCAGCCTCAACCTGATATTTGGTCAGTCCTAAACCGAGTGCAATGACCGCAACTGAGGAAAGGGGGCCTATCTGGTGTCTGCCCAGTAGATTACTTTTTAGATCAAGCTCCTGCTTGCCTTTTTTTAGCTTAAAACTAATCCCCTCAAAATCTACTTTTATATTCTGAGCTTTCCACTCGCCTACACCAGATTCCGAATAGACAAAGTCTCCCGCGGTAATAAATGGTTTGAGCGAGCTAGACTCTCCGTTGACGTAGCTATCTTTGTGTTTTAGATATTCAGTCAAATAGAAAATATCAGTGCCTGCAGCCTCTAGAGTTGGGTAATGATTAAGGTGGGCGGGGGCTAAACCGGTGATTACTCCCACATTTGGATAAGTTTTCTCACAAAAAGATT
Source organism: Saccharimonadales bacterium (SeqCode) (assembly GCA_035510465.1). Classification (GTDB taxonomy): domain Bacteria; phylum Patescibacteriota; class Saccharimonadia; order Saccharimonadales; family DATKHC01; genus DATKHC01. The sequence continues at coordinate 36,525 of DATKHC010000021.1, forward strand.
TTATATCGCCAGGTCGTTCTTCGCCGTACTCTATTATCAGTACTTGCTCATCACCACTCAATTTTGCGGCGAATTCAGCGTGAGAGACAGAAACGTTCTTATTGGCAGGCGTGGCCGCAACCTTTTTAGCCTCAGCTAGAACAACGGCTAAAAGTTCCTTCATTGTTGTCTTACCGTAACTTCCAGCTACTGCGATTTTCACGGCTGGATGATTTTTGAATATGGCTTTGGATTTGGAGATTAATTGTCTCTGCATTGGTAAAACTACCAACCAGCGTGACAACGCCACGGGTATTACAAGTACGTAAGCCCAAATTAGGGGGTAGGCAATTAAGATACTAACCCCAATCTCTGTATAGCCTACAATGTGATCAAACGTTCCTAGATAGACAAAATAAAATCCAACGATAAGTTCAACTAATATGCCTATATTCAGTAGTAAAAGCAGGGATCTGGCCCGCATTGTTTTGTCCAATTTGCCCCTCACGGCAATTTTTCGAAAATTACTCGTCCGCCAATACCATTTAAGATAAGGTACGGCCTGATATTCGCACCTTTGCATCATGTATACCAAAGCTTTGGGGTAGCTAGGCGAATAGAAACTGAGTATCCCTTTAAGCATTTAAAAAGCCTTTGATTATTTTTTCGACTTGAATTGGTTGATCATGGTGAACAAAATGCCCAGCGCTATCTAGAATTTTAAGCTCACTCTGGTCAATTAACTGGTGGAATTTCTCGCCATCCCCGCTCGGTGTATCATGGTCATCCTGTCCATAAATAAGAAGTGTCTTAACTTTCAAATTTCTGGCATCAGCTTGGACATCGGTTTTAATAATATTGGCGTATGTTGCTTGCATCTCTGGGACCACTAACATATCTGACCCAATTGCATTGTAAAAGCGGTTTCTGATAGATTTTTTTGCCCGCTTGGGCAAAACAGCCGTTAGCACTTTACCTGACTTTGCTGAGACTTTTAGGACTTTTTTCTTTAGTTTATGGTCATCTCGTATTCCTGCTGAGGCTAGTAGGACTAATTTTTGAGCAGAAAGTTTTCCTTGAGCTAGTCCACGAATTAATATAGATCCACCATTTGAATGGCCAATATAACTAAAGACTTTCAGGTTCAGTTTGCTCGAGAAGTCTGAGAGCGTTTTTACATAATCATCTAGTGTGAATGTGGACTTGGACATAGTAGACTGACCAAAACCGGGTAGATCAAGAGAGATTACCTCATAATCTCGACTCAGAGACCTTTGAAGATCATAAAAGCTAGCTAAGCTGTTACCCCAACCGTGTACCAAGACTACGGTCTGACCCCGGCCAACTTTTTCATAGTGAATCGCCTGACCATCTACCAGAACTTGCATGACATAAAGTATAGATGTATTTATGCTTATTGAATAGTTTGTAGCTGACTCTCTAGCTGTGTTATTGGGATTGATTTGGTCGGAAGGGAGATAGGTATCTGTGTGCCATATCCAGAAAAGGTTTCTCGTCTTGAGGTGCCAACTTGGGTATCAGAGACTAGCTGTCTTGAGATTACGTCAACAGTGACGTGGAATTCAGACACGTTTGCCGAGAAAGAGCCGGCGTTAATACTACTGAGTTGGTTTAGTCCGATATCTTCGCCAAATTGTTTGATCATCTCAATAAATTGTCTTGTGTTAACGTTTACGTTATACGTAATCTGAGGTCTGCCAGAAGTGGAGATCTTTTTAGGTTTTCCGACGATTTGATAAACATCGTTTGCGGTAATAAAATGCATCAGACTTTGCCTTTGAGCGATACTTAAGTTGGCCATTGGGACCACCGTTAATATAGATTCATTGAAGAGTTGACCATCCGTAACCTGATCTCCAGCAGGGGAGCTTTTACCCCAGACTCCAATAACAGAACTAAAGTTCGCGGTTTGTCCTTTAGAATTTTTTTGAGGTGTTTTTACTTCGGTATAACGAGCGTAATCTGTGGTTGGAGTACCTATACTCTCTGTTTTAACGATGCTGTTGGGGCCCAGATCCACGCTTATGACCGATTCCGCATCATTAGATGAACCTGTTTCAACCGTTACATATTGCTTTGTTTGGCTAGAAGAAGGCTGAACTATCTCTTTTGAGAAGCTACTTGTTGACAGGCTTCTCTCAAGCATCCCATAAAATACTTTAGTGGGGTTATCGTAAATCTTGACCCAGAACAAACAAACACCGACGATCATGAGAATAACTATCAGCACAAGAGCGTATCGAATTGATAATTTCTGTTTAACGGAACTCATTTAACCGGCCCTTTAGCATTGGACTTAATTGTAGCAGGTTGGCAAGTATAAATTATAATTAGGTTATCTTGGGGATGTAGCTCAGTTGGTAGAGCGCAGCATTCGCATTGCTGAGGCCCGGGGTTCGATTCCCCGCATCTCCACCAGATAATGTTTTATTATTACTTATTTTTCAAGCAGTCTAGCAAGCTTATCGATGCTTTGAGTCCATCCCATCTTCATGCCAGCAAGTGGCCCTTCAGCTTCTGGAGTTACTTTTGTTACGACTATGTGAAGCGTCATTTTTGTCCCAGCGTCATCTTCTTCAAATGTCACAGTGTTTAGACAATCTAATATTGGTTTACCCTCCATGATCGCACTTGATGAGTAGACAAGTTTTTCCGGTGAGGTAACTTCCTGGAAGACTCCTTTCATTGGCCACTTACTCCCCTGTAAATCACCGAGTTCTTCCCCGGCCAGCATGACCACGTCAATTGCTCCACCTGGCTGGGCATCCCATTCACAGGTTGGGTTTGTAACACCTTCGGGGCCCCACCACTTTGCAACTAAACTTGGATCGGTCCAAGCTTTAAAAACTTTTTCTCTCGGCGCGTTAAATACTCTTGTAATAGTTAATTCTCTGTTGTCGTCGTCTGACATACTATTCTCCTTATTAATTAGTTAATGCAGTCTCAAGCGCTTTTAGTAGCTCCTTCGAACCTTGTTCACGGTTCTCGGGTTTATCATAACCATCTAAAAACACCCCGTATTCATGCAAATCTAATTCAGTGCCATCACCACTAACAGCAAACTCTATAGTCGTTACTGAAACCGAAATACGAATATCGTCTAAGTACATTTCGTAGCAGTAGACAATCCTCTGCTCTGGGACAATGTCATAATATTGAGCTTTAAAAACATGGACTACACCATCATGAAACTTTCCGCTGTTGAATTCTGTTCCACCAACCCTAAAATCCATAGAATGCTTGGTGCTGCCATCATCACTAAGGCCCTTAAACGACTTTTCTTTAGACCCCTTGTCTGCAAACATTTGATAAACCTTGCTTAAGGAGCCTTAAATTCTCTACTAACACTAAACTCTGCGTGGATGACACTACTTTGTTTCATCTAATTCCCCTCCTCTTTTAATAATTCTTCTAACGCATCAAACCTAACGTTCCAAAGTTTTTCATACTGATCCAAGTAATCCCGGACGCTCTTAAGAGCTGCTGGTTCGGCTGTAACAAATTGCTTTCGTCCGCTTCGTCGTTTGCTTATGAGTTTAGCTTTTTCAAGAATTTGTAAATGTTTCGAGACAGCAGCAAAACTCATTTTATAGTGCTCGGCAATTTCTCCAACTGTTTGCCCACGGCCAGATAACCTTTGCAAAATATCCCGTCTTGTAGAGTTAGCAAGTGAATTTAAGACCAAATCTAGCTGTATAGCATATTCAACCATTTCGTTGAATGTTACTATCTAATCTTTTTCGTGTCAAGCAATTTTTTTATTAATTGGTTATGGTTGCTATCTACTTAGTTTGGTATCATTATTTGTCTATGACGGAAATGGGGACCCCAGTAGGTGATCTAAGTAAATCACCTGCATCGGTGGTAGTTGAAATCCAACAAGCAATCCTGACATCTCTGGATCTTGAGGTAGATAATTTCGAAGGCATTAAGGAACATTTAGTAGAAGTTAAAATTAAGCCAAACTCAATTATATTTTTGCCTTCTGCGTTAGGTGGATTTGTCAGCCAATACCGAGAAGAGTACGGCCCCAAGGGTAATGTCATGCACTGGAGTGATATACCCGCAGATTGTGATAGTTTCCGTGCTTTTATATTATGTGCATCAACAATTTTAGGCGACCCCGGTCCCCCTATTCTTCATTTGAGTTTGTTTATAAATGATGTCGACGCCGGCTCAATCGGCATAAGACTGACTGACGTAGAAGAAATATCTATTTATCCGGATAACGCCGCAGAGATGTTGAATATGTATCAAGAGGCTGAAATGGATGGAGATACACTCGCTTATAACGAGATACATGGGCTTAACGGAGCTCCCGTGTGGAAGAGGGAAGAGATTCAGCCTTATTTAACAGATCTGTGGCCAGATCCTGATATGATTTTTCAAAAATCAGATTTCGTATAATCAGTCACTTATCAGATGGTGGAGCTAGAGGGACTCAAACCCTCGACCTCATCTATGCCATAGATGCGCTCTAATCAACTGAGCTATAGCCCCAAATAAAATGGTGGACCTTGTGGGACAGCTTTCAAACCCTTTGTCAACCCTGTTATCCCTGGTGGCAGGGTCAGAAAGAGTCGAAAAAGTCCTCAGGTCTACGAAAAATTGTAACCGGTTGCAGTTGAAACACCAAACACAGGTTCGTCTTGGGACCAAAGCTGTTGCTGAGCTGATCCAGGCCTACCAAGCTGGTGAGCCGATCAATTCCCTAGCTGAGCGCTTCTTCATTCACCGCACCACTGTCATCGAGCATGTCAGGAGATCCGGGGTGAAAATAAGGTGGGAGTCCAGGAGGAAGTGAGGTCTTTGATCTCTTCTTGACACCTTCAATCTGTTCTGAGGTTAGTTCCTTGGCTAGCTCCATATAGGTCCTGGCTAGTTTTCTTAGATCCGGGTTTTCCTTGCGAATTCCTCGAACTCTGATAATCCTTCTCGGTTGCTTTGACTTCATTGACGCGATCTATTGTCGCGCTGATAGGAAAAAATTACAAAGTTTGCTTAATTACTGTCGTGTAAGCCACTTCTTTCTTATATCTCTTGAGATAGAGAAATATAAGATCCAAAAAACTGATGGGTAAAATAGTCGTGCATTGGAAATGAACACGTCATATAAAATACCCGGTGTGTGGACAGCGTCTTTAACAATATTTTGATAAATAGCTTCAGCAATGAAGAACCACAATACATAGGCACTGAAATAGCTTATGCTCAAAACAATTGAAATCCTTTTCTTCAGGTTTACAAAGAATCCAATCAATAGAGCACCAAGGATCTTTAAGACGTGTGCAACCTGAACTGCAACGTAATAGCCATGCAAGCTTGGATAAGCTGTATTTATTTGGGGCGTAAGTTTTGAGAACAAACCCTGATACTGGTGTAAATAATAGAGGTTATATACAACTACGTAACCAAGATAAATTAAAAATAGAATTAAAAAGATATTGTACTTATATGCCTGGAATATTTGACTACTTTCTTTGATCGGTTGTTCTCCAACTCTTGATGCAATGTTCTTCGGTGACGTGTTTTTTCTTGACCGTATATCCTGTTCCATTGAAATTATTGTAGCACCCCCACATATAACGGTATTTAGACGCGATCTATTGTCGCGCCGATACGAATTAATTAATAGTAGTTATTGAGCAAGCTGTATTTGAGAAGCACTTGAGATAATCATTTCGGGTTCACCTTTGTAGTTAGTGATAGTTCCTGTGACATCTACGGACTGACCTGAGTATTGACTCAGGACACTAGGGCCAAATGAAGTTCCGGCCGGGATATATGCAGAGAAGCCATACGGAGCCGATAAATACTGATCCAGATACATCTCTCCCCTTGAGGAGGTATAAGCATAGCCAGTAAAGTTAATGCAACCACTTGTACCCTCCATACTGGCTGCATCAGAAACCGGTGAACAAGATGGCGTCGTGCTAGCTGGAGGAGAAGTGGTTTGCGATGGAGCGGTACTAGCAGGGCTTGTCGAAGTCGTTTGAGGAGTTGTTGTCGTTGCGGGCGCAGGAGAAGTTATTGTCAAATTAGGACTTTTGCTAGTCGCCGAAGTACTCTTCTGACTGGTTTGTTGCACGTCTATTGGAGTAGAGGTGTTTTTGTGCGAACCAACGGCACCTAGAACTATCAGGAACGCCACCACTCCAATTGCTATGCCCGCTTTCTTGTTACTTGATAGCTTTTTCTTTTTGTTAGAGTTCTTTTTTACTTCGTCCTGACCTTGTGTATCCATATGAAGCCTCTACTTAAGAATTATTAGTTTAAGTATAGCTCGGCCTACATAATATATGTACTTAATATTTGAGTTTCATTGACGCGATCTATTGTCGCGCCAATAGTTTCAACAAATAATCTAGTGATACTTGAAGATATTATTTTACGTCGTACAATAAAGTGTGTAAGGAGTTAATATGGCCAAATCAAATCAAACTAAAAGAAGCACTCAATCATTAAAAGTTACAAAACAGGAACTTTCGGGAGCCGGACACGTTTTAGGTGACAAGAAGGCAACGAAAGCGGAGAAAACAGATGCTGCTCTACTATTAAGAGCTTCGCAAAAATCCGCAAAGTCCAAACCCCAAAAGAACTAGTCTATGCCATTGACCATCACGGCTTTCAATCAATCCGTTGGCGCTCCTAGCCCAGTTTCTGGTGGGCCTGACCGAGCAGTTGCTGCCATATTTACCGCTGATAAGAATGAGCGCGAAACTAATCCGTTAACTGTCCGCAACTGTTTAGGTACAGGATTTCTGGTCAATGGTTATGATATCCACTTTGTTACGGCTAGACACGTAGTAGCGGCTCCTCTAGCGCAAGACGAGGAGCTAGTTCTTGCATTTAACTTGGACTCTGGCTTTTTAAGCATACCTGTTAATTCACTTAGCTTATCAGACTCAACAGATTTAGCATTTGGAACTCTGCTTCCGGAGAACGACGTTACAATTCCTGGTTTTCAAATAGCAAGAACTGTACCAATCAACACCGATTGCTCTACGTTGGAACATAGTGGGACAGGACGCAACGTTAGTGCCGGAGGGATGCTATATAACGTGAGGTATAGACGAGGAAATATTGTCTCAAGTGGTAAATATGAATATGAGGGGATCTTATCTGAGTCTACGGTCTTTGAAATGTCATACCCTTGCTTGTGGGGAGCCAGTGGCTCGCCGGTATTTAACTCAGCCACCCTGGAGTTGGTGGGGATGATGGTTCAGAACGTTGATCACGAACTCGCTCCCAGCCAGTTAATAAAAGCTGTGGATGACGAGGGACAACTAATCGAAGAAATTAAGTACACAATACCTCAGGGGATCGCGCTAAGTGCGGTAACTATAAACAGTGAGCTTGACGTCCACGTACTGCATTAAATAAAAAAGGACCATTGGAAATAGAGCTTATTACCTATTCTGAACGTGAGTCACTAAATCATCCAGTAGAGCTTTAGTGTTAGGGACTAAACCCTTATCTAGAAATACATCAGCTTTATCCGAACTCCTCATCGCTTTTACTACAGGCCCATTATTCTTGGAGTATCCAAAAGAATTCATCAATACCCCGGAGTCAGAATCCTCAGGATGCTCCAATAGTTTATTTCTCACATTTCTTACAGGGGCAGAGTCAAGCTTCTTTAGGCCCGGAAGCTTTTGTAGAGTCTTTAATAATCTCGCAGCTCCATAGTAATAATCTGAAACCTTATCTACTAGGTAGTATATGATCTCACGCTCAGCTTCTGGAATATTCTTTTCGTCTTGTTCATCATAATCAAGTATCGTTGCGCTGACGGACTCAGAATGAACTTCTCTCGGGTTGGGCCCTAAGTGCTTAAGTAACTGTGCAACTTCAGGGTTAGTCTTGGCGTTTTTCTCTAGGAGTTGAATCATTTCACTGGAAGAAGGAAGTTTCCCGGAGGCCTTTCCGAGTTCCAGGAGTTGAGTAGTCTTCTCGACTATGTCCTTATATGACCGCTTCAACCTCCGTAGACGTGCCAAACATTCTGACGCCAGTTGCTCTTGTGTATTATCCAGTGAACTACCTATTTGACTGAGGTACACTTTCAAGCTCTCAATTACTTCATCGAATTGTGTATCTAAGTCTGGATAGCTCATAAGGTGGTATTCAGTTTAACTAACTTGCAAATCAAAATTCAATAGCTACTTAATCTATAAACATAAGCGTAATGGTGGGTGATGAGGGGCTCGAACCCCCGACCTCCTCGGTGTAAACGAGGCGCTCTAGCCAACTGAGCTAATCACCCGCATATAAAGTCATTGGTAAACGAAAAGTTTACCATATTCCTCAAAAAAGCATTATAAAGTAAAACTATACTTGGGGTAAGTATTTATAGTTCTGATCATATCCAGAGTATTTATTTTTACCCCTTGACTAATCGTAATTCTTGTGCTTAAATATATATCATGAAAAAGTGGTTCAATCTGGATAGAATTACTAGAGTTTTCAGAGGGTTTTTAGTACTCAGTTTACTTGGATTTTTTCTTTTAACGTCCCCTGGCTATGCCCTTTCCCCTAACTCCTCAGGCAGCCCTACGCACATGCTTAATCTTAGCCCCGCTGTTGGCAGCTTAGCCGACGGTTCTTCTGGCCCAATTACGGGTTCTAGTCAAGGGGTATGTGAGGGTAGTTTCTGTTGGTATTATTCCGGAGCAGAAGAAAATTACATTAATGCAAAGGGTGCATCGGTTTCGATGACACAAGCCGATCCAGTTGTTAGTACCACCGACTACCACTCCCTAACTGAAATAGCTCTTAAGTCTCAAAACGGACAACAAATCGTAGAATTTGGTTGGATAGTTGCGCCTGAAATGTTTGGTGATTCTCTACCTCATCTGTTTGTATACCACTGGGTGAACGGTAACTCAACTTGCTATGACACTTGTGGTTACATTTCTTTAGCTTCCCCCAACCCCGTTGGAAGTCCTGTCACGGTCGGTCAAACTGGCAAATACGAAATCAAGTACTCGGGCAATAAATGGGAAATTATCTATAACGGTCAGTATATAGGCTACTTCCCTGAGTCAATTTGGGGTGGTAGCTTTAAAAAAGCATTTACGGTAGAGATTTACGGAGAAGTTTCTGCACCGAACGGAGTAGCCCCAACAACCCAAATGGGTAACGCTATTCTTGGTAACGAACCTGGTGCTGCACAAGTTTCAAATTACGATCTTATAAACTCACCTGTTAAAGAAAAGTTGTATCCTTTCGTTTTCGGTGACCCAAGATCATACGCCATAGGCAACGTCACAAAAACCAGCTTTAGCTACGGCGGCCCAGGCGGTTATTAAGCTTTTGTCGATGGCTTAGCTGTCTAACTCTCTCTTTACAATCAACGAACCGGCCCCGACATGTATTTGTCTAGCTCTTCTCGCACCATGTTCGAGCATTGCCCTAAACTGGTCATTGGTCATTTGTTCTCTGTCAATTAAATCGGAGAAATCTTTATCATTTTGCATCATCCCTTGCCTGAACTCAGCTCCATAATCTTTAGGGAAAGCGAAGGTAACCCTTACGCCTAGACTCTGGAGATATTGTTGCTCTGCTAACAGTTTAGGGTAAGGACTGTTCGGAATTTCGCTAAGACGAACGTAACCATCTCCGCGCCTAACTAGGGGATCAATATATCTATTTTTTAACGGACCCACCAAATAACTCAAAGCATCCGAGTTATCAAGTCGAGGTATTTTTACTTGATCCAGTACAGCTCGCTCCTCATCAGTTAACTCAACTACTTCAGTATGAACAGTTGAAGATTTTGGCCCAAACTCAACACGTTTCGGTCCAAGATAATCAGATGGATAGTTTTCAGCCTTATCGTCCAGAATAAATCTAGCGTACTCGGCTAAGCGATAGTTGGTAAACTTTTTTCGCTCTTCCATGCCACTAGAGTTCAGCTCGTTAGAAATTAAATAGATAAATGTATCTGTTGAGCCCGGACCCGTTACTAGTGCGTCATTAAAATCCTGGTCGATTGCATGAAAATAGGATATGGGGGTTCGGGTTTGACCCTTATCCACTTCGTCCATCCAGCTAAGTCTACGACTCATAATTGAATGTTGGACTGCGTGGATACCTAAGTGAAGATGTGTCCGATTTAGGGGATCGTTATAGTGTTCAGCAGCAAAAAGTAGAAGTAGCTTGGACAATACCAAAGCCGCCTCCTCATCCATAATTGCCAGTTGACCATCTGGGGTAAGTTCATAATTGGATAGATCTACAGCTTTTTTAACCTTCTCTCTCACTTGAGGATCGACGTATTCATGATCAAACCAGAGCAAAGCTTCGGCGGCAATATATTGCAATCGATCAACATCAATGTCTCGTCTGTCTTTTGCTTTAGCCCATTCAGGAACCTCAATACCCGGAACTCTTATCTTTTCGTCATAAGGTATTCCATACCGATCTAACACCCCTGTAAAACCACCTAGGTTTGCAATCCTGGGCCAAATAACTTCATGCCAATCTTCAGGACCACCCCAGTTCTGAACTGCTTGTTCAAGTTGATGAGAAAAAGCTGGGTGGGCCTGGTCATCTCCTTCAACGTCAATGTGTATAGCTTGGATACGTTCAGGTGATAAGCCTTGCATATGTCCAAACCGCTCAACAAGTTCATGTTGAGCTATAAGACCCCAGCCCCTATTAAAGCTAGCAAGGTTAGGGATAGTGCTACTTTCTCGGCTTTTGCATAGTTGTGATACACCCAATGACCTGAAAAAACTGGTGGTAGTAAACAGATCGTAGCTTACAGGATCCGTTATAACGAAATCCCCAAGCCAAGGATCTTCCACCATTATGAAACCTTCGTTGACGGTCAATCTCATAACATCATGCCCCGTACTGAAGCAAGTAATCTCAGGGTCTCTCTCCACGTGCAGACCATATCCTGAAGAAATTTCATTCATTGGTCCGAGTCTAACTCCTGTACTGCTCAGACGCAAGCACTAGCATTTTCAGATCAAATAAAGCAATGGTACCGCCAGCTTCAGCTCTTGCTAATTTGTCTTAGCTACCAAGAGGGAAAGACGGGACGTCAGATCCTTCATAATAAAGCCTTGGGTTCAGCTCTGGGTTAGCAATAGCTTCTTCAACAAACCCTAGACACATCTCAGCAGTATTAACTGCGTACTCAACGTCCGCCAATAAAGCCACTCTCCCTAACCTCGAAGTGGATGATAGAACAGCTCTTTGTCTTTTATCGGTTATGCCTTGGGTAGAAACGGTCTCTACGACAGGCCAGATTCTTGGTTTCCAACGATATGGATTTTCCACTTCTTGGGGGTGTTGTATGTAAAGCCCAACTGTTTGTCTTGGAACAACTCCAAAGACAAATTCCGCGGTTGCACCCCAATCTACGTACAAATGGCCATCGCCTGGCCGATTATTGATATAACTGACTCTACAGATTGCTACGTGATCAGGCGTTCGTTCAGTCTGCTCGTGTCTGCCCATAACCACGGTAAGTCGCTTTCTAAGAGAGCCACGATAGTTTACTTCTTTGAAAGGTTTAGTCAGTCCCGTTACGCCGTTAACAACTGCTGTGTTGCGGACTTCAAGCTCATGAAAAAGATTCTCAAACTTTGCCCTGATTTCTGCTCTTTTAGAGGTTATATCAGCTGGTTCCCGAGTTAGCTGTTCGCTTCTTGCGATAGCTGTGTCAACTGCTCCACCCAAAAGCCAATCTTTTTCCATACCACATGCAATTATACTTACTCTTGCTCTATTTCAAACCAGTAGCACATACAAAGAACACCTGGTGCGCGAGAGAGGATTCGAACCTCCAAGCCTTGCGGCGCTAGCCCCTCAGACTAGTGTGTATACCGTTCCACCACTCGCGCGTTTTTTTGGATCAAAATTAATCCCCAAGCCTTGTTATCTTAACGGATTGTGCGTCAAAAACTCAAGGAACACTAAGTCAAGCCCTAGATGTTCGGTAAATGATCGTAAAGATGTCCCAATTTATACTCATCTCGAATCATACGCTTAAGCGTTTCTACGTTTTGTCCAATTTTTACGCCTGGGTTCATGGTTCTGTAAGGATCAAAGATCAGTTTTACCTTCATGAGAAGGTCATACACTTCATTTCCCCAAACCAGCGGCAAGAATGGGGCCCGCAGACGCCCATCCCCATGTTGAGCCGTGATACTTCCGCCTAAACTGACAACCAATTTGTAGTATTCTTCCATTATCTTAAAGATCTTTTGACGATCACCTACCTGCGCAAGATCTAGTAGTGGCTGAAGATGTAGGTGTCCATCTCCCGCATGTCCATATATTGCAATCGGAGTTCGGTTCTTAGCAAACAGCTCATAAACAGCAGTTATATATTTACTCAATTTATCTGGTGGCACTATTCCATCTTCAATTATAGGCACCGCTTTTGAGTTGCCGTCTCCTTGGGTGTAAACGGCCACTGAGGAATATCTTATTTTCCAAAGTTCTTCTTTACGATTTTGATCGGTTTCTAATTGATGCGGTATCTGATTGTCTTTCAGAAGCTTAGCGACTTTTTTGCTAAGTCTTTTTTGGACATGCTCACTATCAGTATCAAATTCGACCATTAGTACAAACTTCGGAAACGGTTGTTTAATTACGTTTTTTAAGAGATTTGGATTTAATTTGTTAACCGCTTCGAGTAAATTCTTGTCGACGATTTCGATCGCACTAGGTAGCTCAGGAAGCAATCTGAGTTCCAGTATGATTTCTTCCATAATCTTCAAGTTATCAAAAAGAGCGGCTATTAGCGTCGAATTCGGCCTGCGTTGTTCTGTTCGAAGTGTAGCCTCAGTGATTATGCCCAGCGTCCCTTGTGAGCCTATAAAGAGTGGTGTTAGGTCAAACGAACCGTCTTTTCTTTTGATTAACCCGAGGTTGTATCCAGAGGTATTCTTGGTGGTGCCAAGCCGCATTTTTTCAATAAGATCTTTATCCTCTTCTATTAAGATATCAAGGCTTCGGTAAATCTCACCTTCCATATTGGATTGACCCAGTTTCTTACTGAGTTCGCGTTTTGTTAGACGCCGCGTTTCGATGATTTCGCCGTTTGCCAGAACTACCCTTAGCTCTTTAACGTAATCTATGGTCATGCCGTACTTTAAACTTTTTTCTCCACCCGCATTATTGCCCATCGCCCCACCAATTGTGCTGTAATCAGCGGAGGCGGGATAAGGAGGCAAGAAGCGATCATGCGTAAATAGTGCTTGTTGAAGCTGTGCGTAGTTGGTCCCAGGTTCAACCACCACCACTCCGGTTTTGCTATCCAGTTCCAAAACTCTATTCAAATGAGCTGGAAAAACTAAAATTATGCCACTTCCAATCGCTGCACCTGTTTGATCCGTTCCGGATCCCCTAGGGGTGATTGGGAATACCCTACCACGTTCAGCCAGTTGCCAAGTAAAACGAGCAATTTTCCTAACGTCATTCTCGTTCATTGGATAGACCACGACTGCGGGTATCATTATGAAGATACTGGAGTCTGTCGAAAAATATCGTCTGGCATCGTTGCTGGCGATAACTTCGCCAGATATGTGTTCCTGCAAATAATGAGCAATTTTATTCATGGAATAGGCAAAAAATGAGTCCCTAACTTAAGCAGTAATCTGCTGATTATAATACCATATCAAACTATCTTATATCTGTAACCGCGCTGAAGCTTACCAATTAAAAATACCCAGGGATTAGCCGGGTACTTTTACTTCGTGCGCGCCCACCCGCGGGCGGGTATTTTTGTATTTGAAGTTTTTGTTTTACTCGCCGCGCAATTGCGCACGAATACACTATAAAGATAACCGTTTACACAGATTTGTCAATTAATTTCAGGAACTCGGTTTCGTTTAACTCCTTGGTCCGGAATTTATTTGCTTCGACTCGTTTGCTGTCTCCTGGATTCTCTCCTACCACCAGATAGTCGGTAGCCTTACCTACACTTGAGGAAAACGTCCCCCCAAGTGATCTTATTGCTTCCCCTGCCTCATCGCGTGACATATTACCAAGCGTCCCAGTTATCACAAATTTCTTAGCCTGAAGGGGTCCATTGGACAGCGACTTAAAGACCGGTTTTACGCCAACACGCTCAAATTTTTCAAGCAGTTTACGGTTATCTTGATCAGTAAACCAGCCAAAAATTGACTCTGCCACTATATCTCCAACGCCTTCCACCACCATCAACTCTTCTAAATCAGCATCAGCAATTTTGTCGATAGATTTAAAATGCGCAACTAAATCAATTGCCGTTTGAGCTCCAACATGTCTTATGCCAAGCCCATAAATAAATCTAGGCAGAGTCGGGTGTTTGGAATTAGCAACCCCGTCAATTAAATTGGAAGCAGATAACTTGGCAAATCTGTCCAGTTTCTCAACTTCCTTTGGTTTTAGAAGATAAATATCCGCTAAATCATCGACTAATCCAGCGTCAACTAAAGCAGCCACGTTTTTCTCACCCAAGCCTTCTATATCAAGCGCACCCCGACTCGCAAAATGCTCTAAACTTTTTTTGAGCAGCAACTTGCCGCTCATTCCGGTTAAGCGATAAACAGCCTCGCCTTCAGGACGATTAAATTTAAGGTCTGGGTACTGCCATTTCAGATGAGATTCCATGTCAAATGACACGGTTTTTTTAGGCCTGAGCTCTTCTAGGACTCGATCAACTTGGGGAATAATATCACCTGCTTTAAAGACTACGACAGTGTCACCTATTCTGATGTCTTTCCTGGCTATCTCATCCGAATTATGAAGCGAAGCATGTTTAACGAGTGTTCCGGCGAGGACTACTGGGTTCAAAACCGCCACTGGCGTGGCTGCTCCTGTTCGGCCAATACTAATTACTATTTCCTTTACTATCGATACTGATTCTTCTGCAGGGTATTTATAGGCAACTGCGCCTCTTGGGGCCTTCCCAACCACACCCAAACTTGAAGACAGTGCCCGGTCGTTTATCTTTACCACTAAACCGTCTGTATTAAATGGTAGTTCGTGACGTTTCTCTTCCCATTGTTTGATGAATTTCATAACTCCGGCTACATCCTTAAAAACTGTGGCCTGATTGTTTGCAGCAATACCAAGTCTTCGTATTGCTTCATACGTATATAAATTGGTTGATAGATCGGTAGATTCATCTCTAATCATGTCGTAGGCTCTAAATAGTAAGGGGCGAGCAGCCGTTAAGCTTGTATCTAATTGCCTAACCGTTCCAGCGGCCAAATTTCTGGGGTTAGCATAAACAGGCTTGCCTTCCCTCTCCCTTTCTTTGTTTAGATTTTCGAAGTCTTTTTTGTACATTATTATTTCGCCGCGTATTTCAGTCCTTCCACGTAGAAACTTTTCATAGCCTTTTTCTGACCTAAGAAACAAGGGGATGTTTTTGACAGTCTTGATATTCGCTGTCACGTCTTCACCGACAAAACCGTCTCCCCGCGTTATCCCCTGAATTAGTTTCCCGTCTTGGTAGATTAGCGCACAAGCAAGGCCATCCATCTTAATATCTACGAAAAATTCTAGGTTTCGATCAGGTGTTAATTTTTCGATTCGCTTAACCCAGGCTTCAACTTCTTCTTTATTGAAGACATCGTTCAAGCTAAGCATTCGGCTGGAGTGTTGAACTTTATCGAATTTTAACAAGACTTGGCCGCCTACGGTTTGAGTCGGCGAGTCTGGGGTGATTAGCTTTGGATAGGCTTCTTCTAGTTGGCTCAGCTCGTGCTTAAGCGAATCAGCTGCTGCTTCGCTCATCGTTGATTTATCAAGCACGTGATAGTTGTAACGATAATCCTTAATGATTTCACGGAGTTTGTTTATTCTATCGGCGGCTTTGGACTTAGCTATCTTATTCATTTAGAAGTTCTCTATATAGCATGTATAAATAGCCATTTGCTATAGCAACAGCAATGGATATCTGCAGATATAATAACCAACCAGCAAGTGATGGGACTATAAGGGCAAATACGATTGTTATTGCCACTACCAAAATAGTCAAAGCAACTGGCAGAAAAATAACTCTTCTGATTACCACCGAACGTCGACCTTTAATCAATTGTTTAGCGGATTTTAACGCCTGAATTGGCCGAGTATCCGGAACGGTAACTATGTATAGCGCTACCAAAGAACTGCTGAGCCAATATGCCGTTAGGCTTATTAGAAGCAGACATGCCCCGATCCAAATTATTTTTTCATATAAATGAGGAGCTATCCCACCACCAAAGACCGAGTTAAATAGATAGACCCCAATCAGCGCTGGTAAAAGTTCAAGTGCAATCAAAAAACCAATAAGTAAGAATGGTATTAGGGGGTAGCTACTACTGTAAAAAACATCACGCAGCTTTGGTTTGGCTTTGGTCAGAAGTTGTCTAAACAACCAGATGAAAAACAGACTGAATAAAATAAGTAGGACTGTTTCATAGACTCCCGAACCGGGATTACTACTTGGGTTAGTTACTGAACCGTATAAACTTAGGTTATTAAGCGCGGATGAATTCGACTCGTGGAGAAAACTTTTTACCTGGGAGGTACTTAGAGGATCGTTGAAGCCCTTTACTAGCATTAGAGAAAGAACGTAGTACAGGATTAAAACCGGTCCAAACAGCTTCCAGTTGCTAAAAGTAATTTTAAAGCTCTTGCCAAGAAGTTTAATCGAATTTAAAGTTTTTGGTTTTTTAGCACTTTGTTTTGATTTTTTTTGTCTGGTTTGTTTGCTAGGCATGGGTTTCCATATCTTTCAAGCGGGCAATTCTTTGATCAATTGGTGGGTGAGTGCTAAAAAGATTGGTAACGGAATGGGCTTTAAGGGGATTGGCGAAAAAGAAATGAGCTGTTGAAGTATTTTGTTTTTTTAGTACGCTACCAGTCCGTTCGATCTTTTGGAGTGCGCTTATCAAACCTTCTGGGTAACGAGTAGTTAGCGCGCCGGTGGCATCAGCCAAATACTCTCTCTTTCGTGATACTGCTAGTTGAATCAGTGTCGCAATTATCGGTGCTAAAATTGCCGCTACAATACCTACAATGAAGAATATCTGATTATTGTTGCCTTCATTATCTCGGCCCCTGAAAAAACTCATTCTGATCATAATGTCTGCGATGATACTGACAACCGCAACCAGAGCAAAAACTACCATTGAGACTCTAATGTCATAGTTTTTTATATGGCCTAGTTCGTGAGCAAAAACGCCCTGCAGTTCATCATCGTCCATAATGGCCAGGAGCCCAGTGGTTGCGCAGACCGCTGCTTTGTCCGGTTTACGACCGGTTGCAAAAGCGTTAGGTGAGGGATCGTCCATTATAAAAACACGGGGCATCGGTAGCCCATCAGTAATTGATAAGTTCTCAATTATTCGCCAGAGCCGTGGATTATCACTTTTTTGAATTTCTTTTGCGCCATTTACTGCTAGCGCCAACCTTGAACCAGCAAAGTAGGTGATAAGCGCGTAAACCGCTGCCCCAATCAAAACGAAGGGCAAGATTGCAAGATCGTCATTATTGTAAAGCGCAAATACGTAGCCAATACCAACTATAAGAGCCAGGAATATAATTATGATTAAGTAGGTTTTACGTTTATTAGAGGCTATCTGTGAGTACACTGGGGGATTTCCTTTTTGGTTGCAACTTTAATGAAGTTGATAGACGTGTTTAGAATTTTACATTAACAGGTTGTTCGACTTGAGCTTGTTCGGCTTCGCCAATTTCAAAGAATTCTTTATCAATATGAAAACCGAGAATATTTGCGAAGATCTTGGTTGGGAAAACTTTCCTTTTGGTATTGAAGTCCCTGACTACCCCATTATAAAAGCGACGGGCCGCTTGAATTTTGTCTTCTGTGTCTGTAAGTTGAGCTTGTAAGTCTAGGAAATTCTCATTTGCCTTTAACTGCGGGTAGTTCTCAGCAACCGCAAACAGGCTTTTCAGTGTTTGACTGAATTGATTCTCAGCCTTAGCAGTTTCTGCTACTCCATTGGCATTAAGCGCTTGGGAACGCGTTTCAGCAACTTTTTCGAAAACGGTTTTCTCATGAGCTGCATAACCCTGGACTGTATTTACCAAATTCGGGATTAGGTCATAACGTCTTTTGAGCTGAACTGTTATGTCACTCCAGGCCTCATCAGCTCGTACATTTAAACGGACCAAACCGTTATACATCGCAGCAGATATAATGCCGAGTACAACCAAAATAGCAATTATTACATAAACAACATCCATAATTTAACTCCTGAAATTTACCCTTTGATTATACATTAGCTTCACTTAAAAAACGAGGTCCGATATGGCGGTTTCTTAGAGTGCCCATTGGACCGGTTTAATCAGCTAATTAATTATGTAAGTGCTTTTGCTTGCATTTAAACCTACCCCATATATTCTATTAGTTAATGGACATCGATAACTTACGGGAGCAAGTCCCAAGCGCAGAACGAGAATTAGGTGATAACCATGGATTTGTAGCAGAGGTTTTCAGGCTTCAGGCATTAAGAGAGCAACTTGCGCCAAGGTTTCAACTGCTCGTAGAATTTCTCAGTGGCACTTACGATAGGTTACGGCCCTTAACCGAGACTCCACCGCTAAAGATTGTTTTAGAGGAGGTCCCCTGACGAGGATGGCGTTTTAGCTGTAGCAATAGTGCCTCTTAAGCTCAGAAGTGACGGAGAAGACTGGAATGAGACATTCGACCGCTATTTTAATTTCACAAAAGCTGTGCCACCGATTGGATTTGGGTTGGAATTTTATTTCGTTCCCTCTAATCCCGGTGTAGGCGAAAAAGATGTTGTGATTGGGCAAGAGAGCACCTTATGGCAATCTACGTCCGGGCAACTCAGTTTTGACATGATCCCAGGGCTGTTAGCTTGGCCACCTGCACCCACCTCTGCCACTCAGGAAAAACTTAGGGAACTTAAAGCCTACGAGGATATTTATTGGGGGGGCAGGAAAGAACAGATCGAGGATTTAGAAAAATCTGTTGCGAGGATCAGACTTGCTCTAGATGATCCTGTGCTGAATCCAACGATACACCGAATGAGAGCTTAAAGATCAGGTCTCTTCTTTCGCTTGATCAGAGTTGCCAATTTTGACACCTTCGAATACATGACTTCTCGGTCCTACCACACCAATCCTTATCCCGTCTTCCCTCTCAACTATGACAAGAGTAGCGTTTTCACCTACATCAGCTACCTCATAAGTTGTGGTCTGAGCCGAAGTGTCTTCTGCTCCCGATATTTTTTCAGCTGACATATCCTAATTATACTATCAATCAGTTATGGTTCTAATAAGCGGGTCATGGTGGACTTGAAGCAATTTCTTTCGAACACCTTTTAGGTTGGTTAGATCATCTTATTATAAGCTTTCGACAGCCGTGAAATAAAATCGATCGAACAATTAGGTATAACAACTGTTGGATGGAAGGCGTGGACGAGTCAAGTTGCTCATTTAGCCCATAGCATCCATCTTTTTTATTTGGCATTCAGTTACCAAAAAGTCTTGACAAGTTAATTATATGTGCGTACAATGTACGTATGAATACAATAGACACAAATCTTACAACTTCCGGCAATAGCGTTGCAGTGCGCTTACCTAAAGAGCTACTTAAAATGAGTGGCCTAGGTAATAAGGTAACCCTACAGGCAAAAAAAGGTAAAATAATTATTAGTAAGCCTTCTAACCCCCGTGCCGACTGGAGTCAGAATATTAAAGCAATGGTAGAGAAGTATGGAGATCCTTCTGAAGAGTTTACCGAAATGAATGATTCCTTAGTCGGGGATGGGTTAGATAACTTGCCGTGGGACGGGATTACTTACGAAGAATGGCTGAAAGATAATGATAGAGTTTCCTAGACAGGGGTCTATCTATTGGTTTAACCCCGAGCCTTCTAAGGGAGCTGAATTACGTAAGATTCGTCCTGGAGTTATAGTTTCTCCTGATGAAATGAATAGCAATATAAAAACCGTAATTATTGTTCCGCTTACTTCTGCTGTTAGGCCATGGGACTTTCGTTTGAAGATATTGGTTGCTGGACATAGTTCAAGTTTAGCCTGCGACCAAATACGTTCTATAGATAAAACTAGGCTAAAGTACCAAATGGGTAGCCTAAAAAAATCTGATTTAGAAAAACTGTTCGTATTATTGCAGTCAATTTTCTCCTAATTGAAAAATGGTGGACTTGAAGCACTTTCTTTCGAACACCTTTTACGCTGGTTAGACAATTTATTACAAGTTTCTGAGAATTATTAAATAATGTGACTTGGCCTAGACAAAAGTCGTACGTACAATAATAGGTGGATGGAATGCGTGGACGAGCCAAGTTGCTCAATAAGTCCAAAGCACCCGTCCTTTTTATTTATACTTCACTAATAACGTCAAAGCCCTTGAAGCTTCCTGTGATCGAAAGGCCAATTATCTTTCCCTTGCACAGCCCTCTTTGTCCTATTTTCTTGGCAGTCTCATTTAATGTTGACCCCGAGCCAACCGCATCATCAATAAGAAGAATGTTATTATACTTCCTCGTATCATCCACGCTAATAGTTTCTCGAGCGTTAATTATTCTATCTTCAATCTTGTTTAGAGTCTTCTGGGGTACTGCAATGGGAGTTTTTACCTTAAAGATAGGAATGGTTCTCACGTTTAAGTTAAGCCTGCTTTGAAGCTGTTTTACTAGCTGTAGCTCCCTTCTAACTGTTGGCGGTATAAAGCCAACCCCATCTACTTCGTATTTATCTATCAGACGAAGAACGATTGGCTTAATAATGTCACTGAGCTCATTTATAAGTTTCCGGTTTTGGCTTTGTTTGGCAAATAGTAACAATTGCCCTAGTTTTGTTTTGCCAAATATTTCTACACTATAGAAATCAATATAAAACACTTTATCGAGAGCAACTTCATCAAATGACGTTTTCAGCTTGTACATTCCGTCTATGAGTCCGGCTTTCTTATAATTGCTATACTTGAGCATAGTCTGTTTATAACGCTCAGCAGTTTTGGCAAGGTCAAGACTTCTTTCGTTACACCAATATATAAAACCCTCCGTGCCTTCCTGGATGGTTCCCCGGGGAGTAATATACAGAAACTCCTTTTCGATTATTCTCTTTGCGGCTGCATTGATGATTGAAGAATCACGAGCTTCAGAAGATATTGGTTTGTCTGCTATTGAATAATAAACCCTTGGTGGCTTGCCAGTCCGCTTAACTTGGTCGTTATCCAAAAGGGCTTTAAGCTGTTTCCTAACAGCTCTGTCCGTGATACCTAGGTAATCAATAAGCTCGTTGCCTGTCACTTGACCAGTGTTTCTCAGATACTCAACAATTTTTTTTGAAGTTTTCATACTAACAGTATATCACAAAAGTTCCTAGTTCCTAGTGTATTAGGAACTTTTTTTAATATCCCTTCGGAGAATTAATAGATCCCTATTAAGAGTCCGCTCTGGTGGACTTGAAGCACTTTCTTTCGAACACCTCTTAAGCTGGCAAGATCATCTCCTGAAGGCCTTTGATCTCAATAACACTAAATCAGATTATTTGTACAGTTGAGGATGGGTTCCTATAGCTACAAATAGCGCCGAACTTTCGCCCTGCGGTAGATAGTGTGCTCGCCAATAGCCACCAAATGCTATCGAACGATGACCTTTCCACCTACCTGTTAGAGGATGATTATAAAGATCTGGGTGGTAAGGTTCGGATTCGAACAAAGCAATTACTTTTTCGAAACGTTTTTTCTGTGCTTCAGGTAACTTCTTATATTGTTTATCAAACGATTTGTGGAAAACGCTTCTCATAACGATCTAAGGTGGGCGATGGTCTCTTCTGTTGAATTTGTACGAGTAATGTTACGGCCAGCTTTATAGTCGGCTTCAGCCTCTTTAATGATTTTTTGCAAATAGGGCGTTGGCTCAAGAGTAGTACTAAACTCAACCCTACCATTACGGAGCATTTCTTTAATTTGAGCATTCAATAACGCAGACACAGGCAACCCAACCTGAGCGGCGAAATCCTTAAGTTGTTCCTTTGTTTCGGGGTCTGTTTTAATATTGAGTATTGCTGTGTTCATAAAGACATTATATGACTATTATATACACATTGTCAATACGATATTTCATTATTTTTCGAACACAAAATTGGATTACTCTACCCCTGTTTACATATCAAGCTAATCTTCAAGTCCGCTCTGGTGGAGGTAATGGGACGTTACTTGAACCATTCTGACCAGGGAGAATGCCTCCGGAACCTCCTCGAAATGCTCCCATCTGGGTCCAAAACGGCGAAAGTTCGAACCCCAAGGCGGGTCTGCCGGCGTCTCGACCCATCCCGCGTGGAGGACCTAATCCGGGGCTACATAGAGGGAGTGCCGGTCGATGATCTCGCCACCCAGTTCGGGGTTGATCAGAGCACCGTCCAGAAGCACGCTCGCCGACATGACTTGCCCCGCCGGTCACCCCGATTAGGTCCTAACCAGACCGAGGAGGCAGTTCGGCTCTATCTCGCTGGTCAGTCCTTGGCCAAACTGTCCGATCACTTCGGTGTTGCGACTGACACCGTCGCTCTTGCTTTGCGTAGAACCGGGGTCACCTTGCGACCACGGCGGGGGTGGTCGAAGTAGCTCGTTTTCAGGTTCCCGTAGAGGGATCAGACCGTCGATGCGACGCCAGTCAATCTATCCGTTTCAGCGTTGTCAGCCGTCGGCCTCTGATCGCAGATCACTCTTTGGCTCACTCTTCAAGAGGTCAGATTTAGATTGTCGGGTTGTTGTCGTACAATAGAAACACTATGAAGAGGGGATGTGACGTGGAGACTGAGTTGCGGGTGGACGGTACGTCATGACGATGGCTGAGGTACCGAATAAATTTGAAGATAAGATTCTTCGGAGAGATGAGTTCGCCGCACACTACGAAGTCGTTACGGATCTCCCAGATATCAGCGAAGGCCGTCAATCGAGGGTCTCGGTATTGCGGTTCAAAATCGGCGGTGAATCAGAAGAGCTGGTTGTATGGAAACGGATGGGCGTTGGCAAACACCTAACCAAACGAGAAGCTCAGTTTCTGCATTCTCGCTTACGGACGTATCGTCGTAGCCTGCGAACCTCTGGTTGGAACATTCCGAAGCTTTTTCATACTCATGTGGCCAAGGTCGACATGGAATGGCAGGTATTGAGTTATGAACAGTTCATCCCAGGTGGGGATGCCGACCACATGTTCAAGAAAGCAAATATTCCGAACTATCGGAAGTGGTTCTTAATTCGAACTGCTCTTGAGACGCTAGCAGAATATGACCAGCATCTAATTGGTCCGACCACCATTGAGGGTCAACAAGTGACGTTACTCCCTCACGGTATTGATCTGAAGCTTGCAAATCTCGTCAACGACGAAGGCCAGGTGTGGTTCGTGGATCTGTTCGGGCCGAAGGAACTCGAGGATGGAGAGTGGGTGAGCTACAACTCAAAACTCGATCATCTATCGGAAGAACGTTTGAAGGCGGTGACGGCCACAAGAGAAGGAAGTGTATTGCGCCTATTCCGACTCGCAGAAGAGAGTTGGCTGGAAAGTGGGTCAATCCAGAGGGAGACTCTTCAAGACAACTTCGAGGACGTCCTCGAACAATCAGGTATTCCAGAGCGCGAGGCTACGTTCATCATGGATCAGATCCGATCCGACTACCCGTGGCTCGACAAGCTCTACTCGGAGGAGCTTGTCTAGCTGACAAGTAAGGTTCCTTGAGGATATTCAGCGTACCGACCGACGGTGGATCGGACATCGGAGATGCGCAACTCTCAGCGGTCGCGCACCCACCGGTCAGCCTGACTACGGGGCCATTTCACTCCTCCCACGCCGCCCTGGCCAATGCCTCACTGAGGTCACGCCGTTTAGGCACTTCTACGGAGTCTCGGGATCCTTAGAAAGCCCCCGGGCATGCCCAAAGTCTGTACGAACGGATGAACCATGGAGCAGCGCAGACTGATGAATCAGGCAATCTTCGGCAAGCTGTACGTCAACGAAGGTGGAAATATCCGGAGTCCTAAGCTGCGTGTTCGAGAGATGTGATCCGGACGCCGTGATCATCAAGCACTCGGTTGTGGTCAGTTACAGCAGCCTTAATCGCTTTGATGTCGTCCTCAATCTTAGAAATATGAGCTACAGACTTCTTGATTTCACGGCTGTCAGCCTGAAGAAGAGACATGCCCTCAGCTAATGCTTGCATCTTGCCGTCTATGTCTTCAAGTAGTACTTCGAGGTGATCTTTTTTCACGATAGATCAATTCTAACATGCGCAACCAAAATGCGGACACGCACATCTTGATCCTCGAAGATGCGTATTGCTCTATCTACCCTAAGTCACACGCCCTTCTACAAAGTTGTTGACTAATTCTGCTAGAACAGTATCCGGAACATCGAAGAACTCAAATACCATAAAGAGGGGCTCCACTAGACTGCGAACCAAGTCGACAAGATTTGTTTGGAGCTCTGCGAGCGTGCAGTCAATCGTTGAACTAACGGCTTCTTCTTGCGTGGTCCGAGCTTGATGCATAAGCCGGTTGCCGGCTGATCGGAGATCCCTTCCTCTGAGTCCACCGTGTACCACTTCGATATGTAGCTGCGTGGAATCAGGCGCCTCCAATCGAGTGTAACAGCGAGCCAAAAACAACAGGAGCTCGGTGATTCGAATAATTCGTGTGTCAAAGAAAATCGACCCAGGCAGCCTTTCATCTTCAAATAGACTGCTGAGGAGGTAGAAGTCACCAGTTCGACGCACATACCAATAGTCGTAAGTGCCGTGTTCTCGAAAACCATCACCAGCAGGTAGAGATACTTCGGCGCGAACTCCATCTGCAGTTGGTTGTGGTCTCATATTATCGCGACTTAGTACTATTCCTATTGGCCAGCCGAAGGTCTTGACTTGAGACTCCTCGACCGACGAAAGCAGCACAGACTGACGCCATGTACCCTTCGGTAACAGTGAAACGGACGCCTCCATGTAACCCTCGAGGTGTACTACTGCGAGACCAGATAAAGCCCTTTCACGTTGCTCATCTATCCATTCTGTGTCGACCGCAGGTTGCGGCTGAATCGGAGTTTTGTCAGGTTCACCGGGCAGTGGCGGCTCGATGATTGCCAAACGTCGCTTTATCCGCTTCTCCAGCTCTTCTCGGAACTCCGCCGGTTTCTTACTATCCCAAAGCAACCGGTCATATCCTTCTAGGTCAAAATGAACATGGGGACCATCATGTTTGTAGTTTGGGCTGCTGTGATGATGGTCCTCACGAACCGTAAGGATGAGATTGCGTTTCTTGCCAAGACCCATTGCATATCCGACTTCCAAGTAACAATTCGGTCGCTCGTTTGTTAGATCGGCGACAATAATCTGCGAGCTTTCAAGGAACGCCACGATCTCAGACTTAAGGAGCTCTCCGGAATTGTCCCGATCGACTCTCTTGGGGGGCGAGCCCACACGCTTCGATCGCAGGAACAATAACGCTGTCACAGATGCGATCCATTTCGGCATCGCCTATCTGCATGATGATGAATGCATCATCCATTCTTACAAATCCTTGTCATCCCGCCTCTTTACCGTTGGCTCGCCGCTCGGCGTCCCTCTGGATGGCGACCTCGAGAAGGAGCTGCGCCAACTTGTCCACCTTGATATCCGACCTGGCCAGTGAGTGGATACGGATTCTACCCCTCTGACCTCGTGGAGCTTTCGTCTGGGTTGGCTCACGGTCACTCGGCCCGGGGTCGCTCGGCTTGAGCGCTTGACGTATCCGGAGATAGAGCTTGCCCGCTCGATGAGGAAGAGACGGATGGTCAGCAGTAACGAGCTGGCGATGGAGGACGGCGTCCTTATCGTTGAGCTTCTTGGTCAGCGCGTAGAAACCATGAAGCTCTAGTTGCTGGGCGTAAGGCAAGATGGTGAAGACATTGCGGTTGCTGTTCCATACTTCGAGAAGGAACTGACGTTGCTCTAAGTAATCGTGATTCGTTAAACGTGGCACCGGTACATTGCTCTCTTACGCAATCAGTGTCTCATACATGTACCGGTGAGCAAAATACCTTGACGGACTTGAACCATTTAACAGCGGTCGCGATTTTGGGGTTGAGTGACAACCAGTGACGCGTAGCCACACGGTTTTGGTTGTCCGGTACATCGTGTACCTCTGTTATAGTGGGATCTATTCTATACTATTCCTATAGTTATGGTGGGGATGAGAGGACTCGAACCTCCACGGGCTATGCCCACTAGTACCTGAAACTAGCGTGTATACCAATTTCACCACATCCCCAGTAACCCTGATTCTACATAAGTATGGACCAGCAGTAAATTTAGTTTGTCTTATTTACCTCTCTAACCATCCAATTGGAGACGTTTGCATAGCGATCGGCTGCAGAATTGAACATAGTCGGCGAGAAATTAAATAAGTGTCCGCGGACGACATATAAGAATCTTGGCTGATATAGAGCAACTGCCGGTGCATCGTTCTGCCAATTTTGTAAGAACGGCTGGTATTTAACCGCCCTGAGAGCCGGGTCGACAGTGATACGCCCACCTTCTAATGACTCGTCTGATGCCGTTGATTTATATTCTGAGAAATTAAGTCCCGGTATAGCCGATGGACTAGCCTGAGAACTATCCCAATAAACAAAAACGTCGGGATCTACGCCAATTGATATGCCGTAAAGTAGTGCGTCATAGTCACGGTTTTCCAATGTAGTCTGGAAATCAATCGACTGTTGACTAGCTAGTTGAGCATCAACTCCAATCGCTTTCCATTGCTTAACCAGAGCTTGACCGACATAGTTATACTCGCTGTCATCCTCAGTAAAGAGCTGAAATTGCAACGGACTTCCAGATTTTGTTCTAATGCCGTCTTTGCCCATAATCCATCCATCTTGAGTAAGTAGTTGATTAGCCTGGGCAACATTGGTTGTCAGCTGGAGTGTTTTGGGAGCGTAGCCTATTTGGAAAGGCAGCAAAGGGCTTCTAGCTGGAATAACTGGATAGCCCAATCCAGCGATGATACTACTCTCGTTCGTACCTTCTACTAGAGCTTGGCGGACTTTTACGTCAGACAAAATTGGTCCGGAGTTATTGAAGAATGTCATAACTTCAGCCGTTAGTGGCACGTTATAACTAAACACATCGGAAGACTTGACTAAATTAGCCGGAAGATTATCAAGCCCGGCCATGGCATCAATGTCCTGATGATCAAAACCTGCAATCATTGAACCCTGGGTAGGATAGTCATTAATAATAAAACGGTCTAAATCTGGTTTGCCACCGTAATAATACGGGTTTGCAACCAATCCAATCTGTTGTTGCTGGGTGTTAGCACTAGTTTCCGCAACCTGCACAGTCTCCCACTTGAATGGTCCCGCCCCCACAGGATCGACAGTATTGAAATTGACTGACTGAAAACCG
The DNA here is from genome assembly GCA_035510465.1 of Saccharimonadales bacterium (SeqCode). Classification (GTDB taxonomy): domain Bacteria; phylum Patescibacteriota; class Saccharimonadia; order Saccharimonadales; family DATKHC01; genus DATKHC01. The sequence continues at coordinate 63,914 of DATKHC010000021.1, forward strand.
CTAGGTTGAACATTACCGAGCAGATGCTCGGGAATGATGCCGGTAGTTAGATTTTCAGGAAATGAGCTTAGCGAATCGGGTAGGCTGAAAAGGATAGTTCGAGAGTTTAACGCTTTTATATCTACTCCTTGCCAACTAGAAAAAAGAGGTGAATTCACGTCTGGATTTTGGATTGTCTTAAAGGTGAATACTACGTCATTAGCGGTTAGTGGGGTTCCGTCCTGCCATTTTAGATTGGGTTTCAAGACAACCGTATAATTCTGGCCTTTCGAATCAACAGACCAAGACTGCGCCAAGTCCGGCACTAACTGATTAGCTGAGTTGTATTTTAAAAGGCCAGCGAATATCAGTCTTGATACAGCGGCGTCAACATCGTTATTAACAAACAAAGGATCCGAAGTAGTGTAAGAACCTACAATCCCTTCCGAATATGATCCTCCGGGGACAGGTGTTAACTTCTGGTAATATCCGCTAAGTTCGTAAGCTTGTATGAGAGTAACCCCAATTAACAAAACAACTAACGTGATCCAACTGAGTAAAAACCTACGGACAGCCAGTAAACGAGCAGTTCGTTTGAAAAAGTGACGCTCTAAATGGCTCTCTGCCTGTTGGGAGATATCGCCAACTTGCTGACGACTCCTACGGTACCTACGACGCCAACGAAGTTTCGTGGTCCGATTAATCATCGATAAATACCGATCTTAAATAAGTACTCGGATAACTAAAGATATGCTAAAGGTGGTAGCCATTAAAATAGTTAGCAGGTATAGAGTCTTTTCGGAACCTCGTCTAACAATATTAATTTCTCCACTTGAACCAAGTCCTGCCCCAAGCGTTGCTCCTCTAGTTTGAATCAAAATAAGAAAAACCATAAGGATCATTGATATAACTGTTATGTAGTTTAAGGCCTTCATTCTCTCTCCAATATTGTTGACACTAAGTAGTTTACCAAGCCGATAACCATACCGGCAAGTATAGCTGCTCCAAAGCCAGACACTTGTAGTGATGGATATATATAGCTAACGAGTAGCAGCATTAACCCATTGATGACTACTACGAATAGTCCAAGCGTAAAAAGGATAGCCGGTAGCGACAGGAGTACCACGAGAGGTTTAATTATTGCGTTTACAAGTGCCAGAATAAAGCCAGCAACGATTAAACTGAGTCGATCGTTATAGCTAATCCTCTGGTCTAGCAATCCCGATGCCACCCACAAACCAACGCCACAGATAAACCATGATATTACAAATCGGCCGATGGGTCCTCGTCTCATTGGATATAATTTTAGGTCAGCCTAACGACAACGGCAAGCTAGTGCTTAAATTAGTATGTCCTGTATCTGTTATTAATATGTCGTTTTCTAGCCTTACTCCAATTTCTTCCTCTGGAATATAAACCCCAGGTTCAACCGTTATTACCATTCCAGTTTTCAAAGGCTGTGAGTAATCACCCAGGTCATGGGACTCTAACCCTAAAAAATGCGACGTTAGATGTGGAAAATATTTTCTAACGCTTTTGTCGTCAATTGTTTTTATAAGTCCCAGGACTCTTAGTTGCTCCCCCATAAAATCAGCGACTTGTTTCTCGTAATCCTTTAGTATCACTCCAGGTTTAAGAAGTGACGTAGCATATTCAGATACACTGACCACAGCCTGATAAACCTGTTTTTGACGCTTTTTTGGCAACCCGATAGAAAAAGTTCGTGTTATATCGGCAGCATAACGGTTTACTTCCGCGCCAACATCAATCACCACAAGTTGTTGATCCCCTAAGAGTTGGCTATTTTGGGTGTAGTGAATTGCGCAGGCGTTCTTACCGCTGGCTACAACCGTGTCAAAAGAAGGCCAAGCATTTTGGGATCTAAAACTGGATAGAATCATTGCTTCTATCTCGTTCTCGCTATTTAAGCTTTTAAGTCGCCTTTTAACTTGGGTAAGTGCTGTTTCTGTTATTTTGATGGCCGTTTTGATTGAATCAAGCTCAATGGCTTGTTTAATGGATCGTATCTTTATTACGTGCGGGGTTAGGTCCAAAAATTCAATTTCAGAATTAATTTCTTTTATGCGAGCAAGTACTTTGGCTCTTCCTGGATTTGTGAAAAACCCAAGTTCCGCAATAAATCCTGGTGGCGCCGGTATGGTAGCTGCATGTTTAGCTCTCTTCAACCGGCCGCTGAGTTTTCTCCAACCCTCATCAGAGGTTAAGATTTCAGCTATGCCTGATCTCTGGGAAAGATCCTTATTCTCAATAACCCCGATTTCAATATCCGTATATTTTGTTTTGGGTTCCAAGATTAAGTATTCCCTATCTTTATCAATCACAAGAACAGCCCCAGAGATATCTAGTCCGGTAAAGTAGAAGAAATTGGCATCTTGGCGAAAGCGATAGGTCATGTCTCCGCTTGATTGGATCAGCGAATTGGCCGATAAAACAATCGGGGCAGTACCACGAAATAGTTGTCTTAGCTTGGCGCGGTTATTTACGAAAAAGAGGGTAGGTAATTCCATGAGTATATTTTTAGTCTCCTATTATACCAATCATCGATCTGAGCTAAGGTAGCCGTGGATCTGTTTGGCTTTTTTTGATCCAAGGATGGCAGCAATTTCGGCCTCAGTGGTTTGGGCTACAGCTGAAACACTGCCAAAGGCTCTTATTAATTTACTCCTAGTTGATGGGCCAACTCCCGGAATACCATCTAGCAGGGAAGTGGTTTGGGCTTTGGTTTTTAAAACCGAATGATAACTAACAGCAAATCTGTGTGACTCGTCTCTTATTCTTTGCAGTAATTTAACTACTGGGGAGTTTTTGGGGAGCAAAACTCGGTAGAATTCCTCGCTTGAAAAAACTACTCCCCTCTGCTTAGCGATTAAATCTAGCTTTAGGGCAACTCTTGACCCTTCGGAGCTAACTATAATTTCTTCTTCCCTTTTAGCGAGACCAATCATAGGCATATCAAGGCCGGACGCATCTCGTGCTTTAACTGCAGAGCTTAACTGGCCCTTTCCTCCGTCAATTAAAATAAGGTCTGGTTTGCCCCATTTTTTAGTGTTGGCTGGGCTTAGCCTCCTTGAAATAGTTTCGTTCATATGCGCAAAATCATTATTCCCAGGCAGCCGCATCTTAAATTTTCGGTAAGCAGCCTTATCCGGTAGCCCATTTACAAAGACAACTTGACTAGCAGTATTGTGAGTCCCCTGCTGATGACTTATATCGTAGCCCTCAATCCTTCGCGGTATACTTTCGAGCCCAAGAATTTCTGTTAAGCCTGATAGGCCTTGGTCTTTATAAATATCGAGCGTTTCCTTGTCTGAAAAGACTACCCTCTGCGATAAAGCTTTAATGGCGCTCAGCTGATTCCTATATTTAGCAGCTAGCTCGAAATCTTTACGGGCTGCAGCTTTTCTCATTTGCTTTTCAATTGAGTTCATTAGTTTTGAGCGCTCACCACGCAAATATTGAATTAGTTTGCGCAAGTTTGCTCTATATTCCTCAAGACTAGTTTTGTTTTCCTCTAAACCTGGGCATAGTCCCAAATGATACTGCAGACAAACCCGTTTAGGAATTACACCTGTGTGGGTTGAGTATGGGAAAGCTCGTCTCAAATATTTCAGCGCCCTCTTAGTTGCAAAAGCTGAGAAATAAGGTCCAAAATACTTTGCCCCATCGTCTAGAGGACGACGCGTAAAACTTATTGAAGGGTAAGAGTCAGAGTAGTTAATTCGAACGTAGACTAAACTTTTGTCATCTCTCAGTAGAATGTTATATCTTGGTAAGTATCTACGAACTAGCTCTGCTTCCAAAAAAAGAGCATCCAACTCAGTTTCAACTTCTATATATTCAAGATCGGCGATTTCTGATATCAGAAGATCCGTTTTTTGATCACGAGCCCGACTTTTTTGAAAGTATTGATTAACGCGATTCTTAAGAACTGCTGCCTTACCTATATAAATAATCTCACCGGCTTTATCTTTGAAGAAATAAACTCCTGGCGATTTGGGCAGTTCTGCCCTTTTCTTGGATATTAAGCTATTTATCTTCAGTTGGCTCAGCTTTGGCTTCTTCACCTGATTCGGCTCCACCTTCAGTTTCTTCGCCACCTTCGCCTTCAGCAGCCTCAGCTTGCGCCTGTGCTTCTTCAGCAGCAGCTTCTTCAGCAAGTTGCGCTTTCGATTCTTCAACAGATGCGATTAGCGTTTCGGGCTCGGTCAGAAGAGTTACACCAACAGGTATATCTAGATCAGAAACATTTATCTTATCTCCAATTTCAACTAGTTTGCCAGCGTCAACCTTAAGTTCATCCGGTAAGTCTTTTGGCAGAGCCTCAACTTCCACGTGAGACAAATGGGTAATGACAAGTAGTCCGGCTTTTTCAGCTGGGATATCACCAAAGACCACTACTGGTACTTCTGTTTCTACTTTCTCGTCCTGACGAATAGCCTGGAAGACTACGTGAAAGATGCGGTTCTTTACTGGGTCATAGCTAACGTCTTTGATAATAGCCAAGTTGCGACTGTTACCCACGCTCAACTGAACTGGATGGTGTTTACCAGCCTGTTCGTAAACCTTAGCTAATTTTTGATACTGACTCATCACATGAACCGAGGGTTTGCCATGATCATGTATTACCGCAGGAATAAATCCTTCAGCTCTTAATTTTCCAAGGCCTTTTCTAATTACAGTTCTTTCTTGCAATTCTAAACCAATATCCTGATCACTCATCTGTTACTTCCTTAATTTGACCAAATTTGTATATGGTATTATAAGCGAAGTTTCACTAATCGCCTAGTTCTCTGACCTCTAATCCATGTATTTAGCTATATTTAACCTAAACCATTTTCTTCAGCATAGCCGCCCAGGACTAGGTGTTTTAGTAGTAGCAGTTATAGTTTTTTTAGAATCTGGTATACCAATTGGTTTTTTCCTACCAGGAGATACGATGCTTTTTTCTGCAGGTTTTTTTGCCTCCCAACACTACCTCCCGCTAGATTGGTTAATCTTTAGTGTTATCGTCGCAAAGCTACTTGGTAGTAACGTTGGTTATGTGATTGGCAAAACAGCTGGTCGAAAATTATTTTCAAAACCCGGCAGTGTGTTTTTCCGAAGTGACTTTTTAGATAGTGCGGAAGCATTTTATGAAAAACACGGAGGGAAAACAGTCACAATTGGTCAATTTATACCTGTTATTCGAACTTTTACTCCAGTTGTTGCCGGGATAGCTAAAATGAAACAGAAAACTTTTTTAATTTATAACTTCATAGGGGCTGTGGCTTGGGGGGGTTTAATTATTGTTTTGGGCTATGAAATTGGTAATAGGATACCAAATATTGATAAATACCTGCTTCCGGCTGTGATACTGGCAATGCTGTTTGCCTTTGCCCCAGCTGGTTGGCATCTTTTTGGCAAAAAAGACAGCCGAGATCGAATTAAGCAGGCTATTAGGAATCGAAAAAAGTAGCTATTTATCCACCGACGTAGCCACCTGCATATTGGAACAAGAAATAAGCCCAAGTAATACCTAAAAGTATCGTGGCCAATGAATAAGCCACTTTTTTGTTCCTCAGATATTCGTAAAGCATAAACTGCAAAGGGAAGGCCATGAGCACATATCTGTTAAAACCTCCGAATTGTTTACCCAGTATGGGGATACAAATAAATAAGAAAGAATATATGGCAAAGCTTTTTCTGCGTTTCCACCAATAAATTACGGATACAACCAGCAACAACATAAAAATGATATTAAACAGATCAACCGAGTTGAAAATATCTAGATAGCTTCCCTTAAACCAGCCGTGCGACTTCTGAGAAGAGATAAAAGCAAAAGGCTTACTGAAATGAACAGCCAAATAGTACATATAACTAAGTAAACCAATGCTGCCTATTAACATCGATGTAATAACACGCTGGATGCTTTGTTTTTGTTCAAATAGGATTAGTCCAATGAGCAGAACCACAAAAATACCATTTATGTGAGTGGCACTACAAAATAGAGCAAACAAGCCAGCAGCTAAATATCTATTCTTAAGAGCAAAGTAGATTGCCCCAAGAGAAAGAAATGCAAACATGCTTTCTGTATATGTGGCTAGCAAGAAAACCGCAGTCGGGAAAAATACGAAAAAGATAAGGCTGCGCAGAGCTTCTAGATTGTCGGTTATCTTAAAAAGAGATTTAGCTATTTTTAAATAGAAATAGATTGCTCCAAAAAGGCAAAGCCAACTGATAATCAGGGCACTATCAAGCTCGGAGCTGACAAAAAAATTAACTACGTGTATTGCTAGAGGATATAGAGGGAAGAAATTCGTTTGAACTACCGCGTTATAACCAGATTTTGCAATCATTAGATAATTTGGCCCATCCCAGTTTGACAAAAAACTCAGACGGTTACTTGGTTCGAGGAGGTAGTGGGATGCAGGATCGGGGTTGCGTATAACAACTTTGTTGTTATACCAGCCCAAAAAAACGCTAAAAAAAACTAGAATTACGGTTATAAGTGCCGCAAGTAATGTATCTTTTCGAAGAACTACTTGTTTTAGCTTGGAAAGTTTTATATTAATCTCTCTTCTCCTAACTATCCTGCTCTATACCCCGCTATGAGATTTACTCAGGTTAAAACAAGTTAGTTAATATTTTAAGAAATTCTATCCCCACTAACTTATACTTTAGCTGAACATTCAAATATTTCGTTATACCAGATGCTCGGCGGTTGGGTAAACGAACTTATTCAGCTTTTTTGATCAGCAGTTTGTCTTTTGCATGCAGGCTAATGATTAAAATCAATGCTAGTCCCAAGAAAACTAAGTAAACTGAACGATCGATTACGTTAGCAACAATTATGTTGGCGCTACTAATATGATGCAGTCGTTCGCTTAGAACCAAGAAGGATTCACGGATACCAATTGCTCCTGGCGTAAGAGCTACGAACAATGCAAGGTTTGCTATTCCTGAGTAGGCAATCGCCTGATGAACCGCGATGTGCTTGTTCGCATTATGAAGTTCAATAAAGTAGATTATAAATTGAAGTAGTAACTGAGAAAGAGTGACTAGCCAAAGAAGTCCTACGTTCAAGAAATTCAAGTTTAGTTTTGTCTTACGAAGTACCGATCTATCCTTAAGCATATTTACGACAGGGAAACTCAACCCAACAACTACGGCTGAGGCTAGAGCTGTTTGCCACCATGGTCGGCTACCCGCCAATACAAAACAAATACTTAGAAGACCATACATAGCGTAGTAAAGAAGGCTGCCAGCTATATAATTACGGAATAGAAGGTTTCGACGTTTTTTTAGGTAAATACCCCTGAATGCCGGTCCACCTTGTCCTGGAATGAAAAAATTAATAAACAGTGAATAGGCGTTTAAAAGCACATTTTCTTGTTTACCTATTGGGCTGTAGCAAATCTTAAGAATTACGCCCAGAATTAGAACAAGAACCCCAAAAATTAAAATATAAAGTGCCACAAGTAATAGGATTATTAATAGGGACACGTGCGATAGCTGAGTCAGTAAGCTGCGATGTTTTAGTAGATATTGTAAAATGATATAGACTGCAGTGAGAGTTGCAAGCAGGCTTATGGCTAATCGCAAATTTTTTTTCATGGGTCCAATTGTACTCTATGCCTCAGCTGGACAATATGAAATAAGTCCAGCTAATAAAAAGATTGAACAGTGTAAAATTCTTAAATATTATCCATGTTAGCAGATGTAATCAATAAAATTGCTGGATTAATAAGAAGTAGACGATTTTTATTAATCGTTCTGGCCTTTTTCATATTTGAGTCTATTTGGATTGCTTTCTCTGCTGTTTATCCTCAAGCTTTCGATGAAAATTTCCACTTTGGGTTAATACAGATTTACTCTCACTACTGGCTACCCTTCTTAAATCATCAGCCGCCTAATGCCAACGCTTTCGGAGCAGTAGCTAGAGACCCCTCATACCTATATCACTATCTTATGAGCTTTCCTTACCGCTTTATTGCTCTTTTTACGCACAGTCAAACTGTTCAAATAATACTTCTCAGATTAATCGATATAGTACTATTCGGCATCGGCCTTGTGTTGTTCCACAAAGCTTTAATCAGAGCTGGTTTTTCTAGATCCATCGCCAATGTAAGCATTTTATTCTTCGTACTGATTCCAGTCGTCCCACAACTTGCAGCCCAGATTAACTACGATGACTTACTATTTCCGTTAGTATCCTGGACTTGTTTGCTAAGCTTTGATGTTATAGGTGAGCTCAAAAGGAAACGACCATCCACCCGAACTATCCTTACTTGGAGCATTGTCTGTCTTTTTACTGGAATGGTAAAGTACGCATTTCTGCCTATATTCCTTGCTGAGTTTTTATTTTTAGGAATAATGGCTTATCGGACGTACAAAGGTAAGCTCAAGACTTTTTTCACACAACTGCTCCAAAGTTTTACTAAACTATCACACTTAACTAAGACGCTTCTTGTTGCGCTGCTGCTTCTGGGGGTAGGATTGTTTATACAAAGAGATGGGGTAAATTTGATCAAATATCACTCGATAGCCCCTAACTGTGCATCTGTTTTAAATGTTCATGACTGCAGCGCGTATAGTGCCTGGGACTACAACTACAACCAACACCTTCAAGTTTCCGCAAAAACTATCTCAGCCTCCGACAACCTTGCCGAATACACTGGGAATTGGCTGTACTGGATGTGGTACCGACTGTTTTTCGCAGTTAATGGGCCAAACAGCGCATTCACAAATTACCCACCACTACCAATACCAAGTGCCACCGCCGCATTGATTGGAGTTGCAGGAATAGGTGCGATCATTAAATGGCGGAGAAGATTATTCCATAACAATCCCTACACTGTTTTTCTGGTCGTAATATCTTTGATATACGTGTTAGTTTTGTTCCTTCAAGGCTATTCGTCTTATCGATATACAGCTATCTTAGAAAACCAAAACGGCCGCTATCTGCTCCCCATTTTGATCCTAGTCACCGCCGTAGCAGCGCAAGCATTTAACTTCTGGCTGCGTAAACGTCTTGTTTCTAAAGTGGTATTAGTTGTCCTGGTTCTAGCGCTCTTCTTACAAGGTGGAGGCTTTTTAACCTTTATTACGCGGAGTGACCCCACCTGGGACTGGTCGAATTCAACAGTATTGAAGGTCAACAATACAGCACGCAAGATAACCAACAAGGTCGTAGTAAACGGTAGTAAGTCTTATTCAACGAGTCGGTGGTTCTTCAACTAACTAAATCTTCTAACTAGCGTTTTTCTTAACACCCTCTAGAATATCTTCGAGCAAAGATCTATTAATTCTAATGAGGTCTGCGATAAGACCGAGTGCGAATGATATAAATGAAGCGATCAGTAGTACTGAGCCAATGATAAGTGACTGTAAGTGCTGCCCGGGATGATTATGTGTTAGGTACAAGATTAAATAACGTACGAATGGAACTAGACCCAACACTAGAAAGGTTAAGCCAAACGATAAGAATATTGCGTAGGGCTTATACATAATGAAGCCACGAACAATTGTTATACTTGACCTCCTGACGTGTTGCCAGGATGACTTAAATTGCCGCGAGTCACGCAACTTCGGATTCGTCTCTATTGGGATACTAACTATTGCTAGCTTCTTACGTGAAGCCTGAATTGTGGTCTCAGTTGCCCAACTATAGTCCGCTACAGGATTCAGTTGCATAGCAGCACTCCTGGTATAAGCTCGGAAACCACTAATTGCATCTGGGACATTAGTGCCAGCGGCAACGTTAAGAACCCTGGTGCCGAGTTTTTGTAGAAGTTTTTTAGTAGGCGAGAAGTGCTTAATCGTTTGCGTCATTCTATCGGCAATCACGATGTCTGCTTTGCCGTCCAGTATTGGTTGAATAAGTTCCGAGATACGTTCTTGTTTGTACTGGTTATCACCTTCTGTCATTACAATAATGTCAGCCCCAAGTTCTAGAGCTCTATTAAGACCATGACGAAAAGTTCTGCTTAAGCCCTGTCTAACGGTGTGGTGCAAAAACTGTTTCACTCCTAGTTGCTTAGCGACCTCAACAGTCCGATCAGTAGACCCGTCATCAACTAGAAGAATCTCTATGTTGTCGATCCCAGGGATATGCTTCGGGATTGTCCTTAATACTAACGGTAGAGTCTCTTCTTCATTTAGGCACGGTATAAAAATAACTAATTTCATCTTTGTCTCCAGATTCTTAAGCCATTTTAGCTAACTTCTCCACTTCGAACTAGGAGGAATCATTGATTTATCAATCCGATCAGCATATTTTTTTGCAATATCCGTAACTTCGTCAAGTAGGCCTTCGGAAAGTGTGATTGGCTTAAGGCCTAGTTTTAAGAATCTTCGGTTATCTACTGCCAAATCATTCCTAGGTGACTCTGCTCTTGGGTTTTCAAGATATCTGATCTCAACTCCGGTAATCTTTGAAACCAGTTTAGCTAGATCTAGAATTTTATGTGTTTCGGTAGATTGATTAAATATGGTAGGTTTATCACCTTTAACGGTTTTTGTACGTAGCGCAATCTCAATACACCGAACGGTATCTCGGATATGAATAAACGCTCTGGTTTGGCCACCCTTACCGTAAACGGTTAGCGGATATCCAATAGCAGATTCCATTAAAAATCTATTCAGAACTGTTCCGTAATCACTGTCGTAGTCAAAGCGATTGATCAGTTTTTCATCCATCGCAGTCTCTGGCGTTTGAGTTCCCCAAACAATACCTTGATGAAGATCAGTTATTCGGACCCCATCATTCTTGGCGTAAAAGGCAAATAGCAGCTGATCAAGCGTTTTAGTCATATGGTATATAGAGCCTGGGTTAGTTGGGTGAAGAATTTCTCTCGAAACCAGTCCCTTAGGAGTTTTTACTTTCACTTCCAAGTATCCTTCTGGTATTGGAGTCGAATCTAACCAACCGTACCCATAAACCCCCATAGTACCAAGATGTACGACGTGGGCATCGAGTTTGAGTTCTACTAGAGCACATAGCAAGTTATGGGTTGCGTTAACATTGTTATCGACTGTGTAGCGCTTAGTCGACGGTGATTTCATCGAATATGGAGCAGCCCGCTGCTCCCCGAAGTGCACAATCGCATCTGGTTTGTGTTTGGCAAGTAACTTAACTAACTTTTCGTAATCTTGAGCGATGTCTACAAATTCAAAATTAATATCCTTACCGGATACCTTCTTCCAGGTGGCTATTCTCGTACCGATAGTAGTAATAGGCGTTAACGATTGAACACCTAGATCTATATCGATTTTTCGACGGCTTAAATTATCAAAGATTACGACAGCGTGGCCTAGGTTAGATAAATGAAGAGATGTGGGCCAACCGCAAAAGCCATCCCCTCCTAAGATCACAACTTTCATGAAACGTATTTAGAAACCAAAATCCTCTTTATAAAATTTACATACTTAATTATGCCACTAATCGTAAAATACCATACTGTCGTTTCGCTGTACATGCGCTAACTCCTTGGCGCAATCTTAACTCGATCTTTTCTTTTGCAGGACTTTTTTAAGATACCCTCCAGTATAGGATTTCTGACTTTTTGAAACAGTCTCAGGGGTGCCTTCAACAAGTATTTCTCCACCGTTATCTCCCCCTTCGGGTCCCATATCAATTATCCAATCGGCATTCTTAATAACGTCTAGGTTGTGCTCAATAATGATCATGCTGTTACCGGCATCAACCAGTGCATGCAATACATCTAGTAATTTAGAGACGTCGGCCATATGAAGACCAGTTGTGGGTTCGTCGAGAATATACAGAGTCCTTCCCGTTGGGCGCCTGGATAGTTCAGTGGCTAATTTAACCCGCTGGGCTTCACCGCCAGACAGGGTTGTGGCTTGTTGACCAAGTGTTATGTAACCAAGTCCAACATCGACTAGAGTCTGTAGCTTTCTGGCAATTGCAGGAAGGTTTTTGAAAAACTCCAAGGCTGTTTCGCTTGTCATAGCCAGCACTTCACTTATGTCTTTGCCTTTATAATGAATTTCTAGAGCTTCGCGGTTATATCTTTTACCCTTGCAAACTTCACAAGTTACATAAACATCAGGCAAGAAGTGCATTTCGATTTTGATAATTCCGTCACCTGAACAGTTTTCACAGCGTCCTCCCCTCACGTTAAAGCTGAACCTGCCTGGGTTATAGCCACGAACTCGAGCTTCTGAGGTTGCAGCAAAAAGTTCTCGGATCGGGGTAAAGACTCCCGTATATGTAGCAGGGTTACTCCTGGGAGTACGACCGATTGGAGACTGATCAATCACAATTGCTTTATCGAGTTCTTTAATTCCTTCGATTTCATCGTGACGGCCTGGAACTGTATTGGCTCTCATTAATCTAGCGGATAGCTCATTGGCTAAGATATCGTTAATTAGACTTGATTTGCCAGAACCAGATACTCCAGTCACGACAACCAATAAACCCAGTGGAATATTGACGTCTATGTTCTTTAAATTATTTTCACGGGCACCCTTTACCAGGATTGATTTACCACTACCGGGTCGTCGCTTGCTCGGGATCTTAATTTGTTTATCAGCTCTTAGATACTGCCCAGTGATACTATCTTTTACTTTTGCTACTTCGTTTGGAGCTCCTTCCGCTACAATGTGACCACCGTGAATACCAGCGCCAGGGCCTATATCAATGAGGTGGTCCGCAGATAGAATAGTTTCTTCATCATGCTCTACTACGATTACCGTGTTACCTAAATCTCTTAGATTCTTAAGCGTATCGACTAACCTTTTATTGTCCCTTTGATGGAGTCCAATACTTGGCTCATCGAGTACATATAAAACCCCCATTAGCCCGGAACCTATTTGGGTAGCCAAGCGAATTCGTTGAGCTTCTCCACCTGATAGAGTCACAGCACTCCGAGCAAGAGATAAGTAATTTAGCCCAACGTTTTGCATGAAGTTTAGTCGAGCCTTGATTTCTTTTAGAATTTGTTTGGCTATGAACTCTTCTTTTGGGCTGAGTTTAAGTTTATTGAAGAAAATAAGACCATCGTCAACCGACATTTCACAGATATCCATAATTGATTTATCGTGAATCGTAACAGCCAGTACTTCTGGTTTTAATCTACGGCCGTGGCAAGTATTACATGGCCTCTCGCGCATAAAACGCTCTATATCTCGCCGGATAAAGTCGCTATCAGTTTCTTTATGACGCCTTTCCAGGTTTGTGATAACACCTTCGTAAGTAGTCTCAAATGTGCGCCCGAGACCCAGGCTGATTTTGTATTTTTCGCTACCAGTGCCATACAAAACTCTCTCCAGGTCTGCTGGCTTAAGTTCAGACGTTGGTACCTGGAGCGAGAATCCATAGCGTTCTGCTAGGGCCTGCAATTTTTTGTTGTACCAAGTATCTGTGCTAATTCGGTTAAATGGCCTGATTGCACCTTCTGCAATTGTCAGTTTCCCATTTGGGATTACCAGTTCTGGATCAGCTTCTAGCCTTGTCCCAATTCCAGTACAGACAGGGCAGGCCCCATAAGGATTATTAAAACTAAACAGTCTTGGTTCAAGTTCTGGTATATGGAGATCAGGGTGATCTGTGCAGGCGTACATAAGACTGTAGCTAGTTTCTTGATCGTTATCCGCCTCCACTACCACAACGTGACCATTAGCAACTTCCAGGGCTTGTTCTACTGACTGAGCCAACCGGCTCCGGCTTGGCTCATCGTTTACTAATCGATCAACTACAATTTCAATTTTGTGTTTATAGTTTTTATCTAGAGTCGGAAATTCGTCCAAAGCGTAGACAACACCATCAACTCTTGCGCGGGCAAAGCCAGCTCTTTGGTATTGTTCCGGGATGTGTTCGAAAGCCCCTTTCTTATCTACTATCACTGGCGCTAAAATCATCAGTCGACTACCCTCATCAAGTCCAGCTACTTTTTCGATAATGTCAGCAGAAGTTTGCCTGGTTACTGGTTTTCCGTCGATTGGGCAATGCGGCAAACCTATCCGAGCGAATAGCAGCCTTAAGTAATCGTATATTTCGGTTACTGTTGCAACCGTACTCCTGGGATTCCGACTAGTAGATTTCTGATCGATACTGATCGCTGGACTTAAGCCATCGATTTGATCAACATCAGGCTTTTCCATAAGACCCAAGAATTGACGAGCATAAGAACTCAGTGACTCAACATACCTACGCTGTCCCTCAGCATAGATTGTGTCAAAAGCTAGTGAAGATTTACCCGAACCTGATAATCCAGTAATGACAACTAGTTTATTGCGTGGGACATTAACACTTATATTTTTAAGGTTATGTTCTCGTGCACCTTTAACAGTAATTTGGTCGATTTCTCTCATAAATTCGCCCAATTATACTAAAAAACAGAGTAAAAATCCACCCTATTAACCTAAACAGCTACTAAACCTGAGCTATATGATTTAAGCTCATTCAGAATTTTTTGGGAGTTCTTTGGTAATTTTTTGTCAGACATTAGCTCATCAATCCTTTCAAAATAAACTTTCGTTCCCGCTGCTTTTGTAAGGGATAAGTGTTCAAGTCTAATGCCCTCCCAAGACTTTTTTTCCTCATTAGTTAGGATTTCTGGAAAGTTACGAGCTTTATATGGCAGGAGTAGTCCATTTAACCTATTGTCTTGAAAACTTGGTGTGAGGGTTTTTAAATAGTCAGCTGAAGCGGAACTTACTTTTTGCATTAAGACTTTGTCGCTGGTCGAAAAAAAACCATCATAAAGTTGCCCATCAACTCCGTAATCCAAAGTCTTATATCGCTTTTCTTGATGAGCATCAAGTAAACTAAGTGCTTTAAAAATTTTGTCAGACAGCTCAGTCTTTACAGCTTCGAGCTTTTTGTAATTTTTTTCTATATCAGACATTTTTAATTTAATTCTTTTGGAGGCAGATTCATCTATAACGCTAATCGGCGCAACTGCTGGACACCTGTTAAATAGCAAGGTCTTCACTGGAAATATCTTGTCGCGGTCGTAGGTTTGCCATATTTCATATAATTGCTCTGGTGATTTATCCATTAAGGTACTCGGATCAACCCGAAGATCAAAGACTAACGAACCTTGTCTCTTGGGATGTGGAGCAAGTTCCGCAACTACAGTCGTTTTGTGATACTCGCTGGGATACTTGCCCGAAGTGTGAACGAATGGTTGCCCGGCGTTCACCAATTTAGCTACTTTGGTTTTGTCTGGCATCAGATCAATAAGGTATGAAAATAATTTGGGTTGTTTGGCATATATTAATTGGGCGAGTCCAATTACTGCCAGAACATCAGACAAGGCATCATGGGCCGAGTCATGGTTGAGTTGGTTAGCTCTGGCTAGATCTTCTAGTCGATTTATTGGTTTCCCGGAGCTGTCGTCCGGCCACTTTATACCGTCGGGCCTGAGAGCTCTGCACATTCTAGCAACATCAAACATGTCCCACCTAGACCTGCCCATACTCCACTGCCATGCATATGGATCACAGTAATTACGGTAGTTTAGATAACGCACAAACTCATCATCAAACCTGACATTATTAAAGCCGCAGAACATCGTATCGGCCGTCGCTACATCGCCGTGAAAGATTTTCAGGAAATCGTGTTCTGTCATGCCCAGTTCCAGTGTCTTTTGTGGAGTTATCCCGGTTAGCAAAACTGCTTCTGGGTCCGGTAGTACATCCGGGGTTAGTTTAATTAGCTGGTTTACTGGCTCACCGACTGGATTTAAATCAAGATCCGTTCTAAACCCCGCAAACTGCATAATCCTGTCAGCTTTTGAGCTAATACCTGATGTTTCAAGGTCATAGAAAAAAATGCTTTTCGTCATTTACTAATATTCGATGCTATAGGATTCGCCTATGCTAATCCTGTTACCGGGTTTTATACCCTTTTTCTCAAGTTCTTTTAAGATACCCATTTTTTTCATAATATCACGAAGTCTTGCTACGCCGTCGGGGTTATCAAAGTCTGTTCGGCGGGCAAATTGTTCAATTCTAGCCCCATTCACCGAATACTTGTTCTTTGTTTTGGTTACTTCCCATGTGTCCGGTACGGTGTCTAGCTTGATAACAGGGATGTCAGCACCTGATAACTCTGCTTTTTTGGCTTCTGCTGCTCTGGCGCTTTGTATCACCTGCTTAATTGTATTTTTCAGTTCCCCCAAACCAGTCCCAGCAAGAGCAGAAATTGCCATAAGTTTGGCGCTCCTCGGTAGTATTTTTTTGATGGTGGCTAATTTTTCATCAAGCTTAGCCTTGTCATAACCATCGATTTTGTTTAAAACGACTACTTGGGGTCTTTTTACAAGAATTGGTGAGTAGGCTTTAAGTTCATTTTGAATAATCTGATAATTTTTAGAGACATTGTCATCATAAACATCAACTATATGAACCAGTACCTTGGTCCGCTCTATGTGTCGCAGGAATTGGATACCTAGACCTTTGCCTTGACTAGCCCCTTCTATTAATCCTGGGATATCAGCCATCAGAAATGAGAATTTAGAATCGACATCAACTACCCCAAGACTTGGAGTCAAGGTTGTAAACGGATAATCAGCTATTTCAGGACGGGCGTTAGAAATTGCTGCAAGCAAAGTGGATTTACCGGCGTTTGGCATACCGACTAGTCCCACATCGGCAATCATTTTTATTTCCATAGTTAGGCTTTGCGGGAGACACTTCTCGCCTTTTTCAGCAAAGTTCGGTGCTTGCCTAATGGAACTTGTGAAGTGGGCGTTACCAAATCCACCCCTACCACCACTCATAATGGTTTCCTCTTGACCGTCTTTGACTAGGTCAGCCACCGTCTCACCTTTATCGTCTAGTACAACTGTGCCTACTGGCACTTTAATCATCAGGTTAGCCCCACTCTTGCCTCGCTTTTTGCTTTTGTCGCCAGGTTGTCCAGGCTCGGCAGACAATTTCGGGGCATGACGAAAATTAGCTAGTGTATTCTCATTACGTGAAGCTACTAAAACTACGCTGCCGCCTTGGCCACCATCCCCACCATTTGGACCACCACGATCGACAAAGCGTTCCCTACGAAAACTTACCTTGCCGTCACCGCCATCGCCGGCTTTAACTGTTACTTCTACCTTATCAACAAACATAAACTATCTCTGATCATAACCTACAAATAGGCCCTAGTACTAAATTTTTTGTTTTTGTTATGATATAAGCCCGATATTCAACGATTAGAAGCGTCTGCTTTGAATAATTGTTCGAATCCCTTCCTCCCCGCCAATGATAACTTTAATACTACTTTTGTACTTAAAGACACAGATTAGTAGATTATCTTTAGCTATGAGCGATTTAGCCCGGTGGATAGTTCGGCGATTCAGCAGCAAGTGGCGTAAAGAGTTGCGTAAATGTGTTTAAACTGTTAGGGAACTGGCCGTCGTTTATAGCGTTATCACTGCCATTGTCATCTTGATTAAAGTAGCTTAGGTAATAGAAGTTATGGGTAGTTACCCAACTGTAAACCTGGGATATGTAGTATGGGTCATCTCCACCACACTGATCGTTATAACAACCTATCCAGAGGCCCCATTCAGGGAATGACATAGGCTTATTATGTTCGGCGGCAAAAGTAACCTGATCATTCAAGCCACCCGTTCCAGTCACAGTTTGGTTCCAGGCCTCTTTTTGATAATTTAGAGCTTCAGCATCTTGTACGGTAGTACAGGCTGAAGTACCTGGCGTATCACCGGTGCAGGGTAACAATGAAGGCTTGTCATTAGTGCCAGCTGGGTAATTTCCGCTTGAATCGTACATATCTAGCCCTATAATGTCTACATATTGGTTGCCTGGGTAAAGACTTTCCCAGTTCAGTGGAACCCAATCACCATTTGCTTCTGTATTTCCAGTTGGCTCACCCGTACTTGGGTTAAAATCGATCATAATTTGTGGGTCAGTGGTCTTTAACGCACTAGCTTCGTCTTGATAACACTTTATGAAGTTTTGAAAGTTGTCTTGGTACGGAACATTAGGGTTAAAGTCGGTATTGGCATCTGTAGCACCGAACCAGCTACCATTAAATTCCCAACCCAGTCTGACTATTGGATCTTTTATACCGTAGGCTATCATCTCTTTAGCAAGTGCTACATAAAATTGACCATAAGGGCCGTAAGGGAGGTCTGGTGCAGTAGTAGCGCAATCTTCAAAGCTTGAAACCGGTGAGGGTTCTGTTTTTGCGGCTGCCGCGTAATCATCACCATCAGTATCGGACTGACCATCCTTGGTTAAAGTAAGAGTAGTAGCGTTACCATTCGCCAGCATCGGAACAGCAATTACTGGTCGGTAGCTGTAATTTGCCCAAGGTTGACCACTACTCCCTGGACCTTCCCAGTAGGTATCAAGTGAAGACAATATACCCCATTGAGAGGTACCCCAATCATTCCCAGACAAATAAAATTCGCCTAATGGGACAGTATGTCCTAAGTTGGGTAATACGGTAGCTTGTCCGGCAACGGGTTGCCCAGGCATATTTTGCGGAAACTCATTATTACCAGGGTAGAAACTTATACGAGGTACATTATTGCCAGTGCTTGAACCAGTACCAAATATCACTGCCTCGCCGTTACTAGCTGTTGGGTCACTATATATTTCTGCGGGGGAGTTTACTACGCCACTTTCAGCCTCAACTGCTATATAGGGAGATAGAGCCTTTGAACCAAACAAAAAGTGGACACCAACCAGAGCTACAAGCCCCACAATTATTACCCCGGTACTATATTGACGACGCGACAGGTCTTTATACGGTTTGAGTTTCTTTACGTGTTTGATTATTCCAAAGTGTTTCATTACCATTTCTGTCTGTATTTATCTTGGTTTCTGATACCGCTAAGAGCTCATGTTAATTCTACCCTATATCAGATTTGCCAGAACGTCAACTCCGTAAGTTTTTTTCTTGGGGTTGAGCCTTTATTTTGTACCACCAGTTGACTCACTTTAGCTCTTCTCCGGTCTTTTCTTCCAATTTTTGAACTATTTAGTTTCTACAATTAACAACTGGTTGCCATCTGGGTCATTAAGACTAAACCACTTTACCCCGGAACCAGGACCATATAAGTCATCTGTTACTTCACCAGCACCTGCTGGAGCAAACTGTTTATGTGCCTCTTGAATATCTGGACTAGACACATAAAGTTTCACGGTGCCTGGTTTCATGTTTTCGTGTGTAGTCGTTAGAGTCATTGAAGTGCCGCCCCCGGGAAGTTCCAACGACACCCAATGCTTGTCGCCTTGACCATAATCCGTAGTCACTTTAAAGCCTAACTTAGTTTCATAGAACTCCTTTGATTTAGCCATGTCACTTACGGCCATGCTAAGCATTATCAATTTATCTAGTGATTGCATATTGTTACTCCTTGTTGCATTTAAGATTAGGTAATACGATCGCCTATCTAGTTATCATATCAAACGATAAAGGCTATGTTTGGCTGAGGGTTGAGTTGCTATTCCGTACTAGCTAGTGCCAAGAAGTCTATCCAGTCTACCTTGGTTACCTGCAATAGATGCTTGAAGTTTGGCAGCCTCTTCCGTGTCAGTTGTCTGACCTAGCATGCGGGATTGGAAGTCAATTATTTCTTGTAGGGCTTCTGGGTTGTTTAGCGTAGTCTCTGATATCCATCTTACATATTCATCACTTGGAGACATTGGTTTTTGGGGAGACCCTTCCATAACAACTAGTATATCAATATCATAAAAAGCTTATGAGTGGCTGGGAATCGTCTCCAGACCGATTTCAGAACCATTTAGGCATTACAGCTATGTCTAAGAAAAGACAAATAGCTGAAAAATAGGTTTGTCTTTGTGCCTAATATTGTATGAATCTTCTTCAATAAACCATTCTGGTGTTATAACCGGGATATGTGAGACTAGAGTTAGCCCAGCCGACTTAGCTCTTTTTATTGTAATGTCTGGTTTACGAATAATATCGTAAATTACTCCCAGTCCTTCACCGTAATCTGTTCTTGCTGCAACTTCTCCTGGACCGATAATTTCTGTTTCTACTTTATAATCTCGTCTCTGTCGAGTAAATAAATCAAAGTCACCGGTTACTATAAGTATCTTTCCGCCTCTTTTTAAGAGTGATTTAAGCTTTAGAAATGCATTTTCTAAGTCTGATATATGCTCTAGTACCATAGTTGCAATAACGAAATCGAAGTGCTCAGTTGTCTTAAATTCCTGCAATGAAGATCTGTAGAATTTAATATCTGAGTATTTAGCTTCAACGTACTTTATGTTTTTGATTGACGGATCAATACCTACTACATCTGTTCCAAGTTTAGCCAATTCTCCACAAAGCCAACCCTCACCAAACCCAACATCAAGGATTTTTTTACCATCTACATTCTTAAGTTTCGGTAATAAGTTTTCCGCGAACATTCTCCTAACAGCAGCTCCCTGGGTAAACTTAATTTCTTCAGAATCATACTGAAGGACATTAATGGCTTTGTCTCTAATACTTTTCATATATAAAAAGTATAGGTTATTTTAGGTACATAAGTGAAAACCTATACTGCTTATGTCTATAGTCTCCAGACCGATTTCCGTACCACCCAGCCTTATTGACAAACAACGACACAGTGCTTATAATGTAATTACAATGAAAGCAACAATTGTACCAATTGGTAATTCAAAAGGGATTCGTATCCCGAAAGTAATGCTAGAGGAGAGCGGCATTGAAAAAGATGTCGAGATTAAAGTTACTTCAAGTGGTCTTAAGGTCACTCCAATAAAGAAAAGCAAACGAGAGATTAGCGAAACGCTTGCCTTAAGTCAAAAAGCACTTGCAAGAGAATGGGACACGCCAGAGGAAGATGCCGCATGGGCAAATTTGTAGTAGGGGACGTTGTAGCCGTTCCATTCCCGTTCTCCGACTTATCTGGCAATAAATTACGTCCAGCTATAGTGCTGGCTTCGGTAGAGCACGATGATTTAATCCTGTGCCAAGTGACATCAAAGTCCTTTGCTAGTAATAAAGCAATTAAGCTGTCTGCTTCGGATTTTTCTGATGGCGGTCTACCGCTAACAAGCTATATTCGTCCAGATAAGTTATTCACTGCAGAAGAAACTATAATCCGAAAACGAAAAGGTAAGTTAGGCCTACGGCTATTGCATAAAGTATTGACGGGTGTACAAGAGTTATTCGTCATTGAAGAATAAATTGCTTATGGCTATTGAGGTTGAATTTCGTACCTTACGTTAACTAGAGATTATGCTAGGAATTGCCTTTCTCTTCTTCCTGAATCATTTTAAGTATTTTAGGCAGATTGTCGTTTGACCATTTGTACATATTTAGAAATGAATAAATATTCTTCGATTGTTTATGATACTCATTTATAACGTGATCTACGTCAAAGGCATTAATCTTACCTTTGTCGAATTCTTTGAGCGCTTTACGGATACTAGCCTGGGCTTCTTCTAGCTTTTGTTGCCAGTAATCTTCTATCTCTTGTCTAGACGCCTTCGCTTCAGACTTACTTCTTTTGGAATTAGTTAAGTCTGAACCCGGCATTTTCTATTATCTACCTGCTTTTAACGGTTTTACGCTCTTCTTCGACTTTTTCACTAAGAAATACTTTCATCAACGACTGGTAGGGTACGTCTTTTTCATTGGCTAGACCTTTAATCCGAGCCAGTAGTGGTGATGGTAACCTAAGAGATATAGATTCGGTTGAGGTTTTTAGGTTAGGAAATACAGTTTTCTTGGCTTTACTCCAATCTACGTATTCAGTCGAGTCGTGGGACTCCCAAAATTCTGCTTCTTCCTCTAAGTTCTTAAACTTAGGAATTACTTTCAAGTTTGCCATATTGAATCCTTTCTTTCTTACTCATATCTCTTATTGAAATTATTCTTATCTTCTTGTCCCTTATAGTAAAAGCTGTAAATAGTTTTCTGCCAGCTTTAGTTCTACCTAGGGCATATAGTCTTATTTCTTTGTCAGATGAGTGTTTGTGATCCTCAGCTATTGTTAATGGCTCGTTGACAAACACTTCCTCTGCTTCTTGCAGACTAACTTTATGCTTTTTAAGATTCTCATCGAGGTTACCCTGATCCCATAAGAATGCTATTGGCTCAGGCAGTATCCTCATATAATGAGTATATGACCATGGTATACATGTTGTCAACTCCTAAGTTAAATTAACTTCATTGAAAAAGCTAATGCTTGGCCGAAAATCTCGATAGTCAGGAAGAAACGGAAAATATTGAAGTTACAGCTCTGGAGCAAATATTCCAAGCACGCCTAGTTGAGCCTGGTATTAGAGCTTTTGCTCATCAGGCAGCATTGCCCAGAGCAAGATTAGTTTGCAATGACAAAGTAGATGAAATTAAGGAAGAATGGCTAGACGGTGAAGCTAATCTATTCCCAGGTGTTTACGCTTGTGCTGCGCCGATCTCTTATGTCTCAAAAAATGGTTCAACCTGTATCGTAAGACTCTATGTTAGGGAAATTACGGATAAGAGTAAGGACATCGATTCTAGAAGCATGATTGGAGTATATGTCCAAAGCGAGGTGTTCGAAGAGCCTTTATTAGAATTAAGACCAGATAAGTTATTTAGAAACGGAGTTGGCGCACATACAAGCCCTGATCATCTTGAAGACCTTAGATCGCTATTTTGCATAATGGAACTTTATGATGGCATTGAGGTTACTGCGAGCAGTAATGAGTTGAGCGATATGACTGTATAGATGGCGAAACTGCTTACGCTTGGCGGGGAATCGAGGTTGAGTTCCGTACCCGCTGATTAGTGCAACTTGTATATAAAAACAAAAATAGTACGATCTGTATATGAGCAGAAACGTAACGCAAAGGCATGAAATGGCGTGTGGTTTGGCCTGTGTTGCATTCGTAACCGGCGAATCTTATGATGACCTAGCCGAAAAGGAAACGGATCGTAGCAGGTTAATTAACTTGGGCTTCTTGTGCCCAGAGCTAGTGGAGATACTAGATGAGCATGGTAAGGAATATGGATGGAAAGAACTTTCTGAAGCTGATCGTAATCGTGAATTTAGAGGTGGTGACATAGTTTTTGTTGAAAGATCGGAAAAGTTACCCTATGGACACTTCCTTGTTAAGGCTCCAGAGGGCTGGATGGACCCATGGATAAATCTTAGTCAAGATGCTGACATAAGGCACGCTGAATCTGGATTTAGGGACTCACTGCCAGGAACGGCTGAATACCTTGTCTACCCATTGAGTTAATCCTATCAAAACACTTATGCTTGGCTTGTATATTGGCTACGTAGGTTCACTTCGGACTTACAATAAAAGAGGAGAGCGAGTAACGCTTGGCTTGGGTTCTCGGCCCATATTCCCAGCATCTCGTCTCCCCAGTTATCCTAGGTATTGCTACTAGGTTGAGTTCGTAGACTCATATAACCAACAAGCCTATACATAAGTATAACGCCAATGGGAAGACGATTGAATCTCCATTTCTTTCTTCTTTTTCTTCTTTCTTTAACAACAGAGGTAAATTTAAGTAAGGGGAGGTACAACTATGTTCGTACTTGGTTTTGATGTGGCTAAAGATAAGTTAGACGTAGCCTTAGTTAACCACTCAGGTCAATTAAAAGATCGCTATCTAGTCAAGAACACAAAGACAGAGCTAACTAAGTTAATTAAAACTGTCTGGGCTAAACACCCGAAGCTTACTGCTGGTTGTGAAGCTACTGGCAGCTACCATATGGCTTTGGTTAAGGTTTGCTTAGACCTTAATGTTGAACTTAAGATATTAAATCCTCTAATTACCAGGCAATATAGCCGGGCTACTATCCGTGGACGTAAGACAGACCTAGACGATGCTCTGAGCATTGCTAGGCTAATTCTTCGGGGTGAAGGTAAATTAGCTAGTGAGTTAGATACATCCTTACCTAAAATTTATGGACGAATAGCCACTAAGATTACTCAAGCCAAACAAGCTCTAGATTTACAAAGACAGTTTCTAGTTAGATTAGGCGCCAATAAAGATATTAGTAGGCTTTTTGAGCCAGCTAACAAGGCTTTAGAACAACTATCTAAAGATCTAAGAGATAAGGCTATGGAAGGTGTTAGCACGGAAGATTACCGGTTAATCCAGAGTATTGTTGGTGTTGGTCCAATTACCGCCGCTAGTGTCCTGGCTGAGATTGGAGACATTAAAAAATTCCCAAGTAGCGCGAAGCTAATTGCATACTCTGGACTGGATCCTAGAGTTAAGCAAAGCGGCGCAACACTTAACCGAAATACTAAATTAACTAAACGTGGTTCACCAGAACTACGAAGAGTTTTGTTCCTGGCCGCTAACATAGCTAGACAACATGATCCAGAGCTAAGAGCTTACTACCAGAACAAAAGAGACCAGGGCAAAGCCTATACACCAGCTGTCGTAGCTGTGTCACAGAAACTAACCAACAGAATTTATGCAGTACTAACTAGGCAAACACCATATATTAGAAAAAGTACTTGACGGTCTACTACTAGGCTGGGAATTGAGGTTGAGTTCCGTACCTTGCGCTAAGTCAAAGTTTTTCTACTTGACACATATTATAATATGTTTATAATAAAAGGTATGATTGAAACAGAACAAAAGCTTATACAAATCGGATCTAGTGAGGGTATTACATTGTCAAAAAAAGACTTATCTCGAATTGGCGCCAAAAGAGGCGATACTCTAAGAGTTAGAGTTGAGCTAGTCAATAAACACCTTTCACACGATAAACTACTTGATGATTACAAGTCCTTTGTAGATAAATACGGTTCGACGCTAAAAAACTTAGCCGACAAATGACTTTTAAATATCTATCTCTCGAGGAGATATTAAGGCTCCATTTTCAAGTTATTGAAGACTTTGGGGGTTCTCACGGCATCCGTGATGAAGGGCGACTTGAGTCTGTTGCCAAAGCGCCTCCCCAAAGTGTATTTGGCAAAGACCAATACCCAACCATTTACGGTAAAGCAGCTGTGTACTTAAGAAACATCATTGGAGATCATCCGTTCACAGATGGGAATAAGCGCACTGCGCTAACAGTATGTGCAATACTCTTAAGACGTCACGGGCATATCATTAATGCTAGCCCAAAAGACCTTGAAGACTTTACAGTAACTGTCGCAACTGACCACCTAAGTATCGAAGAAATATCCGCATGGCTAAAAGCGAATACTGAAGCTAAATAAAACTGCTTATGCTTTGGCTGGGAATCGAGGTTGAGTTCCGTACTTTGTAATGGTATATGAATCGTTGCGGGTGAATAGTGACTATGTAATAATATTTGTACTATGGCTAATAATCATGAAGGCCCTGATAGCGTCTTAGAAAGTGCGGTTCTAAATGCGCGACGTGCTATGGTGAGTCTACGTGGCGCAGAGGCTCGTCGGGTTGAAGCACATGGCTTTTTAAGTCGTCTTATAGCAACTCAAACAGTTCATTATTGGGAAGGTAGAGTACTAGATACCGAAGAACATTTAGATATGGTAGAACAGGTACGATTGTTCAGGGTTGATCAGTCGCCCCAAACATTAACTGGATCACCAGGTAGGCTTTTTGATCCTCTAGAAATGTCTAGATTTGGGCTTAATCCAGATAATGAATTGGACCGCCAAGAATGGTTATCTACTACTCCTCCGCATGGCATGCCGTTACAAAGAACTGACTACTCAGAAGATCCCTTTGAATTTGGTAGCCCGGATAGCACACAATAAATTTCTTAACTTCGTACTGTTTATGCTGGCTGGGAATTGAGGTTGAGTTCCGTGCCATTGAGGCCATCGTAAAATGAAGCACGAATAAATACGAAAGAGTTGCTGACTTTTTTTGCTAGTGTTTAATGCTTTTACTATGAGATAGTAAGGATTGTATTGAAATAATTATGACCGGAATACTTAGTATACCTGTTAACCACTGACCTAGACTGGTAGTTTCCCCTGGTTTGAAGACATCATGAAAGAATATCAAATCCACAAACAAGAATCCTAGAACAAGTACTATGTAAATTAGCTTTTTCATTACTTAATTATAGCAAACGCCTCATACAGCATGAATTCTCAGGAGTGGATACTTTCAGTAAATGCACAGGGGCGAGTTGATATACTAACCTAATGAGAAAATACGTTCTCGGTATTGTTATAGCTGTCATTTTTCTGGCGTATAGTACTGTACTCCGCCACCAACACTCAAGACCCGTTATAGCACCTACTTCGCTAAGCCAGAACAACTCGACAAGCTCGAATTCTTCTAACTCAAGCTCTAACCCAACAACCACAACGACAAATCCTACACCTAGCTCTCAATATAAAGACGGAACTTACTCCGGTAGTGTCGCAAATGCCTATTATGGTAACGTACAGGTACAAGCCATTATTCAGAACGGTAAAATAACAACCGTAAACTTCCTGCAATCGCCTAATGAAAATCCAAACTCAATTTATGTTAATCAACAAGCAGACCCTTACCTAAAACAAGAAGCAATCCAATCGCAAAGTTCTAACGTTAGCTTAATTACTGGAGCTACATTCACCAGTCAGGCCTTTACTCAATCTTTGGCAAATGCTCTAAGTCAGGCCACGAAAAACTAATGAAGCAGACCGAAATTATAATGGGTATGCCGATTACTGTAGAAATTCCAGATAAAGACACTAGAAAATACGTCGCAGACATTTTTAGTTACTTCAAGAAAGTTGATGCTAGATACAGCACTTACAAGGATGATAGCGAAATATCCCAAATAAACAATGGCCTACCAAAATCCAAGTGGAGTGCTGAAATGAAAAAGGTGTTAGTTCTGTGTGAACAAACAAAAAAGGATACCAAGGGTTATTTCAATATTACGCACAATGGCAAGAGAGATCCATCGGGCTTAGTTAAGGGCTGGGCTATAAACAACGCTGCTAATATGCTACGAAAGAAAGGTGTATACAACTTCTGCATTGAAGCTGGTGGGGACATTCAGGTTAACGGGCAGGATACAAATAACAAACCTTGGACAGTAGGCATCCGCAATCCGTTTAATATTGATGAAGTTGTTAAGACCATAACAGTTGGTTCTGAGGGCGTAGCCACTTCAGGTACATATGTACGAGGGCAACACATATATGACCCGTTCAACCCAAATAAAAAACTAAATCAAGTCAAAAGTATAACAGTCATAGGTTCTGATATCTACGAAGCAGACCGTTATGCTACGGCTGCTTTTGCTATGGGAGTTGATGGGATTAATTTCATTAAAAACATACCGAGATTAGAGGGTTATATGATTACCAATAATAAGGCGGCAACTTATACGAGTGGTTTTGAAAGGTATGTAGTTAATGTTTAGTTTTATAGATAGACTGCTTGACCGCATAACAATGTATAAGTTGTTATTTTATTATCTCATAATTCTATTAGTTGTTACTTTTGGTTTGAGCCTTGCAGGTGTCTTACACTTCAGCGCTCTATGGATAGCTACATCAACACTGATATTAGTGGCAGCTTGTTGGGTGACTAATAAAGTTTTTGCAGAGATATTCCATGCGCCAACTAATGTTGAATCTGTCTACATTACAGCTTTTATCTTAGCGCTCATTATCTCACCCATGACTGATGGTTCTGTACCACTGCACGTTACTTTTCTTTTAGCTGCCTCAGGACTAGCAATGGCTTCTAAGTACATTCTGACTATAAACAAGAAACACATCTTTAACCCTGCCGCTATTGCGGTAGCACTAACCGCCTTGGGTCCAAGGCAAAGTGCTAATTGGTGGATTGGTACGTCTGTCATGCTTCCGTATGTATTAATAGGTGGTGTTCTGTTAGTTCGTAAAATACGGCGTGGTCGTATGGTACTGACATTCTTTATATCGGCACTTCTTGCAACAACTGTTTACGCCATTCTTGCCAAAAGCGGTGTATATACAGCCCTAAAAGAAACTATAACTACATCAGCTATGTTCTTCTTAGGCTTTGTAATGCTGACAGAGCCGTTAACTACACCACCGACTGCTAAGAAACAAAAGTGGTATGCAGTTTTAACAGGTTTTATATTCCCACCGCAGTTTCATATACTTAGCCTTTACTCAACGCCAGAGTTAGCACTAGTAGCAGGCAATGTCTTTTCGTATATCATTAGCCCCAAAGCTAAAATATTCCCAACACTTAAACAAAAGCTTCGCATTACACCTGATTCAGCAGATTTTGTCTTTAATACTAATAAAAAGAAGCTTGTTTATGAACCAGGGCAATACATGGAGTGGACATTACCTCATGACGGGACTGACAGCCGAGGAAATCGCCGTTATTTTACCCTGGCTTCATCGCCGACTGAAGATGATATACGAATTGGGGTTAAGTTCTACGATAGAGGCAGTAGTTACAAAGAAGCGCTAATGGGGATGGACCGAGAAACACCAATTGTTGCCACACAGCTTAGCGGAGACTTCGTTTTGCCAAAAGACCCTAAACAAAAATTAGTCTTTATTGCTGGCGGTATCGGAGTTACGCCATATAGGAGTATGGTCAAGTACCTGCTGGACACTAAAGACAAAAGAGATATTACATTACTCTACTCGGCAAAGACACCAGATGATTTTGCATATAAAGATGTCTTTGAGCAAGCTCATAAGGAGATAGGTTTGAATGTAATCTACTCTATTACTAGTAAAATTACGTCTCTTAGCCATGAACGTATAAGGTCTGGTCGTATTAATCCTGAAATGTTAAAAAAAGCCTTGCCTGACTACAAAGACAGAGTGTTTTATATATCTGGAACTCAGTCAATGGTGAAAGCCATGCAACACACCTTATCTAGTATTGGCGTCCCAAGTCGTCAGGTTAAGGTTGACTACTTCTCGGGGTATGTATAGGCAGACTGCCTACTATCGTGCTTCGTTGTTACAGACTTTGACTCGATCACCTAACTTAACCCTTAAAAGCTAACCCAATTAGGTATCCCGCTATTGCTGCACCCATGCCTATTACGACCATCTGTAGAGCGCTCTTTAGAGGTTTGCCAAGTGTCGTATTGGCTTTGTACACACCGATTCCTGCCAGTACAACTACAGAAAGAACAAGCGCAAATATTAAAGCCGTATGAACATGTAAGAAAAAGAATGGTATAAGTGGTAATATTGCTCCGCTGAGAGTGGACACGCCAACAACGCCTGTGTAAACGTAAACATCGTGTTTTTCTACCGGGAGTAAGACAAGCTCTTCCCTCATCATAGTATTTATCCAAAGCTCATGATCTGAGGTTATGTGATTAACAATGTCCTCCAGTAACTTGCCGCTAAATCCTTTGGCTTTATAGATATCTACTATCTCTTGTCGCTCAGTATCTGGAACATCTTTTACTTCCTGGACTTCTTTTTGTCTTTCAGCAGCATAATGGTCTCTGTCTGCCATTTTAGATGTATATGCGACAGCTGCCATAGATAAAGTTTCAGCAAATATAGTTGCCAATCCACCTGCAATAATAATTCTCGAGGACTTTGTAGCAGCAGCTAATCCAAGAAGTAGTCCCAATATGCTAACTAAGCCATCTTGACCACCTAGAATGATGTCAGATAATTTATTGCCCTTTTTATGTGTCTCATGCATTACTTGTTTAAGCATACCAAAAGCCACCAAAATGGGTTTGTATAAATATACTCGAACTACATACAGCTTACGATGGTGCGATTCAAGTTGGAGAATAACTTTATAGCTAATTGACCTTAGGTAGTATGACGTTTATGCTTATCGTACGTCGGTAAAAGCGTCAGCTCTTTCCAAACACGTAGCAATATTTAGAATTGTATTCGGCGTTATATGGTCAATTGACGCAATTTTTAAGTGGCTACCGGCTTTCAGAAATGGGTTTCTAGATCAAATAACATCCGCTGCTCAGGGACAACTTAGCTGGCTCGGCGGTTGGTTTAATTTCTGGTCTAAGTTACTTAGCCATAATCCGCATTTGTTTGCAGTGCTAGTAGCTATAATTGAAAGCCTAATTGCGTTAGCTCTTATTTTTGGTTTTGCAAGGCGGGCAACTTATCTATCTGCAATAGTATTCAGTTTAATTATATGGGGCGTAGCTGAAGGTTTCGGTGGACTATATACTACTGCATCAACTGATATAGGAACAGCAATTATATATGCGGTTGTATTCTTTTCTCTATATGGCCTAGAACGCATGGCCGTACCACCGAAATGGACAGTAGATAATTATATTTCAACTCGAATACCTTGGTGGGCAATGTTAGCTAATCCCTGATAAATTTACAAAACTAAGCATCTCTAAGCTAACTCAGCAAAAACTCCACCATCCACTACAATTTGTTCGCCCGTCATATAGCTGGACATATCGCTAGCTAAGAATAGAGCAACCATACCAATATCGTCAGGCTCAGCCATCTGTTCTGCCGAAGCACCTTGGCTGGGAATTGAGGTTGAATTCCGTACCGTAAACTGCTAAAGCTTGCATAATAAGCAGGTACAGATACCATTAGTTTATAGTTTAGGAGAATTCCATGGATAGAAGCGGATATGAAGTAATAAGAAGTGTGATTGGAAATCAAGATGAAACCAGGAGAGTACATCCTTATCCTGAGGAAGGGAAAGACGTACGTTACGTAAGGATAGATCCACGGGACAAAGAATCACCTGAGGGTGTGCTGAATACACTTGATGACTCTGGTCTAATGGCCAGAGACGAAGAGTTTGCGGTAACCGATCCACATCTTCCTCTTTTACGCTATATCGGTGCAATCAAAACAGAAGAATCTGGCTCTAGCATGCTTTTCGTAGATTTGAATAGCTAATAATTTTAAAACGCTTATGGCTGGTAATTGAGGTTGAGTTCCGTACCATATAGTTGAGCCAAATTATGTAATCGATACCCCTATCACTCCAATGACCATTAGTGCCGCGGCCCATTTCTCTGTGAGAGTCAGTTTTTCCTTAAAAACATATCCTGCAAGTAGAACGGACGGTAGAGCCGGAGAGTTGGCCAGCACACCCATTATGCCCAAATTATACTTTCTTATACCGATGGTGTAAGCCAGAGTGCCTGTTATTATGAACAAAGCATTGAAAATCACGAGACTACTAGATAAGGAGCGTAGTTTTACCCGCTCATGACTAGACATTAAATGAACCCCTGCAGCCATAGTTACCCCTAGTTCAGTGAGAAAGGCTGTTAGCCAAGGGCCTAAAACCCTCGTGGGATATACAAGAATAAAAAAGAATACTCCCCATCCCAGAGCTGCTACGAGTGCAAACGGTACCCCGCTAATAAGCTGCAATAGTTTAGAGCTTCGGAAGTCACGAAGGTTAATAGAAGCTCCGACATTAGCTAACACTATTACTCCTACGGCTA
This sequence comes from Saccharimonadales bacterium (SeqCode), assembly GCA_035510465.1. GTDB lineage: Bacteria > Patescibacteriota > Saccharimonadia > Saccharimonadales > DATKHC01 > DATKHC01. The sequence continues at coordinate 95,194 of DATKHC010000021.1, forward strand.
GCCACTGAATTATGTGAAGTGGTGTATGAAATACAAAAAATGCTAGCAACACCGTTACTAGAGCAGAGGTTCCCGCTATAGGCGCTACTATACCCACTCGGCTTACTTTAAGGCCATGGGTGAATGATAGTAAAGGAATATAACCCACAATCCCAATTAATAAGGCTAGTAAAACATACCACTCGTGACTTAGATAGTGAAAACTCGGAATTGCCGCTATGCCCAGAATAAAGCAAACAATTATACCGCGTAAGAACAGTGATTGTTGACTACCCAAACGCCTGGCTAAAGGCTGTGAGTACACAATAGCAAATGAGTAACCAAGCATTGATACAAGTCCAAATACAATAGCTAAGGCTATATTCATTACAGAATTATATCAGTAATTATCCTTAATCTGCGGCATGAGAAAACTACCAATTAGATTAATTAGGTCATATAGGATTCGAACATTTTAACTGAGGTGGTCGTATATGAGCCCATAGTACTTATGTATAAACACATCTGTTATATCAAATGGCTGGGAATCGAGGTTGAGTTCCGTACTGTTGGATGGGTTATTGTACAATAAAACTATGCCAACATCTGAAACAAATTCCGCTACCCATGAGCTCCTGCCCCCAGAAATCAATAGATTTAAAGCTATGCCTATTCCGATCGAAGAGTTGCCATCTGTGGCTGGATGGAAAGAATTGCCTATTGAGTCGATTGATGAACCATTAGTACCGCTCGGCATTAATTCTAATTACGCGGTGTACACCGATTCTGTATATGCCGGTGAAAGAAGTAGCTCTCCTTATGATGGCGGTTTAGACGGTAGTCTTGCGACTATATTTGTTAGATCAACTATTGCTGATTCTGTAAGTTTAGTAGAATCTAGACTTCCATCCGGTTTACATATAGTTGTCTTAGATGCCTATAGGCCTCTTGAGGTCCAAACATCCTTATTTCATACATATATAAATGAATTAAGAAGGTTAAAGCCCGATTGGTCCGAAGACCAACTCGAAACCGAAACTCAGAAGTACGTATCAAAACCCTCAGACGATCCAACAAAACCATCGCCGCACAATACAGGCGGGTCTATAGATTTAGCATTATTGTCTGTCCCACAGGCTATAGAGGAACAGATAAGAAAATTAGATGAACAAATCGAAGCTTTAGGAGACGAAGATTCAACAGATCTGCAGATACAAAGGTACAATTTAATTTCTCAAAATGGAGTAATGCTAAATTTTGGTACTAATTTTGATAACGGCGGGCCAGAAGTGGGGCTTAACTATCTAGAGAGACAGGCGAAAGAACGCCAGTTAACGGGAGGAGAAGTTGAAGCGTTAGAGAACAGAAGGCTTTTATATCACTTGATGACAGATATTGCTAGGCTGCAGCCCTATGAGGATGAGTGGTGGCACTATAACTCTCCTCATTCACAAATGGGCGCAAAAACCGCAGGCCTATCTAAAGCTGAGTATGGCCCCGCACAACTGTCGGAAAAAGATCTGTTTTTTGAAGCCCATAGAAAAAAATTAGTCGATAGACTAGATAGAAATACTAGTCTAGGCCAGTCCGACACAATAAAACCAACAGAATAGCTGAGATGAAATTTCTTACGCTTGGCTGGGAATTGAGGTTGAGTTCCGTACCCAATAGTTATATCTAAAGTTTGCTCTTACAAGATAACATGGTATAATAGTTTTATGACAAGTTTTGAAACAGAAGGATCGGCTGAATTTGATTCGGTCAAACGAAGATTTATCGAATACATTGAAGAACATACCCAAATAACTTCTTCAGATCTTATAGGTTCCGTAAGAGATGGTAACTATAGGTTAGTCGGTGGAACCACCCAGATTATTCCTGCTAATAAGGTAATATTTGAAGTATTTGATACGGCCCCCGAAGACGACCCAGGTAAATACTTTGGATATGCAATAGGCATATATGATGACAAGATAGAAAGGTTTAGTCTAATATTCTCTCACGAAGAATTTACTCAATCGCGCGTAGGTAGCGAAGATCAGATTCCAATAGACCTTAACATGGTTAGCCCATTTCTTGACTCACTTACTGATGCTGAAAGAGCCGGTACTCTTGTAAGCGAATAAACTAAAATACTTATGCTTCTGGCCGGGGCTTGAGGTTGAGTTCAGTGCTGTTTAAGACTTTATTAACTCCTCTTCAATCTTCTTTTTTATTCTGTCTCTTGCAAGTGCAGTTACTTTATAATTCTTGCCCATGGGGTCTGGTATATCCCAGTATCTATACTTAGATGATTTAAGCAACCAAGAAGGAGTATAGCTTTTAGCCGCCATGCTAACTACTAGGTCGTACCTATTTAACATTTCTTGAGTAATTTGAGTCCGTTTATAGCCTGAAACGTCACTTCCTTCTTCTTTCATGACATCAATTACATAGCTTGCTCCCGGTCTCTCTTTTGTTCTTTCGAGAAGAGTTTGCCCTGGTAGTTCTACTTGTGTGCCGGCTGAATCTGAATCTTTAGTTTGAGTGATAGAGTTATATAAAGCTTTGGCCATTTGGCTACGTCCAACGTTAGACCTACAAACAAAAAGGATCTTCATCTTGTTAGCATATCAGATTAACATGCTTATGCTTTGGCTGGGAATCGAGGTTGAGTTCCGTACGCTATAGAAGGCTATTTATTCGTATAGTTTAGAGAAATAGTACTCGTGGTGGGGTGGGGCATCCCCGGCTTCATATTTCTTCTGTAATTCGCTCCACTTTTTGACTCTGCTTGGGTACCACTTCTGTTTCTTCATCATTTTGTCATTTTTATGTTTACTATAGATAACTTCAAAGCCGTCCGCTATGTCCTGATAACTCCTACTCGCAACCATTCCATCAGATCCGTATCTTTGATGGTAGTTTGCGAGAATTTCAGGTACGAATAAAAACCCTTCAGGATACTTTTCCCCAATACTTAAAGCGAACTCCCAGTCTTCCATTACTGATACGTCAGCGTCCCATCGGGTACCCTCATCAAATATTCTTCTTAGGTGCATTAATCCATTAGTATCAAAATGAAAAGTACGTTCAAAAATGTCAGAAATGTTGGCGTCATCAGGGATTTTCTCAGAATAATCTACAGTTTTAATTAACTTACCATTCTCATATTGCTCTAGGGTGTAATCCAGTTTTGGGATTGCAAAAACTTTACTGTGGTCACTTTCTAAATGTTTGAGCATAACCTCCAAGTAATTTGGTAAAAACTCATTATCGCTATCTAAATAAGCAATCCATTTACCATTTGACTTAGATATACCAAGGTTCCTCGCTTCAGCAGGACCCTTATTCTTCTGCGAGAAAAGCTTTATCCTTCCTTCTTCTATGCTTTTTACTAAAGCTTGTGTGTTGTCAGTTGAGCCATCATCTACAACTATTAATTCCCAATCACTAATAGTTTGGTTGATAACACTATCTATGGCGTTTTTTATAATCCAGGCTCTATTAAAAGTCGGTATAACAATAGAAACTCGTGGCCTTTTCATAAAGACATATTAACAGACTGTACCGCTTATGCTTGTATCGTTGAGCTGTAGGTTTTAGGACTTACAATAAAAGAGGAGAGCGAGTGGCTTATGCTTTGGAGTTTACGTCCATCCGCCAAGCGTCTCGTCTCCCCAGTTATCCTAGACATTGCTACTAGGTTGAGCTTATGTAAAGGCTCTTATGACCAACAAGCCTATGTATAGTATAACGCTTTTGGGAAGACGTTTGAATCTCCATTTCTTCTCTTTTCTCTTCTTTAATAACAGGGGTAAAAGTAAATATATGGAGGTACAATATGTTCACTCTAGGATTCGATGTAGCTAAAGATAAATTAGACGTAGCGCTAGTTAACCGATCAGGTAAATTGGTGGATAGATATTTAGTTAACAATAACCAAAAAGCTCTAACAAAACTAATTAAGACTGTTCAGACAAAACACCCTAAGTTAGTGGCTGGTTGTGAAGCCACCGGTAGCTACCACTTCGCTTTAATTAAGGTCTGTTTGAGCTTGAATATTGAGCTTAGAATACTAAACCCACTCATGACTAAACAATATACCAGGGCTACTATCCGAGGTAGAAAAACAGACCTAGATGATGCAGTTAGTATTGCCAGACTAATCCTCCGTGGTGAGGGTAGATTAGCTAGTGCTGCTGATCTATCTCTGCCTAAAGTCTATGTACGACTAGCTACCAAGATAGTTCAACAAAAACAGGCCCTAGACCTACAAAAGCAGTTTTTGGTTAGGCTAGGAGCTAACAAAGAAATTAGTAGGCTTTTTGAGCCAGTTACCATTGCACTAGAGCAACTAGGAAGTAGTTTAAGAAACAAAGCTAAAGAAGATGTTAACCCGAGGGACTATGAGCTAATCCAGAGTATTGTTGGCATTGGGCCACTTACTGCCACTAGTATCCTAGCTGAGATTGGTGATATTAAACGATTCCCTAGCTCTAAACAATTAATTGCTTACTCTGGGCTAGATCCCAGGGTTAAACAAAGTGGCGTAACCCTTAACCGAAACACTAAGCTCACTAAACGTGGTTCGCCAGAGTTAAGACGTTGCTTGTTCTTATGTGCTAATACAGCTAGAAGATATGATCCAGATCTAAAAGCTTACTACCAAAACAAAAGAGACCAAGGTAAAGCCTACACCCCAACTGTCGTAGCCGTAGCCCAAAAGCTAACCAACCGAATCTATGCAGTGCTTACCAGACAAACCCCATATATTACAAAAACTATTTGACTTACCCTACTAGGTCTTGGCTGGGAATTGAGGTTGAGTTCCGTACAATCTAATCTTTAGGCTTTGTGAGTGGAATTACATCCGCACCATCATAATTGGGGTTTTGGTTAAGTTGCCTTAAGTAATCTGTGAATTCCTCTTCAGTTCTAAGCTCATTGGCTTTTATTGTGTAGGTCTCAATCGTTTCAGCCCATAGACCTAAATGACCAAGGATTATCTCAACTCTCTCGTCGCTGTCTGCTGTAGCATTATCTATACTCTCGCCATAACTTCCGAAAAATACTTCAAATCTTGATGGAGAAAATGCGAAAACTGGGCCACGACCTTCTAATGTCCCTTCAATTTCATTCGTCATCCTATGGAGGAACTTAACTCCTTCAGGATAACCTACAGCTAAGTGGGTAGTATGACTACAAGGATTCTCTAATGCCATTACTTATAATTCTAGGACTATGTAGCAATTAAATAAACTGGTTATGATTTTATTGGGAATCTAAGGTGAATTCCGCAATCAGGGCTAGCTAAGCTACCGATTGTTCAAAAGCTGTTACTGATTCTTCAAGCCTAGCAAATAATTGGTCTAAGTTGTCTGGGACAGCTAGGGTAGTTACGTAATACCCTTCGATCTCTTCTGATCTAATAACGTGTTTGCCATCAAGCCAAGTCGCCAAGAGAGTAAACGGGTTATCTGAATCAATATCATCAGTTGTTTCAGTGAAAGGATAATGAGCACTTAACTCTAGCGACACACCAGCTCCATCATTTTCTTCAATTTTAGCCTGAGACCATCTAAAATTTGCATTCTTTTCTGGATCTCGTTCAGTAATATTAGCTATTCTTCTACCGAGGTTAGTTAACTTCCCCTGCGGTGTAAGTCTTTCAAATTCTTCTTTTGTGCCAGGTCTGGTTAGGGCCTCATTGTTAAGTCTAACTATTGATAGTGCTTCTTTAGCTTCCACTACAATCTCCTGCAATTAATAAGTCTACTATAAACTATAATATTAATTCAGGCAAAAGCAAGACATGGTTATAGGATTCGAGCTGGGGTGATACAAAATACTGTCAGAGGTGAAATATTGGCTGGGAATCGAGGTTGAGTTCCGTACGGTTTACGCAGAGGTGGGGAGATCAGAGAGAAAGCCTCGCTGAGGGGCAAATGCAAGTCCGTGCTGTTCTTGTTCTTGCAATCGCACCAGAGCAAGATCTAAATCTGTCCCCGTAAAGCCGAATTGACCGTTTGGTGCGCCACCTTCGTTCACTTTGCCGGTGAGACCAACTTGAGCTTCTGAATAATCCAACGGGTTACCAGTTTTAGGATCAACCTTAAAAAGGTTAACACTCTTTTCCAGATTGCCTGGTCGAACATTAAAAGCGAAAGGTAGCTCGGCTGAAGCAGCAGCTCTAATACCATCTGCAGTTGCTTTGAAACGAGCGGACATCTCATCGTCCGGATTAGCAGAAAGACGTTCCCAGGACCCAGCTTCGGCTTCTAACGCATCTAGATAATACCTAACGAGGCCAGTTTCCAGTACAAGACGAGTATTTTCGTCAAGAACGGAAACCTGATCTTCGGTTAATACTTCTTTTGAACTGTTGCCGGATGTCTCTGACATAATAGTCATATTGTAACATAATTAGTATACTATAGTCAAACAAAGGGTGAGGGATTCGAACTGAGGTGAGCATAAATGTTCTCAGAGGTGAAATTTTGGCTGGGAATTGAAGTTGAGTTCCGTACGCTTGGAAGCCAACGATCATTTCTATATCTAATTGGGTGAAAGTTCTTCCTGAGGTCTAGGTTCAGGAATTCCAAACCTTTCTCTCAGGCTCAACAATCTAGCATCAAAGGCTTCTTCCAAATCAAAGTCATATTGCTCAGATTGTAGAAATGCACTATGGGTTAACATGTTGGAGGCACCAGCTATTGAAGATGGTCTATCTTTTAATGACTGGTCCCGTGTGCTGGCATGCTCCAGATCGTGCAAATTTGAGGCTATATGGCCCATTCCGACTACAAAAGCCGCTAAATGCATAGGAACATCTCCTAGTCTATCTGCTGTAGTTCTCATTAATAAATCGCCGCCAGTTGTTGTTCTTCCCTCGGGAATACCTAGTCCAGCCCAGCGCGTCAATCGTAAGGCATAATGTATGGAGTCAGGAGCAATAGCTCCCCTAACTGTCTCTGGATCAGTGAAATCTTTTCTTATTAGATCTTTTACTAGATGTTTTAGGACGTGTCCGGCATTAGCTTCAAACCCATTTGGTTCTTGTTCCCATCCTTCTTGAGTAACATCATAAACGTATAACTTATCGCATAGGACTTCTAGTTGTGGCACCGTTAACATATTCTTATCTTAATTTAAGTTAATATCTATCACAAGCATAACCACTTTGGCTGGGGTTTGGAGATTCGAATATCATTCTCTCCTATTAGTGCGAAGTATTTGTGTAGTTAGTATATGTACTTATAGCTTGCTGCTTCGGAGGCTGAAAGTGTACGAGTATCCTCTACGGCCCAACCAACGCGGTTCATTTCAGAGATTACTATACTCCCGTCGGGGTTAACGCTTTCAACAAAGCCTACATGATTAGCGTCATAGCCAAACCATATGACTGCATGTGTTTGCGGCGTTGAGCCAGTCGGAATACCGGCTGCCTGCGCAAGTTCATACCAAGAATAGGCGTTACCAAGGTTAGATGGAACAGGTTCACCAACCTGAGCCCTACGCTGAGCCGCCCACCAAGTACAGTATCCGTAATCGTAACCATTGTAGCCATAAATCGGTCCATAACCGAAAGAGTAGGCGCTACTAGAATAATAGGACGATGACGCCAAGGAAGCACTCTGTTCGGTACCAGCAGGTATAACGATTTGCTCACCGACTTGTAAACCAGAAATCTCAGCATCGTTAAATGAAGTTATCTGTGACGCATCGGCGTTATAAGTACTAGCTAGTGAAGCAGCCGTATCACCTGCTTTGACTGTATAAACTATGCCATTAATCGGAGGGATATAAATACTAAGTCCAGCGGTTACGTTACCGTTAGCCAAGCTATTTGACCAAATGATGCTGTTTGAAGTTACGCCAAATTTAACGGCCAACGAAGCCAGTGTATCACCGGGTTGCACGACATACTTAACTATATCCTGACGTGATTTTAGAGCGGTTGCGATAACTTCTGGCTTACTGACTACTAAGCTATTGTTCGACGCCACCTGTGTCTGGGCATTGTCACTGTCAGCTAAGTTAGCGACTGACGTAGCTTCATATATGCCAGTCATCCGCGCAACCTGGACCGCAATATCTGCAGTAGAAAGCTGATCCAGAGGATTGATGGTTGAGCTTGGGCTTTCCCCTTGGGCATTCATAGCCACAGATTCAGCCGCCAGTTGATTATTACCGCTGGAGTGAATAACAATACCTAAAATTGCCATGACTAACACTAGAGAGCCGGCTAAAACAGAACGTCTGACAAGTTTAACCTGAAGACGTTGTTTGAGTTTACTGCTAAAAATCTTCTTATTAGCTTTAACTGTTTCTAGTTTAAGCTTTGTGCTAACTATATTTTCAGCAGCCTTCATAACAAACAACTCCCAAACAGACTGCCACCAAGTGACTGAGTACAGTCATACAAACTGTTTAAAATTCTAAGCATATAATTGGCAACTTGCACTAATCTGTTATTTTGGGTACTTAGCACACAAATTGCTAGATTAAATCTATCACGATAGAGCTTTAAAAACAACTGTTTTTGGCTACTTTCATATCTGTTATTGACTTGACGAACAAGCCTTCTGGCAATAGGCCTGGACCTGTTGGTCATGTTGGGTTAAGGTTTGAGCGTAGTAAGTTACACCATTGTCGCCAGTTACAAAGTATAAATAGCTGGTCGAAGCTGGGTTAGCCACGGCATTGAGATCATCACTCGTTACATTACTAATCGGTCCCGGTGGAAGCCCGGTATGTAGTAGTGTGTTATAGGGAGAATCATAGCTCAGGGATGGTTTTTGATTATTTATGATTGAGCCATAGTAAGCAGTTACATCCGAGCCAAGATTCATGCCAGCTCTCAAGCGAGATAAGAATACTTGGGCTACAACTGGCTTGTCAGAGGGTTTATTGACCTCTTGTTCTACGATCGAAGCTAGAGTGACTGCTTGTATTACAGACAGCCCTTGCTTCCCAAAAGCGTTGGTTATCTGGGGAGTTAACTGATCCTGCATTTCTTCCAGAGACTGATCAATAATATTCGTAACTTTGGTGTCGGTATTCTTCTGGAATGAATTAGGGTAGAGGAAACCCTCTAAAGTCGCGCCTTGAGGGAGGCCTGCAAGCATCGGGAATTGAGATACATATTGAGCTGGATTAAGTGCTGCCTTAACACTAGTTTCGCTAAAACCATCGTTGATTAATGCTTGCTGTATTTGATCTATCCTCTGACCTGGGAGTATTACCACGGCGTTGACTGCCTCCCCCTGGGTTAGCACCGTTACAATCTGTTGGATGGTTTGGTTTGACCGAAGATTATAGGTTCCTGCCTGCAGATTATTTATGGCATTGGAGTCGTTTCTGACATACCACTCAAAAGCCCAGCTAGACCGAATAATGCCATCGTTTTGAAGTTCATCCGATATTGACTTCAAACTACTTCCAGAAGGTACGGTAATCAGATGTGATTGTTGAGAATTATTAAGGGGTTTGAGTCTTTCTAGATAAATATGCCTTATGTAGATAGTTACAGCAAACAAAATGGCCATCAGCAATATCACTACATAAAAGAAGTATCTGATTCGTCGCTTTTTTGTGCCTCTAGCTGAATAATGTGTGACTTTAGCCATTTTAAAAAACCTCTGGGTGGTTATTTATAAAATCTTCTAGTATGTGAGAGGCTGCTTGGGCATCTATGTCAGCCTTTGAATAATCTTTTTTGAGCGCACTAAGCGTTTCCTCAGCCCTAACAGACGAATACGATTCGTCCTCCAAGTATACAGGTAGATCAATTTGGCTCTCTAATTCTGATATAAATAAGTGTGTTTTAGCCGTCTGATCCGTATCCTGACCAGATAGTCCTTGGGGCAAGCCAATAACAAGAAACGAAGCTCCCTCATCTTCTATTAACGCCCTCAGCTCCTTAAAAAAAGTGTCTGATCTGTTTAGTGTTTTTATAGGCCTGGCCAGCTTTGCTTCGCTGCTCGCTTTTGCTATGCCCACCCTTTTTTCACCAACGTCTAGCGCAATGATATTAAAGGGTACTGCCATTTGCTTTTTCTATTGTTATCTTCACCTTATTAACGTTATTAGGAGTCGAAGATACCCAGAATGGGCTGAAGTGAACCGAAACGCTCGTAACTCCGGGATCAGATTGAATTAAACTTTGGATGTCTCCGCTCTTTTTCCCAAGAACCTGAGACTTTAGTTGGTTTACGTTAAAGTTTGGGCCAACAGTGGCAGTATCGCTCATGGCTAAAGTATTTGTTGTAGACGTTGAAGATTGAGCACTGTAGGTTGCTGTGGACAAACCATTATTTAGAATGGATTGTTTGGTTGGATCTATTTGGGTATTGATAGCACTATCAACCAGGGTCTGTAGATAGCTTTGTTGAACACCGTACATCGTAAAAACTATGCTCTCGCTGATGGTAACGCTACTGACCTGCGCTCCAGCCTCAGCGCTTGGCGTATATGTAGGAGTACCGGCTGAGAACGTCGTGGTAATTGGATCAAGCCCTTGTTGTTTCAGTGACTGTTCAAGTTGCTGCTGAATCGTGGTAGAACTTGGGGCAGTTAACTGAGTCTGGGCGTTGGTCAAATCCTGCGGCGCTACTACCTGAACCACACTACTGGTGCCGCCGCTCATGGCAGACGTTGATTGCATTGAATAGATTCCTTCAAGATTAGAATCTGTGCTGCTAAAAGACGTCGGCTGGATATTGTAGTTACTGCCATCTTCAGTTGCAGCCACGGGAACATTTGCGGTTGTCCAGTTGTTTTGCTTACACGAACCGAGAAACTTTACGCCACTTATTGTCTCAGCAGAGGTACTAGCATAGCTGTATGTACCACTAGAGTCAGTAAATACGTCCCCTGCTGGTATCGTGTAGGAAGAGGGGTTATTGCATTCGTTTGTTACCACTATTGTGCCAGTGGCAGGCGTCCCAATGGTTTTTTGTCCGGTGGTTGTTACGGAAGCGGAAGTTGATGTTTTAGTCATTGTTTCAATTTTTGCTGGGACTATATCGTTTGTGGGGTCCAGAGTCTTGGCCGCAGAACTGAGAGTCAAGGTTAAGTTTGCGTTATATGATTGTGTCTTAGTTTTAATTGTGATTGTGGCTCCGGGTAATACCTTATTAGCCCAAATAAAACCTACAATTAGAAGTATTAGAATTACCGCTCCAAGAATCAGCCAAAGACGAAATTTTTCGAAGTTAGGAATTTTAATTTTCTTGTTACCTGGTAGTTTATATTTCTTTTCTTTTAACTTGTCTAGCTTGCTTTCTTTGGGTTCGTCACCCCCAACCTCAATAGGATCTTCTTCTGATCCTGCTGCCTCGGCAGCTCCGGAAACTGCTGTCATGCCCGCTAATTCACCAATGGACTTATTGACATCAGGCTTTTCCTCATCCCCAGATTTATCCGTAATTTTAATGGGTTTGTCATCAACTATTGGAGCATCTGGAACATCCGGCGTAGATTGCAGAGTTTTAGCAACATGTAACTTGACCGCCCCGGCCATAGGCAAGATTGATTCATCAGAAGTTATCAAAACGACATTCTTTTTATTACGATCAGCGGATCGTTTAAGTAACTTCATATTAACGATGCTTTGAAAAACAGTTGCTCGTTTGGGTAGCACCAAGGCTACGATTTTAGACTTTGAAGAAGTTACCTTATCAATTATCGAGGTGATCTCATCCTCAATATCTACATATACGACTTCTTTGCCCTTCATGTTTTGAGCATCCTGTCTAGTTTCTGGCGAATAGAACCAGCTTGGGCAGTTGTATCTTGTTGATAGAGTGTGTCCATACCAACACGAAGCAGCCCCATAGCCGTAATTAGTGTGTGGTCAGTCACCTGGCCTGTCTTATCGACAATGCCAACAACTTGTTCCGGTTTAATGTGCTGAACTTTAGGACGCTTAGTAAATGGTAGGTCACGGTACCAGTTAGTCTTCTCTAATCTATCGAGTAACATTCCCAGACTTGATCCACCGCCGCAGAGCAACATTAGGTTTGGCAAGTGATCGAGTTTATCAAATTCGCCTAGAGCTAGCTCAACTCCGCTTTCCCAGACATCGGTTGTTTTTGAGAGCGCTGTGTCTATAGCTTTGAGGGACTGCTTAGATACACGCCCATCACTCAGCCCCAGTTTTAGTCTTTCGGCCTCAGTAAAGTCAACTTCCATTTGTCGTTCGATTGCCTTCGTGAAGGCTCGTCCACCAATACCAAACATCTTTGTACCCTGCACTCCGCCCTCGTTGATTACGGCAAGATCTGTGGTACCACCACCTACATCCATTAAAATTGCAGAGATTGTGGCATTCGGGTCATCACCAATAACTGAGCGTGCAACTGCAAAAGGCTCGGCCGCTACAGCCAGTAAATCTAAGTCTAGTTCCTGAGCTGTGCGCTCAAGCGCCCCGATATGGATTAATGGAGCGAAGGCAGTGTAGAGTTGCACTAGGACTTCCTTACCCTGAAATCCGACTGGGTTTGTTACCCGATAACCATCAATATCTATGCTTACGAGAGCACTGTTCACTAGACGTATTTCTACTGCTTTACCACCAAGTTCCCAACTAAGTTCTTTTTTTGCCTTCTCCTCAGCACGATTTTGAACTAAGTTAATGATCTGCTCTATCTCGGGAATATCTAGAGGTTTGTTTGGGTCTTTGCGGTTGCATCTAATACTGGTTGTAGTGCCCTTGACTAGCTCACCAGCAATACCAATAACGGCGGTTCTGGCAGATACTCCAGCTTGTTGCTCGGCCAGATTCAAGGCCTTATCACAGTTAGCAACTACAGCTGCGATGTCAGAGATTGCTCCGGCTTGCATGTCGGCAAGCTCTTGATGGATTCGTCCTACCCCGACTATCTCTAGTTGGCTGTCAGTAATTTTAGCTATTAGGGCTTTAACGAACTCAGTACCGATATCTAGTCCCACTAGATACTCGTCTTTTTTCTTTGATCCCGATTTGGGGACTGAGAACTTGCCGGATAAACTTTTCAACTTTTCAAGCATAATCGTCTTTCTAGTGTAGCACAAAAACAGATACGGAAGGCCTATTGTATCACGGCCTTAATACGCCGTATACCGGCTGAGCTTGACTCCTCTTTTATGATTTTAAAACGTTTGTTGCCCTCCCCTATTTGACCTGTGTGCTCAACGTGTGGACCCCCGCAAATCTCGCGACTAAAGTGCTTGCCGTCTGGATCTCCGATTGTATAAACCTTTACCTTGTCACCATATCTATCACCGAAAGCTCCCGCCACACCAGAAGCCAGGGCAGCTTTAGTTGACTCTTCTCTCCAGCTAACTGGCCAATCCTTATCTATCTGTTCATTTACAATCTGCTCAACCTTCGCTATTTCCTCTGGGGTCATTTTACTAGGATGGGAGAAATCGAAACGAGTTCGCTCCGGTGTTATATTACTGCCTCGTTGAATTACGTGTTCACCCAAAACCTGTTTAAGAGCTCGGTACATTAGATGGGTAGCCGTGTGGTACTTGGTGTTAATTGCTGAGTGATCAGCCAGACCGCCTTTAAATTCACCTTTTGTGGCAGTTCGTGACTTCGATCGTTGCTTTTCCATCATCTTGTCAAATTGAGATTTCCAACTACCTTCAAGCTGAATGTCTTTTTTGAAAGCTTCTTCCAAACTGAGTTCCGAAGGAAAACCGTAAGTGTCATAGAGTTTGAAGATTACCTCGCCGGTCAATTTCTTTCCTGCTAACTTATCAAATTCTCTCACGCCAGACCTGAGTGTTTGCCGGAAAATTTTCTCTTCTTTCGATAATACCTCTTCTACGGTTTTGGCATTTTTCTTGATTTCAGGAAAGTTGTCTTCGTAGATTTTAACAATCACCGGTACCAACTCATTACAAACGCTCTGGTCAATGCCCAGATCAAAACTATAACGAATCGCCCGGCGAATTAAACGACGCATTACGTAACCTTGTTCCTTATTACTCGGAACAACTTCATCAACCGCCAGAAATGTTGCTGACCTTAGATGATCGGCAATCACACGCATATTCAAAGTATGGCTTTCGTAATTTTTACCAGATATTTGCTCTAGCTTTGTTATTATTGGTTTTAGCAGACTGATCTTAAAAATATCTGGGTCATTTATAGCGGCTACAGAAATTCGTTCTAGCCCACCACCAAAATCGACGTTTGGCTCGGGCAGTGATTTAAACCCCTGTTCAGTGCGTTCATAAGACATAAACACACTATTGGCAATTTCTACAAAACGACCGCAATCGCAGTTCGGGTGACAATGCTTCCCCCATTTTTCATCATGTGGAATACCAAAGTCAAAAAACACTTCTGTGTCTGGTCCACCTGGGTCACCAACTGGTGTAGAAGCTTCGTCACCACCTCTACTCCACCAGTTTTTCTTACCATCGTAGTAGAAAATTCGGCCGCCGTTCATTCCTTTTTCGTAGCCATCCCTATCAGTACCTATTTCAACTTGTTTGGTGCTGATTTTTTTCTTTTGAAACAACTGCGTCCATAGCTCGGCTGATTCGCTGTCTTTTGGTATATTGAACTTTTTATTACCTATATAACAAGTTACGTATAAATTGTTCGGGTCTAGGCCAACTACATCAGTTAAGAACTCAAATAGCCACGGAATTTCTTCTTTCTTGAAATAATCACCAAGGCTCCAGTTGCCAAGCATTTCAAAAAACGTCGTATGGCGATTATCACCTACCTCTTCAATGTCCTGTGCTCTTAAGCAAGGCTGAGAGTCAACTAAGCGTTTACCCTCTGGATGCTCCTCGCCTAATAGATAAGGTATAAGCGGTTGCATCCCAGCGGTCGTGAACAACGTGGTCGGGTCATTCTGTGGAACTAGTAAAGCCCGTGGTATCTGCTTATGTCCCCGTTTAATAAAGAAATCAATATAAGCTTGTCTGATTTGTTGAGTTGTCATTTAGCTTCATTTTATCAGATGACGATGCCACCACCGAGAACTTGATCGCCTTGGTATAAAACTGCTGACTGACCAGGTGTGATAGCTCTCACTTCACTGTCTAAATCTAGTTTCCAATTATTCCCTGTTTTTTTAATCTTTTTTACTGGAATTAACGGAGCACGGTACCGGGTTCTAATACTTAAGTTCTTTGGGTAAGGGGACTTGATAGGATCAATCCAGTGGAAGTCTGTCAGATTCAATTGATCACTCCAAAGATCAGAGTCGTTTAGATTGGTAGTAACGAAGACTTGATTCTTGTTCATATTTTTGGACGTTACGTAATACGGGAGTCCACCTCCCACGTCCAGTCCTTGGCGCTGACCAATCGTATAGTAAATTGCTCCGCTGTGCTGGCCAACGATTGCGCCGTGCTGATCGATGATATTGCCAGGCTTTGTGTTTACATATTGGGATAAAAATTCTCGAATGCCTACTTTACCCACAAAGCATATGCCTTGAGAATCTTTTTTGTCCGCTGTGTGGAGATCCATGGATTTAGCCATGGCCCTAATTTTGGGCTTCGAGTATTTCCCAATAGGGAAGATTGTTTTTTTAAGCGCCTTTTTATCTACACGGCAGAGGAAATAGCTTTGGTCTTTGTTAACATCAACCCCGGTCAGTAAATGATTATCTGAAACTATGCTATAGTGTCCGGTCGCAATAAAATCAGCGCCTTCACTCAGTGCTGTTTGAAGGAACAGTTTAAACTTAACTTCTTGGTTGCACATAATATCCGGATTTGGAGTACGGCCAAGCTTGTACTCAGAAATCATATAATCAACCACTTTTTTTCTATACTGTTTTTGAAAATCATATAGCTTGAGTTTGATGCCTAACTTAACTGCTACCCGTTTTGCATCCTGGTAATCCTCCTGCCATGGGCAGTGATGTCCGGGTAAATCCTGGCTCCAGTTCTTCATATAGACCCCAGTTACCGAGTAACCCTGCTTAATTAACAGAGCTGCTGCAACAGAGCTATCTACTCCGCCACTCATTGCTACGTAAACCGACCTTGACATAACTGACTAATTTTAGCAAGAAATGTCTTTTATCCTAAAACGGCTCGTCACCACGGGATAATTTAGTCTTGATCCGTTTTTGTTCATGTCTTTTGCCTAACCAGAACGTCGTTGGGATAAAGATCAAGATAATTACCCCGATAATCCACAGAAAATACTGTGGTAATTTGGAAACGGTAGTCGTAGTTGTCTTGGAAGGAGTTGAACCTTTAGCCCCGGTGCCATTACTAGCCTGGGAGGCAGGACCATTGGCTACCCCCACAAGCTGCAGAAAAGCTTCGTTGCCCGCTTGATCGGTCGCACGAATTATAATGTTATAGATACCTGATATCTGATAAGCATGGGTTATATTAAATGTCCCGGCACTAGACTGTGATAGAAGTTCTTGGGAAGTTCCATCCCCCCAATCAACACTAATGGCATAAGGAGGGGCACCACCCGAAATTATGATTGGCCAGACAATCGAATCTCCTGGGTTTGCACCTAGTTTGGCATAGTTACTGGTTAGTGTGATGTTAGATCCAACATTGGCTGGTTGATAAGTAACAACAACTATATTAGATCCCGGGCCCGCCTGATCCAGGGCATCGTAGTCAATAACCTGAAGAGAGTTCTGGTCATTAAACAAACCAGTAGTAATGGAGTAGCTGCCGTTCGTACACTGTGCTGCTCCACTGAAAATACCGTTTATATAAAGTTTGATCAGTAGCCCGCTTGGGCATATACCTTGAACCACAATTGGCTCCTTGGTAAAAACCTGTCCATTGGTTGGCGAGGAGATGGTTGCCGCAGTGGAAGGGGGGGGTGATGGAATTGTGCCGGTTAAACCAACCGAACCACTACCTGAGAGAGTTGAAGCCGACGCTCTTGAAACTACAACCGCAAAAACAGCCAATATAACTAGTCCCAATAGCAACCGTATAAACAACTTGCGTCTAGAAGTGTTTGTTTGGTCGTGCGTCATGCTTACGTTTAGTCTATGACTAAGGTTGCGACTGTTGCAAGTACTTAAAACCCACCCGGGTATTAACCTATAACCTTGGCCTTTTTTTTAGTTTTATTTTTTTGACATGGATGTTCTTTATCTTTTTCGTAATCCAGTAAATTAAGAAGATAATTATCGCGATCGCAACAACCGCGGTGATAATAAACCAAGTCGGTAGGTACCAGAAGTTGGCTTTGGCGACTATTAGATTACTCTGGCTATTGCCGTAACTTATGCTAGCGGTAATAGTATATCTACCAAGCCAATGGTATTTGGGCAAGCCTAGGGTAAACTTGCGAGTGCTGCCCTCAAGTATACTTTCTCTCGGACTAGTATTATTGAATTGTTGAACGTTGATTATATGCCGATCCATATTAGATACTTGTACAGTCCCATAAGGTTGTGCGTAAATATTGCCTTCATTCTCCAGCCTCATTAGTACGCTAAGGTTACCGTGGACAAAAAGGCCGTTAGCCTGGCCGTTCTGGGCTGCACTGAGCTGGATTAAGGATAGCCTCTCAATTAAGTTACCTGGTACAGTTAGTAGAACTAAGCTTCCAACGCTAGCCGTTAAACCTACGACGCCTTTATTCGTACTACTAAAGACAGGCACGAACCTAATTGCTCCGTAATATCCACCAGAGTTCGCATCCCTAGGGACAGATATCGTAAAGTTCAGTGTTTGCTGTCCCCCAGGAGGAATTGTTAAATTGGATAAGCCACTAACTAAACTTGAGAAGTCGTTGGCTGGCTTGGGTGTTTTTGGACTAACTATAAGTGCAGCTGCACCAGATTCGCCAGCGGCTACAAAATCATCCGCTTGTGGTGCTGCGGTTAAGGTTGCTCCCGTTGGATTGCCGACATTTATCGAGAATGACGTTGTTTGACCTTTATCAACCGTTATATACGAGACAAGCGGGGAAATACTAAAACCGTTGGCAGTGCTCCCAGCTGCGCTGGTAATACCCAAGAAGTTACTTGCAAAGCTGATTGGTAGTGCCACGAAGAGGATTGACAGAGCTCTGTAGTTTTTTTGGTAAAAACCAACCATCGTTTTATATTTTCCTCTCATAGAACAATCTTAAACAATCTTATCATAAAGGGCTAGAAGTTGGCCAAACAAATATAAGTCATGGTTGTCGCATATACCCCGAGCGCGCTAGTTGGACTAATATTAACGATGTACGAGACGGTAAACTTTTGGTAACCAGATGGTTGGGATGAGCTAATCAGATTATTACCTGAGTTAAAGGAGTAACGGTTGGTGATTGCGTAGTTAGCGGTTGGTGCACCAGTCCCACTGCCAGCCACGCCTGAGCCAACATGCGGCTGGTTGTTGTCTTCTAGGTTCACGCCAAATTGACTCTGGCCGGTTAATGAGCTAGTGGGAGTCTGCAAAGAATTAATGGCGTTGTTACCAGAGGTCATCGTAAAACCATAGATACTCGTTGTAAAACCACTTGGTGAGTTAGTTGCAGTTACTAACTGCGAGGTAGCTGCACTGGTGTTGCTAACGTCAAAATCTCCAAAATTAATTTGATCTCCTGTAGCATTATTACAATTCAAGTTTGAAATAGTAACTGCTGCACAAAACAGTAGATAGGGAGGAACGACCGAACTTACGTTATAACCAGTAGCTGGTAAAATCGCAATAGCATCGCCACCATAATCTATATCGGGTAAACTTGTATCAAAGGTGCCAAAAGTTTGAAACCTCAAGTAATAGGTACCGGCCACCCCTGGGTTAGTTACATTAGTAAACTCGTAGGTACTTCTTTGTCCTAAAATCGGCGGGTTAAGACACTGCGCTCCTACAGCAGTACAATGAAGAATTATTTTACCACCAGTGTGTGAGAAAACTGTGAACCCCGTATTTCCAGTTTGATTTGCTAGTGAGAAAGAGGGGCCAGAAATATCGAAGTTTGCAGGGGGAGCCGTGCAAGGATCACCAATAAGCGGGCTTTCCTGGCAAAATTGTATCTCTATTGCAGCAACTGGGGTAGTGATGTTGGCGTATTGAAAACCTATAGTGTGAGTTGCTACTGCATTGGCTGTTGCACTAGATATTGCATCCCCTCTATCTGGCAATTCCCCTGCATAGCTCTTAGATATATTGATTGTTATAAAGATTGAGCACACCATCAGGCAAAGACTAACTATTAGTAGCCAGTTTCTATTTTTTTTGTAATGGTACATTTACAGTACCGATTTTAGCGGTTAATAAGTAGCGTTGGCAATAAACGTAAGCCCAGTAGTGTAAATACCTGCTGGTGTGGTAGGTGAGATGTTAGCTGCAAAAGCTATCTGGCCTCCGTTAGCATTGCCTGTACTCGTAGAAAGAACTTCACTAACCCCAGTTGATGAGTTAGAAACGTCAAAGCCAAACGTCGCTCCACCGTCACCGTTCGAACCCTCGGTAGTAGTGGTATAGGTGCTGCAGCCGTTGTAGGGAGCTATCAGTGTAAACCCACTGCCGCCGTCTTGATTAGCGCAGAAGCCAAACTGTGTAACCGCATATGTACTTACAGTGTAGGCCGTACCTGCAGTTGAACCCGTACCAGAATTAACTGAACTCTCGATACAACCGGTGGTTGACGAGGTGCAGGTTGACCCACTTGTCTCCAAGGGCGTGCCATAAACCCACATAGTCACACCGTGAACAGCATTTGAAGTTAAATCAAACTTGGTCGAATTATCCACGTAGTTATTCGCTGTGCTAAGAGTGTCTTTTTGAGTACCGCAAGTCGTCAATCCTGCCGTTACAGCTTCACCGCTACCTAGACAGACTTCGGATCCACTTACCCCGCCACCACATTCATAAGAATCTGATGAATCCATACCGGCAGTAGACGATATATACATGCAGAAAAACAATTGTTCCTGAACTTTGGACTGAACTGTTATCACCTGGACTATTGCCATAGCAACTCCCCCAGCGTCAATTAGACCAGTGTTAGCCCCGGTAGCTGAGTAAGAGTTGGCATGTCCGGCGGTATCGAAAGTATATATGCGGCCATAAAAAGTTCCAATTGTGGTGGGGTTAGTAACATTACTGATCGTAAAGGTTATAGGAGTGGTGCCACCTGTTTCGGTTTGGCCACCAGGCCCTCCCACATAACTATTGGTCAGAGTCAAGGTACTATCATTCGTCCCACTGGTGGCCGGTACCCACGCATCGGTGGTATGAGTGATGCCTCCGGGAACTGAGACAGTTGGCGATGCACCCATATTTGGGACATTTCCAGACGAATTTGAGCAAGTGTCGCCAATAATAGGGTCGTTAGAGCAAAAGTCAATCACTATACCGTCTACTGGATCGGCAGGCGTGGCGGGTCTGAAACTAACTGAGTAAGTAGTGGTTGTGTTGCCTTCCAGGGAAGTGGATATACCGATTGTTCGATAAGTGACTAGTGCGTAGGACGCAAAGGCGTTGCCATTAAATAAAACCGGTAGTGCTATTGCGGACAAGAGGAACAGAATAACCAAGCCGTATAACTTGCGTTTTGCCGACGAAGCGCTAAATCGTCTGTTCTTTCGGTGATACCTTATAAACATATGTTCTTTGTGCTATTTTTTAGTTTTTGGAATGTACATTAGGTAATCTACCAAATATGAATTGTAAACGCAAGCTTTTTTCCACCAAGTTTTATTTGAGTGTTAAATACTTCACCTAATCAATACGTAGGTGTCGCAACTAATACCTGGTTGAATGTATATTGACCTGCGATAGTTAGTGGTTGGACATTGAAGATATAAGAAATTGTATAAACGGTGGAGCTGGTACTGGAACTAGCACTAGCTATTGTATCTCCCTGATTATAGTAAAAGTCGCAGGCCGTATCATAATTTCCAGTTGGGGTACCGTGAGCGAATAAACTGTTATAAGAAATGTTTGCCCCTATGGTCCCAGATAGAGAACTTGTGCAACTATTGTTTTGTACTAGGTTCATACCGAATTGTTCTACCCCTACCGTTGAAGTATGCGGGGAACCATTTGTGGCCATCACGTTACCCCCATCGCTGGTGGGGGGTGGAGACACAGTAGTAACTGTATAGCCACTAGCCTGCCATGCCCTAACATAGAAAGAAGTAGTGGTATATGCCGTTGAAGTACTACTAAGATAACCATGGGTGCCCAAAGTAACCGTTGTGGGGGTGGTGGTTACAACCATCTCCAAAAACGGCTGAGAAGTAGTATTAAAGCCAGCATAGGCTTCGTAATCAGCGCTACTAGTGTTACCAATACCCAGATCGCCGACCGTAGCTGTAGCTGAGTAATCCGCTGATGAGCAATTTATGTTTGAATTGGTGGCACAGGCACCGGCCCCTAAAGTAGTTTGGGTAACCTCATAGTGGGCTGATGAGGAAGTTTGCGTAGCCCAGACCTGAACAGGCAACATTAAGACCGTCACCAGGAATAAACTTAATATTCTTAATTTTTTTGTTAAACTCATCTTCTATATATTAATACTTTGTCCTAGATTTGCTAAGAAACAATCTGTTTATGCTTTACCTCAAACTACTGTAGAATAAAAATCAAGTTAAGATAATGCTTAAACGGTAAAATTAATGGACCCTAAACAAAACGATGATTCGGACTCTTTAGAAAATGAAGAGCCTGAACAAAAAGCACCGGATCAACCTCAGCCGGAAAACGTACCTCAAACATCAACTGAGCCACGCAATAAATCCGAACCTGCTCCAAAAAAAGAAAAAACAAAGGATAAATCAAACCGCCGTGGCATTTTTAAACGAATTTTCGATTTCGTCAGACGACTAGATATTTATATATTAATCTTTGCCCTTATATTAATGGTCGGGTTAATCACGACCGTTCTGGCTATCCAACGCAATCAGTCATCTAAAAAAACTGGTAACATCGCATCACAAAACTTAAACCAATCAACTCTTTCTCAGCTAAACAGCAACGATACTAACGTTGGCGGAACTCAACAGACCCTTGACGTTCAATCTGACACGATATTTAACGGCACCGTTCTAGTTAAAAACAGTTTAAATGTTGCAGGTCAACTTAAAATTGGCGGTAGCTTAAATCTACCTGGAATTACGGTTGCAGGTACTACTGATCTTGATCAGGTGAGTGCTAACAGCCTAGTCATTAATGGCGCTGAAACAATAAAAGGTACCTTGACCGTAAACGGCGGTGCCTCTTTCGGGGGCAGCGTATCTGTTCCACAACTTGATGTCTCAAACTTGCAGCTGACCGGCGATATCGTCATTACCCATCACATAACAGTAGCTTCTGGTCTGCCAGTAGATAGCGGTAGTGGATTGGGTAGCGGTGGAACCACTACAATTACCGGAGGTGATACAGCTGGAACTGTCAACATTAATACAGGCTCAGGATCTGGTTCGGGCTGTATGTCTAATATAACTTTTTCCCAAAGTTATGCCACCGTGCCACATGTGGTTATTTCTCCAGCTAGTTATGACGCGGCTAGTACAAGCTATTATGTTAGTGCCAGTAAGACTGGCTTCAGTGTATGTTTCTCCAGCGGGCCAGGTGATGGGAAATCCATGGCTTTTGCTTATGTAACAATAGACTAAATACCGAGGTATACAACTACCCTATTATTACTAACCCTCATAATGCCCTTTTCGGCTGGGATTTTCTGCTCACCGGTCTTGCTTCGGATCACTACGTCTCCTTCACTTAGTAGCGTTATAAATTTATGGTGACTGGGTAGAATATCAAACGGTCCGGTTGCATTTACTGCTGAGATGCTGGTAGCACTGCCATC
Organism: Saccharimonadales bacterium (SeqCode); assembly: GCA_035510465.1. Taxonomy (GTDB): domain Bacteria; phylum Patescibacteriota; class Saccharimonadia; order Saccharimonadales; family DATKHC01; genus DATKHC01. Next base: position 117,914 of record DATKHC010000021.1, read on the forward strand.
AAAGAAAGTCTTAAAAGGACTATAGACCTTGACCTGAATGTTATCAGTCTGAGCGGGCTGAGTCGTCGAATTGGCTTTTTCCCTAGCTTTTGCCTTTGCTAGTAGCTCATCTGATTCACTGCTCATCTGTTCCTTTAAGCAGCGTGACCACTGCCTGCTATTATTTCCTCGATGCTCTGCAAGGTCTGGTCTAGGGTATAAAATTCACCTTTTTTGGCAGAGTGACTCTCCATTACAAACATATCTTGCGTAAAGTTCTGAATAAGCTGCTTGGCTTTGGAATAGTCTTGTCTATCGGCTACCGAAAGTTCATTCTCGCCAATAATGGCGATAATACCCTTTAGTGAATTATATTTTTCCAGCAGTGCCTGAACCCTCACCGATAGTAGATAATGTCGGTCGCCGACAATCTCTGGAGTAAGTAGAGAGCTTGAGGATTTTACGTGATCAACAGCTGGTCTAATACCTTGTTCGGCGATTGCTCTAGATAAAACGATAGTAGAATCTAGTTCGTGTTGGATCATTTGTACAGCCGGATCAGATAAGTCATCGGCTGGTACGTAAATAGTTTGCACGGACGTAATTGAGCCAGAATCGTTAGAAGACAAACGATCTTGCAAGCTTTTTACATCTGAGAATAAGGCCGATTCGTAGCCTCCTTCATTTGGAATTTGATCAAGAGAAGTTGATAGTTCATTCTTCGCTTGTACGTAACGATACATATTGTCTACAAAAAATAGGACATCTTTTTTATGTTCATCTCTGAAATACTCGGCGAGAGTAGTGGCTGCAAAGCTGACTAGCGAACGATGGATGGGGTTTTCGTTCATTTGCCCAAAAAACAGGGTGGTTTTTTTCAAAAGATCATTATCCTTTAGGGTCTTGACCAGCTCGTGTCCCTCCCTAATTCGCTCACCCACACCCGTAAATAGGGTCATGCCTGAAGCTTTTTTAGTCACGTTATGAATCAGCTCCATAATTAGGACTGTCTTACCCACACCCGCACCGCCAATAATCCCAATTTTGCGGCCTTTAACAAATGGGGTGAAGAAATCTATAACTTTTATCCCCGTTACTAAAATCTCCGGTTTTGCTATCTGAAAACCTGATGCTCTTGGTGGGGCGGTCAAAATATCACGAACTTTGGAAGTTTCGCCGTTGAGAGGTGCGAGATCGTCAATCGGCTCACCAAAAGCGTTAAAAATTCTACCTATTGATTCTAGCCCAACTGGCATGGCTAGAGACTTTCGAGTTCTAAAGACGGCTACACCTCGCTTTATACCCTTTTCGTCATTTATATTTAAGCAGTAAGCTACTCCTCCAGTTTCAACCCGGTCTACTAGTAATTTTGTTTTATTACCATTATCTATCGTTACTATTTCATTAATTACAGGCACATCATCATCAAACTCTACAACTACCACCAGATCACGAATCTCCATAATTGCACCGGCACTCATGATCGCTAAGCCATCCTTAACTTTCTAACTGTGTTGGTAATCTCTTTAAGTCTTTCGTCTTTGATTGCGCGCGTTGCTTGACGAAATTTTAGATGTAGCGCTTTACCGGTATCTTCGGCCTCAAGATGAGCAGCTGACATGGCTCGAAAACGGCTAGCATATTGGGCGAGCTTGGAGTCTAGAATCAGCTGCGCCAGGGCAACATAAAGCATGCTTCGTTCCAGGAAATCTACGACATCATGAGCTGTCGGTTCGAATATATAGGTTTGTTCGCTAATTAAATCTTCGTCTGTTTGTTCCGTCCCAACTTTTTTTACAGTTTCAGCTTTACGACCCATGACCTGAACAAAAGAAGACAATTGAATTCTCTCGATTTTTTGATTAGTTAGCGAAATGTACTTCTGATAGAAAACGCTCGTTGATTTGTACTTCTGGACCTCTTTAACAAGTGGTAGAACATTAATGTTCTGGTCACTTGATGGGAGTTTAAAATATTTTACGTAGCTTATGCCCATGTCTTTTAGTTGAATAGCCCCGTGATGCCCAACAACAATTATGTCGTTCAAATCGGGTTTGTAGATATCAAGCATTGTGTCGATCAGTCGTTTGTCGATATCACCACTAAATCCACCCTCTGCTGTAATTAGAATAAATAATTCCCTGTTGAGGATTTCATCTTTCGAATGACCCCGGCCAAAATGGAAAAATGAATCCACTCTCAGCTGTAAGTACATATTCCATATGTCTTCGAAAAATACCGAAGAGCTTAAAACCTGATTCCTGATAATGGCAAGACGGGAGCTGGCAATACCCTCAAACGCACTTGTCAGTTCCGACAGTGTGTTTGTCGTTACTTCTTCTTTTTGAATTTCGGCAGGTCTCAACATAGTTACTGGGCCTCAGATTTTACTTCTGGTTTTTTTGAAGCTTTAACGGTCTTTTGGATGAGTCCCCCGAGAACTACATCAAACTCTTTATCATCTTTAATTTTTTTGGACTCTTCGTTTGCCAGCTGCTTAAGTAGTTTGAGATCCAAAAAAGACGTGGTATCAACTCTAAGTACTATATCCAACATCAGTTGTTGGCTCATCAAAGAATAGGTTTCCAGCGGACCTTGGGTTATTAGCTCAAGTATGTGCTTACCGCGCTGCAGTTGAGCGGTTGTTTCAAGCGCCATTTCCGTACCAAAATGGGAATACTCATCGGCTTGACGGTATTCCGCCAAGCTTTTTAAGGTCTGGTCGGAAAGCTGTTTTTGCCTCTGGTTCTGGCCAGCTTGACCGATACGTGTAACTGATAAACCAAGACTTATAGCCGGTCGAACGCTTTTTCGAAATGTATCCATATCAAGTATCCACTGGCCGTCTGTGATTGACATGATATTAGTCGTTAAAAAACCGGTAACGTCGCTATCTTCTGCAACTACAATAGGAATAGCAGTTTGGTGCTTACCATTCCTGCTAATTCTGCCAGCTCGCTCTAGCAAACTTGAATGTGTGTAGAACATATCGCCCGGATAGGATTCTCGTCCAGGATTTGTGCCTGATATTAACGAAATCTCACGGTAAATATGGGCGTGGTTAGTTAGATCATCATAAATAATTATTGTGTCTTGATTTAGTTTTTGCCAGAGGAACTCGCCCATTGAGCAGCCAACATATGGAGCCAAGTAACTAAGCACCAACGATTCAAAGGTGGTCGTTACGATTACGATTGCTTTTGACATACTGCCGCTTTCTTCAAGTCGAGTAAGTAGAGTATTAACATCGGATCGCTTTTTGGCAATTAAAACATATATAACTATTTGGTCTGTATTTTTCTGATTTATGGTCATTTGGGTGGCTAGAGTTGACTTACCTGAACGTGAATCACCAAGTAACGCCATTCTCTGACCTCTAACGACCGGGAATAGCGAATCTATTGCAGTAACCCCTGTTTCAAGCTGAACATCTAGCTCCTGTCTCTCCCTGATTGGCGGAGCAAAATTGAAGATTGGCCAAACGTCGTCCATAGCTATGGGGCCTTTCCCATCAATTGGGTCACCAGTAGCATTTACTACCCGGCCAATATAATCCTTGCCCACTTTACAAACTAATTCGCCGCTTTGAACTACAGCCATGCTGCCAATTTCCAACTCTTGGGTCCCTAAATAGAGGACCATTATTCGGTCTTTATAGACCCTGTTCACGAAACCGTGTTCGCCGTTTTGGAACATAACTAACGAGTGGATACCGACAGGGTGAAGACCGCGAATCTTGACGATAAAATGATCAACTCCAATCACCTCACCAATTGGATTTCCAGCCTTCACTAGCTGTTCAAAATGTTGATTATCGGCAACTATGCTCACTGTTTAATCGTCCCTATTAAGGATTCTAAGAGTAGGTGTTTTTTGTCTTCAACGTACTGTCGTAAGCTAAAATCATAAAAATGATTAGAGGTTCTGAGCGTAAAGCCAGCTCCAATATTTGGTTGAAGCCCAACTTGAAGTAGTATTAGTGGATTAATTTCTTCCCGGAACCAGGCGGTGATCTTTTCCAGAAAAGCCCGGGTAGGATCAGCACTAAAACTAATGTGTATTTTTGGGGCTTTTGATCTGATGGTCATTAGCATTAATTTAAGTTTTTCTCGGTCAACTTCCCTTAGGAGAGACAGTTTATTGTACTGTAGGAGATCCTCCATACTTTTGCTGCTTTTTGGAAGAGTTATCGAGTCTCCCGCTCTTCTCACTTTGACTTGTAGGAAAAAATTATCAATATTTTCAAGTTCTCTAATCAGACCGCTAACATCACTGAGCGTAATAATATTGATTGGTAAAATAATTTTTTGGTTAACTTGCGCCATCACTTATGTCCTGTAGAATTGCTTTTTTATTGCGCTCAAGTTCACCCAAAATAAATTCTAGTTGATCTGTTAGATCGATCTGATTACCGATAGCAGCAAGTAAGTAGTGATTGACTATCTCACCCATATTTTCTTCAAAATGTTTGAGTAACATTTGCTTATCCTGAGTTAATTCGTTTCTAACTTGTTCGGATAAGGTCTGACGCTCCCGGTCAATCACATCACGAGTTTTTTGAATCGAATCAATGGCGACTTGTTTGGCGTCGACAATTGATTGTTCATACTTACTAAATTCTTCTTGCAGTTTTTTGGTTATCTCCTGCTTCATGTAGTCGTTTATCTGAGATGTTGTTAGCTGTAAATCCTGCTGTAAAAACATAGCGTTATCGCCAATGATCTTTTCAAAATGGATCCGCCCTCTGTTACGCAGTTCTTCTCTAAATTCTTCAGTAAAAATAGACCTGACTACTTCTTTGGTTGGTTCATCTAAATGGTCAGTCGCAGACGGATTTTGACCGGGCTTTAGATGACGGATGTGTGGTAACTTTGGAGCGGTTAACTTAAAAATCAACCAAATGATACCACCGAAGATGAGTGCTGCCCCGACAATTATTAGTACTAATTTAAAATTCACTTAACCCACCTTAGTAAAAGCATCATATTCTGAGTAGTAAATATACTCCGATAATACCTGTTATGAAAATAATAAGAGTTGTAAAGATGATCTGAATCAACCCCCTGGTGATAGATTTTTTCGACAGCGGGTTACGGCCGAGTGAGATTAAGCTGCTCCTGATGCCGCTATATAACATTATTATGACCATTGCGATTGTACCGGCAAGCAGTATAAGCCCCAAGTAAATGCGCCACGGGGCATCCACTTTACCCGCTACTTCCTGGGATATTTTAACCAACTCGCTCGGCAGTATAGTTCGGTTAAAAATCACCAAAGGATTTGGCTGAATTGCTACATTCACCCTAATCAGACCAATGTGAATTGTCTGAGACCCGTGTTGGGAAGTTGATACAGATGTTTGCCCAATTACACCACTAGAGCCATCAAAGGCGCTTAAGGCCTGCCCAACTACAATTGGCTGAGCATTATCATCATTCATACCAATACCGTTGAGTGATGAAACAGTAACATAACTGCCGATATTGATCGGGCCATTTTGATCATCAACCAAAACATTGTAGTGTCCTGAGGTAGCAACAAATACTTGCTGAGATGAACTATTTTGGTTAGCAAAAGCCACTGAGGCATCGCTTGAATCAACCACAATGCCTAGGGTTTTTGTGATATTAGTTTGGGTGGTTGGGATAACAGTTGACGAATCGTTTGGATTTAACCTAACTATTAAGCCCTGTTCAAGGGCTGAAGCGGCTCCATAACTTTGGATAAATGCTTGGGCACCGACACGTCCAATCACAATAAAAAAGCCCACTAAGATTAGAAGAGCAAAACCAGAAATAAAAATTGGGTATTTTTTAATTTTTGTGTTTAGCATAGCTAGGTTAACTTGCCCCCAATTATACCTTAAGCACTATCCCTTTCAAAACAGATTAGGCAAGGATACTCAAAAGAGCCTCGATCGTTGCATTCAAATCTTTAACTTTTGTTTGAACGCCAGTTGTAAATCTGAGGGTTGATTTTGCCTTGGCAGGACTCAGCCCTATAGCTAGCAATGTAGCAGAGATTGATTGATTGTTAGCGCTACAGGCTGCCCCACTAGCGCATAAAACACCTTGGTCCTCCAGCTTAAGCAGAAGTTCCTCGGCATCACGGCCCGGAAAAGTAACGCTAATGTTATTCGGAAGGGTTTTGGTGCCTTCCCCGTTTATGCTAACTCCGGTTATCTTTGATTTAACTTGTTTGATAAATTCCGCTTTTAGCCCATCTAGTCTAATACTCTCTTCTGATTTTCGAGCCTGGACCAGTTTTAAAGATTCACTGAAACCAATAATCGAAGCCACGTTTTCAGTACCGCTACGCACCCCAAATTCTTGTCCTCCACCTAGAACCAGGGGCCTTAGTTTGACATGACGATTAACGTACAAAATACCAGATTGCTTGGGGCCATATATTTTGCCACCATTTAAACTCATCAGATCAACACCAAGCCTGGATATGTGTAAGTCTAAATATGCGGGGGCTTGGCAAGCGTCGGTATGAAAATACAGAGGTAGTTTTATTTTTCTTTGAGTTCTATCTTGTCTTACCGCTTTAATCAGTTTGCTGATTTGGGCGATCGGCTCAATCGTACCGATCTCATTGTTGGCATATATTATCGATACGACAACAGTTTTATCATCAATTATTTTTTTTAGCTGACGGGGATCAACCATTCCGTTTTTATCCACACCAATAGTTTTATGATCATACCGTTTGGCTGGGGCAGCAACTGCTTCGTGTTCAATAGCGCTAACGATTACGCTAGAGTTTGGATATTTATCCATGACGCCACGGACCGCTAAGTTGTCCGATTCTGTTCCGCCAGCCGTGAATATAATTTCTTCGGGTTTTGCTCCCATAATCTGGGCGACATTTGAGCGAGCCTTCTCGACATCAGCTCGGACGTTTTTCGCAGGTAAATAGTTTGCCGATGGGTTGTAAAACCTATTCTTAAGATAAGGTTCCATTACTTTTAGCACTTTTGGATCAAGCGGGCTGGCTGCAGCATAATCCAAATAAATCGTAGATTTAGCCATTTAGGTTTCCTAGCTTAGGGTTTTTTGGTGATCCTTTTTTAAGTAGAAGACTTATTTCAAACCACGTTTTGGTAGAGTTGGCTTTGGACTTTCTGATAGTAGAGATTGGCTGCTTGGCGTAAACGTTGAGCTTCTTCTTGATCTAAAGTATAGTACTGGCCATTTTGAACCTTTAATATTCTGGTCGGACCAACTTCATACCTAGTCGTCTTACTGGCAATTTCTCCAGACTGATTACGATACTCCTCATGCCACACCCAGGTATGTTCATCTAGACAAAAGAACTCTCGTCTGGTGCCAGGACTAACTGGACCAAACAACTGGCCGCCGATTTTGGCTTCTTGACCAATTAATTCTCTGTATCGTACCTGTCTACGTCGCTGTTGTAGGTGAGCTAAAATTGAGTTAGAAATTTTCATCGACTACTTCCCTCACCAGGTCTTCAAAAGTTTGGCTATCAAAAGCCTGAGGCTGTTCAACTATATTGTTTTGGTTAGGGTCATAGTACTGGTTTGGGTTAGAGACAGGTCCGGTAGCTTCTGTATGAAAAGTATCAACCACGTGATTAATCCATTGGATTCCTGTAAGCAAAGTATGATTTCTCACACTCTCTGGTGGGTCTGTGTTTTGGATCTGCTCTGGGTTATGTCGTCTTTGCATGAGTATGAGTTACTTAAGTTTAAAAAGGCTGTTAGCATTTTTAGTCGTGCGTTCGGCTAGCTCAACAAGTGTAGTTACTCTTAATCTTGCTAAAAACTCCGCCGTAACAAGCACGTGCTTTGGCTGGCAGATTGTACCACGGAACGGGGAGGGGGTCAAGTAAGGCGCATCTGTTTCAAGCACTAAATTAGCGATTGGGATTTGCTTAAACATAGCTAGTTGGTCCTCGTTCTTAGTGAAAGTAGCTATCCCGTTTACGCCCAGGGATAAACCTCTTTCAAGCGCCATGGCCAGAGCCTTCTTATCTGCGCTAAAGCTATGTATGACACCCTTTACGCCTGGAAACTTATCAAATATTGGCCAACAATCATCAAATGCTTCCCTGACATGAAAAATTATTGGCAAATTATTTACTTTGGCTAGTTTAAGTTGAAGTTCAAAAATTTCAAGTTGATCTTTTTTGGATGAGTGATTGTAGAAAAAGTCCAGTCCACATTCGCCAATGGCTACAACCTTAGGTTTTTTCACAAGTTGGACAAATTCACTGAGTAAGGCCTCATCCCCGACGTATTTATTCGCTTCATGAGGATGAATCCCAACACTAGCCCAAGCGTTTTCTCTTTTTTCACTAAAACTCACCGCCAATTTGCTATCACTAGGATCAGTCCCGACACATATCAAACGATTAACACCGTCTTTTCTGGCTGAAGTTATTACCTCGTCTGGGTCTAGTTCATAATCCGACGAGTGAATGTGACAATGCGTATCAACTAAGTCCACAGTATTTAAATTTAGCTCATTTTAAGAAGTTGACAAATCTTTTCTTGGGAAAAGTGTCTCCTGGCTAAGCCGTACCCGTCCATCTTTAAATGTATCATTGATCTTATCCGCAGTTTCAGGTAGGAAAGGTTGGAGTAAATATGCGATCTCAACTAATTTTTTGACTTGAGTGTTTAATACGGTCTTTAGTTTTTGATCATCACCGGCTTTATGCAATGTCCATGGTTTATTGTCATCTATATATTGATTAAGTTGTTTTACAAGTAACCATATTTCGTCTAAAGCTCGATCAAATCGACATTCTTCAATTAATCGAGAGGTAACTTTGTTATCTACAGGATTTGAAACCTTTTCAAACTTACCACCTTGGTAAGTATTAATCATAACGGCCGTGCGCTGGAGTGCATTACCAAGCTCATTACCAAGTTCGTTTTGATAGGCATCTGAAAGGTTTTTGAGGGAAAAATTTCCATCATCATAGCTTGGGATATGACGCAGTAGGTAATATCTGACGGCATCTGTCCCGAAACTATCCACCAGTTCTTCAACACTTATACTATTACCAAGCGATTTACTTATTTTTTGATTATCAATATTTATAAAACCATGAGCGTAGATAGCCTTAGGGAGTGGTAGATCTAGCCCTAAAAGTATCCCGGGCCAGATTGCAGCATGAAAGCGAATTATGTCTTTACCTATAACTTGGTAATCGGGCGGCCAAAACTCCCTAAATTCTTCTCCATTTGGATAATTTACAGCTGTTAAATAGTTTAGTAGTGCCTCGAACCACACATACATAACTTGGTCATCATCACCAGGTATGGGTAGACCCCATGAGATTTTTTCCTTTGGGCGAGAAATACTAATATCATCGAGCCCGTCTTTTATGACGTTCAGTATTTCATGCTTGCGCGTTTCGGGGATAATCCGTAATTTGCCACTTTTAATAGCATGTTCGATTTGTTTCGTGTAATTACTTAGTTTAAAGAAGTAATTTGTTTCGCTAACTCTTTCGTATGGTCGGTTGTGCGTCGGGCAGATACCTTCATTTTCTTTGACCACGGTGTCCGTAAAAAATGCTTCATCACCTTGACAGTACCAGCCAGTATATTTGTTCTTATAGATATCTTTACTTAAATCTATCCAGACTTTCTGAGCCACTTTTTCATGACCTATGTTGGTTGTCCTGGTGAATTTATCGTAGGACAGATTTAATAGTTGCTTTAGATCAGTGAACTTCTTAGCAATTGTGTCTACATACTGCTTGGGTAATTGGCCTAGTTCTTCAGCTTTTTCTGCAACTTTTCCACCGTGCTCATCGGTACCTGTGCCGAAAATGGTCTTTTCCCCCTTTTGACGGGCATGGCGAGCTAAGGTATCGGCCAAAACGAGCTCGTAACCAAAACCGATGTGAGGTTCGGCATTAACGTAAGCTATTGATGTTGTTACATAGAATTTCATAAGCTATCGTCCCTTGTTCGTAAATCAGATAAATGCTGTTGTCACTTTATCCCAGCGTTTACGTGTGGGTGAAAAGGTCGTAGGCCTTATGACTAATCTATCAGAACACTGAAGTTACGTACATAGATATTAAGAAGTAAGGCCATTGATTTAAGATGGAGTTGGTTTTTAGCGAGCTATTTAATCTCAAGGTGGGGCATCAAGCGAATTCAAAGAACCATTGCTAAAAGTTGCCCCTCCGCGGAGGCGATACCCTGCGGCTGGATGATAATAAACCGTAAAGTCGGAAATAGAAGTATGATTACTGGCTTGATCGGGGAAAGAAGCGGTTTGTGAATCATCTAATAAGTAGGTAATCCACATATAGCGAGCAGCATTAGTAGTATTGCTACACGAATCTGTCGTTAATACCAAAGGGTTAGGTACTCCTATAAACGTAGTCGCCCCAGTTGGAAGAGTTGTTGATGTATTAAAAGTCGTACAGGCATTATCAGCAAATTCATATTGAATCCTGATTCCGCCCGGACCACTTAGTCCACCAAGTCCAGGATTAGTGTAATTAGTGGTGCAAACTCCTGAGCTACAATCACCACCATCCGTAAGCATCTCAATAGGCGTAGGATCATCTCCACTCGTTCCAGTAAAATCAATCAGGCGAGAGTAATCTCCTACCCGGGGTATTGATTGTAACCCCGAATACTGGACGCCACTACAGATATCCCCACTGTTATTACAGTCATTGCCGCTAGAGCCGCTTTCTCCACCCATTATATAGAGGTAGCCATTATAGGCGACAGCAGAAAGGGCATAGCGAGCTTGAGCAAAGAACGATGTATAATTCCAGGTACCAATGGTGCCGTTAGAATTAATTTGAGCATACTGGACGCCGTTGCAGAAATCCCCACTGCTACAGTCATTGCCGCTAGAGTCGCTTAATCCACCCATTATATAGAGGTAGCCATTATAGGCGACAGCTGCAAAGTCAGAGCGGGGTTGAGCAAAGAACGATGTGTAATTCCAGGTACCAATGGTGCCGTTAGAATTAATTTGAGCGTACTGGACGCCGTTGCAATAGCCATTGACATCACAGTCATTGCCGCTAGAGTCGCTTGATCCACCCATTATATAGAGGTAGCCATTATAGGCGACAGCAGCAAAGTTAACGCGAGGTTGAGTGAAACCACTAACGTAACTAGTGCCGTTGTTGGTAGAGCCTTCAGTGTAATTCCAGGTACCAATGGTGCCGTTAGAATTAATTTGAGCGTACTGGGCGCCGTTGCAATAGCCATTGACATCACAGTCATTGCCGCTAGAGCCTAGCCCACCCATTATATAGAGGTAACCATTGTAGGCGACAGCAGAAAAGTAAAGGCGAGGTTGAGTGAAACCACTAACGTAACCAGTGCCGTTGTTGGTAGAGCCTTCAGTATAATTCCAGGTACCAATGGTGCCGTTAGAATTAATTTGAGCGTACTGGACGCCACTACAGATATCCCCACTGTTATTACAGTCATTGCCGCTAGAGCCGCTTTCTCCACCCATTATATAGAGGTAGCCATTGTAGGCGACAGCACCAAAGCCAAAGCGAGCTTGAGTGAAACCACTATCGCAAGTCCCGCCATATGGATAACACCCACTACTGTTAAAGGTATACTTAGGGGTATTTATAATCCCTGGACCACCGTTGTTGATAACATCATACTGGACATCATTCTGAAGAGTGCCGTTATATCCTCCCATTATATAGAGGTAGCCATTGTAGGTCACGGCATCGAAGCCTTGACGAGCGGTAGTGAAAGATGTAGAGGTACACCAAACAGTATTACTAGTGGCCAGAGTACCTCCATTACCAGAAATACAGGAAGATGGTACACTCACGCCACCACCGCTATTTATAGCAGCAAACTGGATATCATTTTGGTAGGATCCGCCGTTATATCCTCCCATTATATAGAGGTAGCCATTGTAGGCGACAGCAGAAAGAAATTCACGACCGGTACTAAAAGCACCAGTAGTTGTGGACGTTTTGTCGGGCCAAGTTCCCGCCCCAAGCGATCCATTAGAATTGATTGAGTCCCATTCAACGTCGTTATCATAGTCGGTTCCGTCATATCCTCCCGTAACGTACATATAACCATTGTAGGCGACAGCTGCAAAACCTTGCCTAGCCGTCTGGAAAGAAGTTGTTATACACCAAATACTATTGCCGGTTGCTAATGAGCCACCTCCACCATTACAGTAGCCAGGCTTAGAGAGAGCACCAGTGCTGCTAATAGCAGCGAACTGTACATCATTGCAGTAGCCTCCGGTTGCCGTGCAGTAAGAACCACTGCTATTGGCAGCTATACCTCCCATGATATAGAGGTAACCATCATAGATGACGGCACTAAGGGATTCACGACCAGTTGTAAAAGCTCCTCCTGCGAGAGTGGTATCATCAGTCCAGGCCCCAACAGCACCGCTAGATGCAGTTAGCTTGGCATATTCAACGTCGTTATCATAGTTGGTTCCGTCATATCCTCCCATAACGTACATATAACCGTTATAACCGACGGCGGCAAGCCCTTGCCTAGCCGTCGTGAAAGAAGTTGTTGTACACCAAATACTGTTTCCATAAGCAAAGGTACTACAGCCACTTGGGGCAGACAAGCTACCGTTACTATTAAGAGCCGCGTATTGGACGTCACTGTCGTAACCACTAGTCCAGCTTATACTTACGAAGCCATCGCCTGAGTCAGTTGGGTAGTTAATACCTGAATTATATGTCATTCCAGAAATCGGGAAAGAAGAACCACCACCACCACCACCCGTATAGGCGGCGCCACCATTGGCGCCACCACCACCAGAGTAGTAACCGCCGCCGCCGCCGCCGCCGGCGATGTTGCTAGAGGTGCCTCCACCCTTACCGCCAGCAACGTTAGCTGGTCCGCCACCAGCAGCTCCAGCAGAGACTTCTGAAGCACATGTAGATGATGACGTAGCAATACCTCCTGCGCTGGCAGATGCACCGTAACCACCGCAACCAGTTACGGAGCCATTTGCTCCAGTCTGACCACCAGTGCCGGCGTTAGTTGAATATTCGTAGTTGCCGCCGCCGCCGCCGGGAGCTTCAGCTAATAATATCGAACCCGTACAAGTTGAGCTCGAAGAACAGATGGCAGACGACCCACCACCACCACCACCACTCTTAGCTGTAGTGTTACCATTACCGCCCGCTCCACCTTTACTGAGACCATATCCACCCGTACCTCCTGTTCCACCACCAGTAGGGTTATTTCCTTGGCCTCCAACATATATAGTAAGAGTTGACGACGGAGTAACCGAAATTGTACCTTGTACTTCTCCTCCATATGCACCAACGCTTGAACCAGTGTCAGTAGCACCACCCTGAGCTCCAATTATTTCAATTGTGACTGAGGAAACTCCACTCGGGATATTGCAAGTCTGTGTTGATCCGGTATAAGAAAGATCGCAAGCGCCAGGACCCGTACCCCCCATGATATATAGATAACCATCGTAGGCGACAGAGCCAAAATACTGACGTGCGTTATTAAAAGCTCCTGTGCTAAGCGAAGTTTTATCGGTCCAGGTAGCGCCGATCACCCCCGCTGAATTTACCTGATTATATTGGACATCACTTTTATTACTGCCCGTATATCCTCCCAAGACATAAAAGTAACTGTTATAAGATGTCATGCTCGCTGCCATGCGAGCAGTAGTAATACTTGAGGAGGTCTGCCAGGTACCCAGGGTACCGTCAGAATTGATAGGAGCATACTGAGTATCAGGCTGGTAGGTGGTACAGGTTGGCGTAGTATTACTCACCACGCTACAGCCGCCTGAAATATAAAGGTAACCATCATAGACAACGCTAGTTTGAAGCACGCGAGAAGTCGTATAGGAATTAGTAAGAGTTGTCCAAGCACCAATAGTATTGGCGTTAATCGTCGCAACTTGAATAGTAGAAGAAGCTAGAGGCAGGCAACCATAACCGCCAGTATTGTAGCTCTGACAACCGCCAAGTGCGTATAAATAGCCATTATAGGCAACAGCAGAGCCATCAGCAAAGTTGTTGGCCAGGTCATTGCTGCTGGATGTCCAACTACTCAAGCTACCGTTGGCGTTAATCTGGGTAGATTGTACAGTATCGACTGCATCGCTGGGCCAGTCATCGGGCCCGCCCAAGCTGGCACAAAAAAGGCTGCTGTAGCTTCCGCTGTTAGCAAGGTCGCAGCCCCCAACAGCATAGATATAGCCATTGTAGGCGACAGCAGAGAGATCATCTAATCCCGTTCCGCCCGATAAACCCGATGTCGGGGTCCAACTACCAAGTGCCCCACTAGACAGAACTGGAGCGTAAAAAACACTTGATTCCAATGTCGCCGCAGAGGTAGTTTGGCCACCAATAATATAGATATATCCATCGTAGACAACGGTGCCGAAACCACTTATGGCAGGGCTAGGATAAGCAGTAGTTGAACACCAATCAGGGCTACCACCACAACCCGGGTTGCTAAGAGCTCCAGTACTTCCTATCTGTGTGTACTCGATAGTATCATCAGTACCTATAGCGTACATATAACCGTTATAGGCCACAGAGCCAAACGCAGAATAGGCTGTATTCATGGCCCCAGTAGAAGTAGTGGTTTTATCGGTCCAGCTGCTATTTGCAAGAGTTGCCCCGCTAAGCCCAGATTCGGTAATCTGATTATTAGTACCGTCAAAGGTTATATCTCCGTCATTATTCCCATTGGTTTGAAAATCGTTAACACTGGTTACCAATACGCTAGGGTCTATGGCAACCGGTCCATTTACGCCCCCCAAGTCACTGGCGGTAAGCGTTAGTATATTTCCCTTAAGCGATAGGCCGGCTTTATGCTGAACTGCGGCCGGCAAAAAACCATCATTATCACTGATAGTTGGTGAGGGAAGCACAAATACCAGATTGTCTTTGGCGGAGTTTTGTCGAGCTTTTTCTACTTTTTGCTCATCAGCCGGACTACCATAAGTAATATTGCCAAAAAGTGCCGGATCAGCCGAGTATATACCAATCGAGCCACCGCTTATCATTCGAGCCTGAAGAGTACTAGGCAATTCAAGTTTATAGCTAAGCTTGACGTCGCCCTTAGGAGCGTGGGCAAAGACAATGTCTTCTTGTAAACCATCTCGTTTAACGCTGTAGATGTCCTTGTTAGAGCTAAGATCCATCGGATAGACCATATGCCCATCAACCGGCTTACCTGTAAAGAGATCAAATTCGGGAACAAGAGTAAATGACAAACGACTACTATCATCATAAGTGGTAATTCCCTGATGAGCGTCGTTCGGCAATTTGACGCTGTAGCCAGCTTCGTCTGGACCTTCCCCGACCTGAACGCTGTTAGTGGTAGGCGGAGCAGCATTAGCAGATTGATTGAGAGACTGAATCGATGATTTAGCCAAGTAATAAGCATGAGCTTTAGTATCATAACTAAACTGAGGTAACAGACTTTTGTCAGGCTGGCCGATGAGGGCTTGTACGGCTACCGGTAAATTATAGCTGCGGGATACTAAGCTTCTATAATAACTAATTGCTCCGAATACTATGGCCACTACAGCTATAACACTAAGACTATACATGGCCCATTTGACTCGTCGTCGACCAAGCCGATCAACTATCTTATTTAGCCAAATTCCGATTTTACGAACAGGAGATCCCAACCATCTAACAAACGGACTTATAACAAACCCAGTTACCTTAAAAGGCGGTTTGAGCAGCCTTATGAGGTAACTAAGTAAGGGCCTAAAAACTAGCTTAGTCAAACGAGCTACTGGCCTCATAATTATAAGCAGACTTCTTACGACAAAGCGTTTAACTCTCCTTATTTTTATCTTAGTCACCCAAAGCATTAGTTTAATTATATCTTACCGCTTTAGAATTACTATGTATCTTATGGTGAACACGATTTTTAGCTTTGATAAAATGTAAAATTCTTAAAAATCTCTATGATGCGCGGGGCGGGATTTACCTGGAAATCTCTATACACCAGTTTAATAGATTTAAGCGAAAAACTAGAGGAACTTGGGCTAGTGGAGGTTGGCGGGAAAACAGTATTGATTGAGGATAATATTTCATACGCAAACTTCGAGCAAGGCTAATGACCCCTCTTTTGCATGGCATTCCAAAAAGGTTCTTGACTACTGCCTACATTTTATGTAAACTGTAGGCATGAACAACATACAATATACTATACGTAACGTGCCTGAGGATGTAGATAACTCTTTGCGCTTGCGTGCCAAAAAGAATAAACAAAGTTTCAATGCTACGCTTGTGCAGGCTCTTAAACAATCCACAATTAAAGGCATTAAACAACCACCAAGTGACTTAGGCTGGTTCTATGGCAGTGGTGGGATCGGAAAAGCTGAGCTTGATACATTCGCTGAGCAGAGGGTGATTGATAAGCGGCTCTGGGGTTTATAGATGAAGATCGCCATTGATACAAATGTCTATTCAGACTTGCAGATTGGTAAAGCTACCCAACTAATGCCAGCCATTAATGGTGCAGAGTTGCTGATATTGCCGTTTGTCGTCGATGCAGAGTTACGTGCTGGCTTTAAAAAAGGCCAAAATGAAAAAAAGAATTATGAAAAATTACAAAAATTCCAATCGCTTGATCGCGTATCGGTATTATGGCCAGATGAAGAAACTGACGAGTTATACGCCAAAATTTGGGTAGAGCTGTCCACTCAAGGCAAGCCCATTCCGACTAACGACGTTTGGATTGCAGCTATATGCTTACAACATAACCTAACACTCGCAACATCTGATGCTCATTTTAATTACGTGCCGCTCCTACGCAAATTACTCCCTTAAAGGTATGGCATTCAGACCTCAGCCTTTCCCCGGTAACAGTTATATAGCCAACTATTTTAGTCTTGGTGCGCAGCACGAGGGTTACCTGGAAAACCCTTTATCCCAGTTTAATACATTTAGATGAGAAATTAGAAGAACTTGGACTTGTAGAGGTTGATGGGAAGATCATCCTAATCGAGGATGAGGAGAAAGACTATGCGTAGGTTGCTAAACTTTCGTAAAGTTAATGCTTCGGTCTTACTAAAATCCAAGCTGTACGATGAAACCCACTTCTATGACGCCTTCACCAAAGACCTTAAACACGCAAAACAAGAAGTCATCATAGAATCCCCCTATTTAACCTGCAAGCGAGCCAATGAACTAGCTCCAGTGTTCCGTAAATTAATAAGAAAAGGCGTTCGGGTACACGTTAACACCCGTAATCCAAACCATCATGATAAGTATCTGCGTATCCAAGCCTGGATAGCTCTCAAGAAGTTAAAGGACTCGGGAGTAAAAGTAAGGTTATATAACGATATGCGTCATAGAAAATTAGCCATATTAGACAATACTATTCTCTGGGAAGGCAGTCTTAATGTTCTTTCACAGAATAATAGTAGAGAGGTTATGCGGCGTACAGAGTCGAAAGAATTATGTAGACAAATGATCAGCTTTGCAAAGCTCAAAAGGTGGTATTGGTGATATACTCGAGATTATCTATGAACGGATATGAACTAAACGACAAAGACACCCAAGCTATGGTTCGGTGGCTAAAGATATTCCATCCAGAAAATGCTAACGAAGCTTTTGCAAAGGCCATGCTTATAAGTATGCAGCTTAACTATAGACAGATGGGCTGGGACGACCCCGACAAGTTAGAGGACCACTACCGCGAATATACTGGCAAAGAATACCACGACGACAAAACATCTGATAAATAAGCAACCCAAAATAACTACTTCGAAAAACAATGCTGCCGTCACCGCTGCAGGACGGACACGCAGATTACGATTGTCATTGTCAGGATGATTGACATTCCTGTTGACCTTGCCGTCATTGACATTGCGAATCTGAACGTTGCCGGCCGCCCTTACCTACGCGGTAATCCTGGCACATCAACTGAACATGGTCAATCGAGCGCACTATTATTTCAGACACTAAACGTGCCTTACCTCGTAGAACTCCAGTGGTGTTGATTTATAGATCGACCGCCGGAGTTCATTGGCCTGGGTAGAATACTACCTTCCAATTACTCACTGTTGACGATACTGACCAAAACTAAAATACAAAAGAATCAAAAAAGAGTCAAAGGTTCAAAGACAAAACTATTCAATTACCACTGCAGGACGGACACGCAGACCACGATAGTCATCGTCAGGAAGATCGACACTCCCGCGGACCCCGCCGCCATAGACATAGCGAACCTGAACGTAGCCGGCCGCTGTTAGCGGTTCGCCGGTTAACATAGTCCATGTCCATAGGTCATTGTTTTCTTTTGCAGCTTCTTGACTATCAGGAAGAGTACTACCTTCCTGAGCTTTAGCATCAGCTACTAGTGCGTCGTAGGCAGCATCTGTCATGCCTTCTCGAGTGTCATAGGTAATCCCGCCAACTTGTACGTTGAACAAGTCATTGTTTTTCTTAGCCATAACGCTATTGTAGCTTCGAGCTTTATCAAAATCCTTGGTTGGGTTACCAATATCAACACCGTTACCAGTATGAACAAGTGTAAAGACTTTTTTGCCCTCTTCTGTTTCGTGCTGTACTACACGCAAACTCTCAGAAGTAACACCGTGAGCCTGAAAACGCTCAGCTATAACCTTGCGAGCTTCACTGGCTTTGACTTTTTGTTCAAGACTCATAGCGTTCCAGACAGTTTCGCTGGCAAAGTATTCAAATTCTGTTGGAATAGAAGTTTCAAAAGCACCTCGTCCGGGCATCAGTGCTTCAGCAGCAGATTCGTACAAACGAAAGCCTTGATCCGCCTGGGCAAAGGCTGCTTTCAGCCCCTTTACTTCACTACCAATAGCAGCTTCGGCTATTTTTGTAGCTGCTTTGTGTCGTTCATTGAAAGCATCATTAGCTTGGTTAGCAAGTTGCCATGCATTGTTATAATCGGTTTCTTGCTGAGGTGTAAGTTGTTCCATAGTTTCTCTCATCTAAACTTTTATGTATGATATTTTAACACTCCTAGTCGAGTATGTCAAGGATCTGATATAAAAATCTCCTGTGGTAGCGAATAGGCTGGTGGTGCTTGATTAGGGCATGATAACTAGAGATATTGAGATGGTCAAGATTTTGGTCTATTCGTTGGCTAACTCTAGGGGCTAAACGTCTACCAGACGGCCATAATTCAACACCCAGGTAAGCTAGTTTACTCCTGACAGGTTGTATCCTATCGTGCAGAGGGTTTATCTGTAGCCGTAGTTCATCAGTGAGGAATTGGGTCACAATTATTTGGGCTTCGCGCGCTAGTAATTCGCTCTTACACCACAGTACAAAATCATCCCCATAACGTACGTATCCCATTGGCTTTATGCTATGAAGCACAAATTGATCAAGTTCATTGAGGTAAATATTGGCGAAAACCTGGCTGGTCAAATTGCCAATGGGGATACCTGTCTGTCTGTCTGTCTGTCTGTCTGTCTGTCTGTCTGTCTGTCTGTCTGTCTGTCTGTCTGTCTGTCTGTCTGTCTGTCTGTCTGTCTGTCTGTCTAATAGACGCTGACAACCGTCGATTACTTCGTCAAGTAGTTCCAGTGCTTTCGGTTGGAGTAATTTAGTTCTTAGCAATTGCTTCAGGATAGTGTGGTCAACAGAATCAAAAAATTTGAGAATATCGCTGCGCCATAGCCAGCCATCTTTGTACTTTATAAAGTTTTGTTGAGTACGTTTAATAGCTCCATGTAGGCCTTTATTCTTGCGGCAGCTCCAAGCATCATAACAAAATGATTTATCCCAAATTGCTACTAAATAATCATAGAGCAAACGATGTACTACCCTATCACCTACTTCAGCTACAGATATCTCGCGTCTTTTAGGATCAAATAAGGTAAAGCTGTGGTACTTACCGTGTTTATACGATCCGTCCTGCAAGCAATTAGATAGCTTGAGTAGGTTGCTGGTTAGATTGTATTTATAAAGCAATATATCTGGTGAAGCTCGCTTACCTACGTTAAAAGCTTGCCAGGCTCGCCAAAAGCTTGTCATACTAATGTCTATGTCAAAATCTTTAGATGCCACATTATCCATTGTCGAGAAAACCTATCAAATATACAAACGTTTGGTTGTTATTGACGCTAGTCTCCCTGATAAGCATAGACCCATAGGTGAGCAAACTCAGCGCACCATGAATGACTTGCTCCAGCTTTTTTTCATAGCTCAACACGCCCCCAAGGTTCACAAAGGGGCATACCTACTAAAAGCCCAAGCTCAACTAGAAGTTTTAAATTTGCAGCTAAGGTTATACCTAGATCTTAAGCTTGCCAATGAAACCAAGCTTTTCCAATTACTGGCCGACTTACAAGAAGTCGGTAGAATGCTTGGTGGTTGGCTGAAAGCTAGTACTTAAAGCCTTAGATTTCTAACAGATCGGTCTTGTCCATAGTTAGACCAATAACTGCTTGGGCTAATCTTGGATGGTCAATCTTAGGCTGTAGCTCAACGCCAAGTACCCTAACATCATGCACTTTAGTGGGGCCAAAGTTACCAATGACCGTAACTGCGTTAGTGTCGTCTATTCGTACTTTGTTAAATAAAGCTTGATTAAGACAGCGCCTTAGCAGTGGATGGGCATTTAAATAGGCCTTTTCAAGATTTAAGGTACTTGCTAGATTAACCGCTGCTTGGTAACTTCGTTTTGCGAAAGCACGAGCCCTAGTTGCATCACTAACTACCTCTTTGAGTAAACCTATCTCTTTATTGACACGCTTTTGCTCAATACCCAACATTTCACTGGATATTTCATCATCATAGAAGGCCTGCAAAATACGCTGGCGCTCCATGATTAGACGGCTAAGGCGCTTTTCCTGTCTAGTAAGTTCGGCTTTGCCGTTTGTGACCTCATATCGAAGCTGCGCTCGAACCTCTCGTTGCAAAGCAGCACGATCAGCTGAAGTAAGCTTTGTATTACTAAATTGTTTAGCAACTGCTTCCTCTACTAAGGCTGCCGGAATATAAAGCTGTGTACATTGCTGACCTTGCTGACGACTCAGACAATAGAAGTAGGGATAGGCATTTTTATAGCGGTTTATAGTCAGCGTAAATGACATCCTTCGTCCACACTGGCCACAGAAAAGTGTGCCCAATAGGTAATGATCGTGGGCTCTTTTTCTAATACCAGCTCGGCGACTATCACTCATGGCTTGAACATTGGCAAAAACAGCTGCAGAGACTAGCGGTTTATGCCTACCTCGATACTCGATGCCACAATATTTTACATAACCGGCGTAGTAACGGTTATGGAGCATCTTGGCTATGCCAGATCGACCAATAGGCTTAGACATTGAAGTGCCTGTACGACGATTACGAAAGCCACGTTTATATAGTTCTTCAGTTATAGTTTTGACACTGTGATCGCCAGTCGCATAACGCTTGAAAGCCCAGGTAATGAGCGCAGATCGCTCAATATCTATGACAACTGTACGAGCTTCTCGTTCGTTGATTTGTCGACTTACATTAATATAACCAAGCGGTGCACGGTACGGTGTACCACCCCTTTTAGCTTTTTGAGTTGCACCTTTCAATGCTTCAGCTGCAAGATTACGGCTATAGAACTCGGCAATCGTTGCCATAATTCCATGGAGCAATTTCCCTGACGGGGTTTCGTCAATGTTTTCAGTGACCGATACTAGCTGTGCTCCAGCTTTCTGAATAGCCAAGCCAATCATGACATCATCATGTAAGCTTCTCGCTAGACGATCTACCTTATGGACAATGATGTAGTCAATTTCTTTCTTGCGATCACGTAGATCATTAAGTAGTCGCTGCAACTCCGGACGATCTGCTGACCTGGCTGATTCACCTCGGTCAACATACTCGTCAATTACGGTTGACTTTAAACTCTTGGCCTTGCGTTTGCAGGCCTCCCTCTGTGCAGGTATAGAAAAGCCTTCTGGCTGATCTCCCCGTATTGCTTGATCGAGTGTTGAAACTCGAATATATAATATTGCGTTCATACGAACCTCCCTTATTTAATTAGTAAGGGCATGGTGAACGCTAGGTAAGGGTTAAGTAAAGTTAATCGTAGTTTATTTCAGCCAAGCCTAAGAATTACGAAGGAGACATAGGCTCCTCCTATTGCTCTGTTACAATTTATACATGTTACGTAAGTGGGCAAGAAGAGACATAAAAATACTTATAGCAAGTTTTTTACTCTTTTGGCTTGGTCAAGGTATTGCGCACATCCCTTTAATCATTTCTCGAAATAGTGATAGTGGTTGCATTTCAAATTTGGCGGCATGTACGCTCAGGAGAGATATAACTCTTGTCGATATTGGAGAAGTAGTTGTATATATAGCCCTCTTACTATTTTTCATAGGAACCCTCGTACTTCTAGTATTGGCGATAATTTGGGCATATAAAAAGTTAATACACCATAAACGTAAACACACCAAAGCTTCTTAGGGGAAGTTTGGACAATAAGGCTCGATTATCTGTCGTTGCACATCGACTACAGTTATGTCATAGTATAGTTTAGTAACTGCGTCTTTAGGTGGTTATCATTGCGCTTTTATACTTAGCTATGTCAACAAATCAAACTGAAGCACTTACACCTCCCCACCTATACGATGTAATAGCAGCGGCAGGTAACCACGAAGTAAAAGCCGCGACCCTTGCTGCTATGGAACCTGACACTGCTTATACTATGACGCCAATATATAACGAAGTTATGGCGCTGCAGGGCAGAAACCCAGAATGGAAACTTCACAAAAGAACACCTCATGATTTTTGTAGTAAGTTCGCTTCTATTGGCGGTTTTGCCGAGTTGGTGACCACGGAAAGTGGTGCTACTGCTTACAGAACTCTGGATGAGGCAGAGAGGCTCGTTCTTCCTTTAGTAGGACAGCTAGTTGGTGTATCTCTAAACGAAGATCCTTCATTGGTGGCATTTTTTGGTCCTACCCAGACAAATTCAGAGAGAGGGATAAGACCATGCGAACGACGAATCGGGTTAATGGAACTGCTACGTCAAAGTGAGGGTCATGAAGTCAGTACGGCTGTTTTGAGCGATAGGTTAGAGTTGGCAACAGCTCATGCCGGTAACATTATTGGCGATTTAGTTGTTAATAATATAGTGAGTAGCGAGGCTAGTGGACGAGGCAAACCAACTATTAGCTATAGCCCCGAAAAAGGATTTGAAGGTCTATCAGTCGATCCAAGTCAAGCCAGCGAACTTTTAATAGATATAGTGAATTTTTTACAAACCTATTTCCATTGTTACCCAGATAGTTCTATTTACAACGAAACAATTGCCCAAGCGCTTATTGATTCAGGACAATACGACGAGCCTTTAACTCCTCTCATTAGAGAAGTAAGCGCTAAAACAAACTACTTGGAAAATATGAGAAAAGCCCTAAAAGCCAAGCGAGATATTGATACAGATAATGCTCGTGAAGTTATTTGGGCAACAGAAACCCAACTGGAAGTTATTAACTCTGTGCTGGATGTTGTAGAAGGGATTCAAAACCCAAGTGACGATTATTTAGACCAAGGGCTAGAAAACGTTGCCAGAATTAAAAAAGATCCTAAGCTTGTGAAGTATCTCATGCATAAAGCTAAAAGAGACTCGATAGGTCTAAAACGTTCAGGCAAAGAGCAACAAGCGATACGCACTGCTATTCAGGCAGTGATAGAAAGTTCACCTGTACCTTTATCTAAGACAGAGGTCTGGCAAGCTCTCTTGGATTCCGGCGTAATTCTAGACGTAATTTCTGTTTACCAACACCTAAACGAAGCTTTAGACCTAGGCAATATTGCGATGAGTGAGACCAGACAGGGCTATAAATATTCGGACGTAGGTGCTGGAGACCAGTAGTTTCGAATTAATCTCAATTCCCAGCCAAATTGGTTATGGTTTACATTTTTGGTCTATACCCCGACAATAAGCTAGCATGAAAGAACCACTTATATTTGTAACGGGTCATCCAACTAAAGCAGAGCAGATTAGTTGGCATATAAATTATCCGATAAAAGCTCACAAATTAGACCTTAAAGAAATACAGTCACTAGATCCGGAAGAAGTGGTAAGGGCTAAGGCCTTAGAAGCCTATGAACATTTGCATCAAGCTTGTTTGGTTGAGGACGTTTCGTTAAGGTTTACGGCTCTTGGCAAACTACCAGGAACACTTATCAAATGGTTCTATGAAGAACTATCTACCACAGGCGTATGTAAATTACTGGATGCTTATGACAATAGAGAAGCTACCGTTAGTTCATACTTTGCGCTAACTACTAATGGTAGTAGCGTTCAAGTATTCCATGCTGACATTAATGGTCGGATTAGTGGTGCCCCGCTAGGCAATAATGGGTTCCTTAGTGACTCAATCTTTATCCCAGAAGGATTCGACATAACTTATGCTCAAATGACAGAAGAACAACAAAAAGAAAACTCCGTACGAAGGCTAGCCCTGCAGGGATTAAGTGACTACCTTGAAAGAAACCCCATTAACTGAGACTCAGTTTTTGTAACTTACGGAACTCAACCTCTAGCCTCAGGACTCGCTGGCAACCTGTCCTAAGAATGACGCAAGTCTAGGGTCATAATCTCCATTGTCTATGGACTGTTGGAGTTTATCTACCGGATTTCCGTTGTGAGCTCTTTCTCTGTCGATTGCTTCCTGAACCCTCGGATCTCTATGCCCTCTGGAAATGACATATTGTGTACCACCCCTTGGGAGGTCCTTGAATGTTATCCCTGTAGGATGGCCAGAATCACCAAACTGATAGTCGCTTATTCTACTTAGGGCGAAAGACCACTTAGCAGAGGCCTCAACTACATGGTCGCCATCCGGATCGAACCATGTTCTGTCTTTTATGAAAAAAACTAAACCAGGCTCCTCTAATTCGGATCCTCGTATTGCTATTCGTTCGACTCGGAAGTCCTCAATCGTCCCAGATTGACCTTCTCCGAGATCAGTAAAATGAATCTCGCCACCTATTATTCTTTCTCTTTCTAACTTAAGAGATGGATCCTCAAGATTGGGGTTCGCTAGAGCCAGTAACTCTTCTAACGTCCGAGGTGCTGTTGGTGCTAACATCTCCTCGTCAAATAATCGTCTTGCTTCTCGGGCAATCTCTATTTCATCTGTAGTTGGCTTGTAGTCAGGCCCCCATGATATGTCCAATGGGTCATAAGAGCGTGCCATATAACCCCACGTGCCAGGTACAATCTCGTCCCGGCTATCGTAGAGACCAATTCCGTATACTTGTGTATCCTCTGCACTCATTGTTTAAATATTATACAACAAGCATATGGAGGACATTTTTCTTTACGTAGTCACACTGTGCTATCGAAGCAGTCCTCTAGAAATGACATGTTAATATCTTATTTATATTACATATAAAGAATCTAAGTTTAATTATATAAAAGTTTAATTAATTACCTAAACAGTTAACTAAATAGTGTCAATTTAGCACTTAATAAGATCACTTGCACGTATAGCTGGGAAGTCAAACCCAGGACCACCTTTACCCCCAAGAGCCCATGCTTCTTGAAAGGCTATGTAGTTTTTGTACTTTGTGCTTAAAGGCATTTTTAGTATTTGTATGTTATTCGCGTAAGTGTTCCCATAAACCGTGTTTTCAATGTTATTTACGTTTGGTTTGCTAGCGTCAAACATATTTACATCGTAGTTGGCTGTAACATCAGGAGGAGTAGGGGTCTTTGGCAACACAGCTTTCCCTTTGACTTCCGTAGTACCAGACTCACAAGCATAAAAAGTTAAGCCAAGTTCATTCTTGTTTGGTCCTGAGCTAGGTGGAACTACTGTACCAATTAGTTGCCATCCATGAGGCACTGTTGCAACACTTGCTGGTGTAGCGGCATGAGTTTGTGTCATTACGTATGTTCCTACTGCCGCAATAGCTAGGACAGCTACAGCTGCTACTAAATAATGAGCAACGCCTGACTGATTTAGTTTGTGTATTTTCATAATTTTACTATTCCTTTTTATTAGTAGATCTGCCTATATGCTACCCCCCCCGTTGTTAATGCAATAGCCAGTAAGGTGGTTGTGGAAATCAAAGTTATGGGGGAGTAGACGGGCTAGCTGGTATAGTGACTACTCCTTGCTACAATAACTAGATGAAAACCTACCGATCAAAGTATGGCCAGTTACCCGGAACGTCTCACGCCAATGTCATACGAGCTGCTCGTTATGAATATCATAAGATACAAAAGCGTACCCCTAGACGTCAAGCCTATGTTCGTTCTAAGTACTTTAAGAACGATAAGATCTTTGTGAATCAGTTTTGGGAGCACCTCAAACAGAAACATGCTGGTGACCAATTACGACGTGCAAAACTATTCGTCTGTGCTATTGATCTTATTAGGCATAATACGTTAGACCCGGATACTATCTATACCTATACCAACATGAATGTAAGCCTGCACCGGTTTTATGGTCAGACAAAAGATGGCTTTATGTTTTGTGTACAAATTAGAGAAAACAAGCAATCGGGCAGAAAAGACTTTATGTCAGCTTTTCCCATGTCAAAATCTAAGTAAATGAAAAAGGCCTTCCGCACTGGGTAGCCTAGAAACTACGGGCCGAAGGTCTTCAGTGTTAAATAATACTCCTCTGTATCTGTTATGTCAAGAGAAAATAAAAAATAGGGACCGCATCCGCAGCCTCCAACCCTTAATTAAAATTATACACTAAATAGCCTACGCCCCTCTTCCCATATTTCAGCTGTAATATCTTGTTCTTGTAGTTTTTCGGTGGTGGTAAATCGTATATGGATATTCTCTGGGGTGTCATCATCATATATGTCTGCAATTAGTTTCTTTGTTCTTCGTTTAGCGTAGATTAAATCAACAAGGTTAGGGCAAACTAACAGTATAGTTGGTGGATTATCGTCAGCTGTTGCGTATTCCCACTCACCATCTTCAAGGTAAGTTAAATAGGCTTTAAGCCTAAATCTCAACCTATAACGAGGTAAGGTGCTATCAAAGACTTCTAATAGGTAATTCGTGGTTGTTCTACCTTTTTGTTTAGTAATACATAGGTTTGGACGTAGTGTTTCATGCTCAGCTAGGAAGTGATGGTCGCTATCAGGGTCAATGTAGTCAGCTTCAGTAAGGTAGGTATAGCGGGTGTTGCTTTTGGTTACTTTATCGCTAGTGTTACCGCCAACGCCACTATCAGTGGCGTTTATTGCTTTAAGTGCTAGGCAACAATCTGCTATTAGAATTGACCTATCAATAAAGGTTTGGCTACGCTCACTATCTTTGTAGCGTTTTCTTACTTCTTCTAATGGGTAAAAAGGAGATAGTGTACCATTATCATCCCACCTAACAGTCTTTAAGTAACATACCCCGTTAATACCAATATAGTAGATAGCTGGTTTACTCTTCTCAGTAAAATTTGTGGAGTATATCCACTGTACATAATCTTTATCTCTTAAGTCTTTTAACCAACTAATTATTCGTCTTTTATCTTTATGATTCATTAATGATTGTATCTGTATTCTATTTAAGTATCTATATCTATACAGATGTCTTATTATTTCTTGTTGTTTAGTAGTTATCTTAGGTAGTTTCATATAGTTAAGTTACTAGTAGTAGATATATAAGTTAGATAAGTAAGTATTTGTTTTAGGTATTAGTTATTAAGGTTTAATTGATTCGGTAGTTTATTCATTTTGCCAAACCCTCCTACTCCACTATTTTTAAAAGGTAGGTAACACAAATTATTCCACACTATCTTCGATAAACCATGAGTATGTTGTCACCGCCCATGGGGACAATTGATATAGCGCGTTCTTAAGACGTTTTCGGGAAACTATGGCATGCCTTTTGCTAGTTTTGTATACTAACGATCAAGAGGGTTTACGTGGCTTGCGAGCTAACGGAAGCCTTCTTCTTTAATTTATATGGATATGGCTTTAAGTATCTCTAAAAGTGCGTGATACAATACAACAATTATGTCAGATGACAAAGCTTCAATAATAAGAACCGGTAAAAAGCTTAGAGCGGCTAGACGAAAGAATCATTTCACTCAAGCCGAGATAGCAAAGAAAGCCGGTATTAGCGAAAATCATTATGCTCAAATTGAGCGTGGCGAAAAAAACCCCACTATTTCCAACTTCAAGAAGATAATCAAAGCTATTGGTGTCATGTCTACTGAAATCCTAGGTGACTAGAGCTAACTTTAGTTACTTCAAAAAGCTGTGCATAAGTCTGGCGTGGCTCTTGAAATTATTGCTAAAGCTATAGTAAACTATTGCTATAGGAATAGTTTACAGACAGGGTAACCATAATGTCAGAAACGAGAGGGACGACAAATAAGACAAAGCAGCCACCAGAGGTTGCCTTATCTGAAGCTGAGCGCATTGAGTTAATCGCTAATTTAATAATCGACATTATTAGCGAGGAGCAAGAAAAACAAATTCCTGGGGACGAACTATGCAAAGTGAGTTAGACAGCAAAAACGCCGTA
Organism: Saccharimonadales bacterium (SeqCode); assembly: GCA_035510465.1. GTDB lineage: Bacteria > Patescibacteriota > Saccharimonadia > Saccharimonadales > DATKHC01 > DATKHC01. Next base: position 146,319 of record DATKHC010000021.1, read on the forward strand.
GCAGCTATTCGCGTTTCTACTACCAAACAAGGAACGGACGGTGATTCTCCGGAAGCTCAAAAAGAACAAATTGAGCGCTTTGCAAGCAATAAAGGTATCACAATCAAGAAGTACTTCGTGTTCATGGAATCAGCTTCCAAAGAGCAGCAACCTATGCAAGAAGCTATAGACTACTGTAAGAATCCAGAAAATAATATTGAGCTATTTATCATTAAGTCAATTGATAGATTTACAAGAGGCGGCTCACTCTCCTATGATCTACTCAAAAACCAATTAGAAAACTGCAAAGTACGTTTAGTAGATATTTACGGCGTTATAAGCTCTGAGAAAATAAATACCCTCGAACACCTTAGAGTTTCATATAAATGGAGCGTATATTCGCCCAGCAAGAAATCAGAAATTTTAGAAGCTGAACGGTCAAAAGATGAACTACGCGACATTATGAGTCGGATGATTGGAGCTGAAATACGTTATGCACGTATGGGTTATTGGATGCACCAACCGCCTTACGGTTTTATTAGCGAAAAGCTTGATACTAGACACGGTAAACGTTGCGTACTAAAACCTCACCCAACAGAAGCCCAGCTAATTATTAAAATGTTTGAGCTACGCGCCAAAGGCAATCTTTACGAGAAAGAGATAGTAGCCGAGATTAACAAACTTGGCTTTAAAACTAGACTCCAGAACGTCCGTAGCAAGCTAGACCATACAAAAATAGTATCCAGGCGTGGTGGTGATCCCCTCACCGTTAAAGCTATGCAAAAGTATATACAAAATCCTATTTACGCAGGAGTAAACGTTGAAAGATGGACCGAAGACAAACCTGTTAAGTGTGCATTTGACGGCTTAGTATCAATTGAGCTATTTAACCGAGCTAATCAAGGCAAAAAGTTTATTGTTTTAGATGAACAAAACGTCCCAACTATACACAAAAAACTTCCGCCACCTCATCAACTCAACAAAGGTAGACGCAATCCAGACTTCCCTTATCGTAAGTTTATAGCTTGCCCACAGTGTCAGCGACCACTTCTCGGTAGTGCATCTAGGGGAAAGAACGGTAAATATTACCCAGCTTACCATTGCAGTAATTACGGCCATTACTTTCGTATTACCAAGCAGGAGCTAGACGAAACAGTTAGTGAGTTCATTGGTAGCTTACAAGTATCTCCAAGCCGCATAAACACTGTAATAGATGCTGTCAAAGCCGAATGGCTACGAAGAAACCAGATACAAGGAAATGAGCTTCAAAGCTTAGAGGTACGCATTAAAGAGCTTCAGATGGAGGCTGAGACTACAATTAGAAAGATAAAGGTGTTAAGTAACGAAACGGTTATTAAATATATGGAGGAAGATATTATGAAAATAGAACAGAAAATAAACACACTGACCCATCAAAAGACAGAAACAGAAGCCAAAAAGCCAGTGGATTTTCGTAGGGTCATGACTAAGGTACGTTACCTAATCGAAAACCTCGATCAATTACTACTAAAACAGATTGACCCGATTAAAAAAGCTCAGTTTTTTGCAGCAATCTTTAACAGATTACCGTCTTACGAAGACCTAAAACCTGGAAACCCAAAAACAGCTCTTTTTACAGGGGTGAATCCAATTTTTAGCATAGCTAAAATGGAAAAATCTCTTGTGGTGCGCGGGGCGGGACTCGAACCCGCAAGCCTTTTGGGCAAGGGATTTTAAGTCCCTCGTGTATACCAATTCCACCACCCGCGCTTAATGTACTATGGAGGCGCGTACCGGAATCGCACCGGCGTAAAAGCTTTTGCAGAGCTTTGCCTAACTACTCGGCCAACGCGCCATAATCGTTATCTTAACAGTTTTACTGTATAACAGCATAAACTGATTGGCAAAGCTGGTTTAGTCATTCATAAACCCACCCGATTGATGGGCCCATAGCTTGGCGTAGCTACCATTTTTGGCAAGCAAGTCCTTGTGTGAGCCTTCTTCGACTATTTTGCCGTCATCTAAGACTATGATGCGATCCATTTTTTGAATAGTACTAAGCCTATGCGCAATCACAATAGCTGTCCGACCTTCCATCAGTTTCCAAAGAGCATCTTGAATTAAGACTTCACTTTCAGAGTCTAGTGAGCTAGTTGCTTCGTCTAGTACCAAAATGGGAGCATTCTTGAGCATGGCCCGAGCAATCGCAATGCGCTGACGCTGGCCTCCCGAGAGCTTTATGCCACGCTCTCCAACCAGAGTTTCGTAACCCTCAGGTAATGCCTCTATAAATTTGTCGGCATGAGCCATCTCCGCAGCCTGCTTGACTGCTTTTTCCGGGGCGTTAAATTCACCGTAAGAGATGTTATCGAAAAGTGATCTATGAAACATGATTGGCTCCTGGGGGACATACGCAATTTGACGACGCAAATCATTTTGCGTAAGTGAAGATATACTTTGCCCATCAATTAAAATCTGACCGCCATCAATATCACTGAATCGCAGAAGCAGTCGCATGAATGTAGTCTTTCCCGAACCAGAGTGACCAACTAGACCAATCTTCTCGCCAGGTTTAATTTTTAAAGAAAGCTTGGAAAATATGGCATCGTCTTGACCTTGATGAGTAAAATCCACTTCCCGGAATTCTATCTCACCATCTTTTGTACTAGGCTTCTCTGGATTTACGGGATCTTTTATCTCAGGTTCAATGCCCAGTATTTTAATCATGTCAGTAGCGTCACCAAAAGACCGGTTATAATTTCGCAGCGAGCTTGTGCCGAATGTAAATAGCTGGGCTACTATGGCGGAGGTATAGCTAAGGATTAGATAGACTGTAGCTATGTCAGATTTTAAAACCGTAACACCGACTACCGTCATTACGAGTGCGATTACGGAAAATGTATTGGTAACCGCTGAGAGTGAGTTGTTTTGGCGATGTGAGGCTCTCATTAAATCTAGGGTTTGAGAGTGAGCCTGGTCAGTTATTTTCTTAAATTGTTTGGCTTCATAGTCGCTGCCTGAAAAGCTTTTTATTGCCATAACGTTAGTCATAGAGTCAGCTAAATAGCCAGTTTCCTTACTTTCAGTTTGGGCGACTTTGGCACTTAATTTGCGGACCCGTTTTGATGCAAGAATGGAAACTATAATAAATAGGATTGCTATCAAAATTAAAAAGACTGTGTAGAGGGGGGCGCGGCCCGACAAGATGATCGCTGAGAATACTAAGCTAGATATCATCGGAATTAATTGAAAGATTGTGGTATCTGCTGACCTTATATAACCACTCATAAGTTTATTGGTCTTTGAGACCAGGGAACCGCCGAAATTGTTTGCATGAAAATTGGCACTCTGGCTAATCAAATGGTTGAAAACAATTTCGGCTATGTCACGTTCAACTGAAGCTTCTAGTCGCCAGACGAGCTGGTCAACTACTCTCCACATAATGAAAGCTCCTCCGAAAATTAGGGCTGCATAAAGAGCAAAATCTCCCAAAAAGCTCTGCCAATGATGAGGATGATACTGCCCACCACTAAGACGGCCTAATACGTGAGCTAATATTAAAGGCGGTAAGTATTGTGATAACAATACTGTGACCGGCAATACACATATAATTGCCCATGTGTATTTAGGGTATGTAAATACCCGTTTTAAATAGAATTTTAATATCTGGGGTGCTGGCATAGCTTATACTTCCCGAACTGTTAAACAGACTTATTTTTTAACTCAAATCTCAACTAACTTATATATATTTACCTTTTTAGTGTTTTTAGATGTTAAGTTTTAAACCAGTTGTTTCTGATTGATAATGCTAAATAAAAAGAGTCTCTTTTTGGCAATTCCGTCATATAATAACAGAAGTTATGGGGAAAATATATAGGGTGGAAAACATTTTAGTCCTATCAAAACGAAACGTTTGGGATTATTTGCAAATTGATTTAGTGTTTCTAAATTCTAATTAATCACTGATGAATAGACTCCCCAGACAAGCAATTCGAAAAGTTCCTGAAATTACAGCTCTGTTTTGGATTACCAAACTGCTCACTACGGCTATGGGTGAAGCTACCTCGGACTTTCTTGTATTTCGAATCAACCCATATTTTGCTGTGTCACTAGGAGGGGTTGCGCTTTTAATCGCTCTGATACTACAATTTTCCGTTCGCAAATATATACCTTGGGTTTATTGGTTAACCGTTGCTATGGTAGCCGTATTTGGAACTATGGCTGCCGATGTTCTTCATATTCAATTTGGGATTCCGTATATAGAAACTACTATTTTCTTCGCTATCATTCTTATTATAGTTTTTATAGTTTGGCACAAAAGCGAGAAAACGCTTTCCATTCACAGTATATATACTCCTCGAAGGGAGATGTTCTATTGGGCCACGGTGATGGCGACCTTCGCTCTTGGTACCGCCGCCGGCGATCTAACAGCAACCACGATAGGGCTAGGTTATTTCTCATCAGCCCTTTTATTTAGTGGCGTGATAATTGTTCCGGCAGTAGGCTACTGGCTATTTAGATTGAATCAGATTACAGCATTCTGGCTGGCCTACATTTTGACACGACCCATCGGAGCTTCTTTTGCAGATTGGACAAGCAAAGCACACACTGTTGGCGGACTCGCTTTTGGTGACGGCCATGTCAGCTTTTTTTTAACTGCAATAATTATTGTCTTTGTTGCTTACATGAGTATCTCTAAAAGAGAAGTTAAAAGAGAACGAAGTCGGATATAAATAGGTGGCTAAGTTATTGACACTACTTGGCTGGTTCTAAAACGATTTGGATTGTATCCGCGCTAAGGCCGGTTATAGTATCGAGCCGTCTAAGTGTCCTGGGATCCTGATAGTGAGCTAAGTTATCGGTATAAAGCAGCGCCATAGAACAATGGGGCGCATATTCGCCGTCGTCGTTAGGATCTGTTCTGAGCGAAAAGCCTTTTCTTCGAAACCCATCTTCTAAGTCTTCGACTTCTTGTTCCAGCTCCTCGCTTATTAGAGCAACCCCTAGTTTTGCTTTGGTTTCGGTGTCATAAATACTTAATTTCCCCAACCCAACTTCCAAAGCAGAACTGGTAGAAAGTACCTTTCTGACAACCTCAGAAGTTGGCGGACCTGTCCCAAGATGGCGTCTATCGAATCTAGAGAATCCGACTACAGTAACCCCAAGGGTTCTGACATCAAACAAACGGCCAGTAGAGCGTATTTCGGGCTGCAAAATATCTGAGATGACTTGCAGACTTTCTTGACTCTCGGGTGCAACCCTACGTCTGACAGCGAAGACTCCTCGCCTGTTAGCCCTTTCTAGGTTATGTGCTTTTGCTTTTTGTGGTCTGGTTCTTCGGTTTTTCACCGCTTGTCCTACCTGCATTTAATAATAGCAAGAAATAACCCCTTGCATAAAGACTTCGTCGCAAAAACTACTAGTTCAATTACGGTTGTAACCAAGCTTGGCGAAAGGAATAAAACGCTGGCTTTGGACGATATCTGCTATCAAACAGATAGGAATGAGAATCCGTGTGGCCGAGCCATTTAAGTAAGTTTTCTTTGTCGCTAATTCCAAAGTTATCGAAACTGACGCAAGCTTTCGATTCTATGCAAGCCCTAACTATATTGTAAGTAATTTGAGCTTCTAGCTGATTTTTATAAGCACTGCTGCCCTTGACAGTGTTTAGATTGACGTCAAATTCAGTGATGTACACCGGAACGCCAATTGCAGAAAAACGCTGCATGTTTGTGATTATTGCTTCCTCGGATGGAGGATCAGACGCGTTAATGTGCATCTGCATACCAACCCCGTCGATAGGAATACCTCTAGCTTTAGCAGCTACCACATAATTATATTCTGCGTTGGATATACTATTTTCGGTCTCATTATTAAAGTCATTGAGTAGTAATTTAGCATTCGGGTCGGCTTGGTGAGCCCAAATAAAAGAGTCGTCAATGTAGGTGGTGCCACCGCCGGTATGATCAGCCCACCAATCACTTAATCCGTAGGTATGTTGTGCTCTTGAAAATGCCTCGTTGACGACTGACCACTGTGCCACCTTTCCCTTGTAATGCCCTACCACGTTAGAGATATAATCGTGAATAATGTTTAGTAGTTGCGCTTTGTTATAGTTACCGTTTTTTAGCCAGGCAGGCAGGAATTTTTGTTCACCCCAAACCAAATGATGTATTTGTACGGGCATATTGTGAGCCTTTGCAAAAGCCATAAGCTTATCAACTTTGGTGTAGTTATACTGCGTTAAAGACGGATGAATAGTATTCCAATTTGCCTCACCATCAATCGTTAAAAATGAAAATTGGGAGGTTAGAATATTTGTATACGGTTTGTCACTCAAACGAGATAGTGAAGCATGACTCCCAAGCTGAATACCATGAGCTGCCGCTAGGTCTTTTAAAGGCGGTTCCGGCAGATTAGGGGTCTTGATCGAAAAATACCAATAAAGTAACGGGATAGACAATATCAATAACGCAACCAGAATAGTTATTGGTATACGGGTTCTCTTTCTTAAGGTGTTCTTTTTCTTTTTAGCCACGCCACATAATTATAGTTAATCTAGGGGATATGTACATGCTTATGTCTTGTACACCAAATGAATAATTACAGCTAACTTTTAAAAAAAGGAGCTTATCAAGAGAATGTGGTGGTTATCGACGGAAGTCGATTCACATTCTCTTGACAGAGCCCCGTAAAGTTTCACCTCCTTTATTTGTCAGGGCCCGTTTGGACCGGTTTAGACGAAGCTGCCCGTAAGCACAGCGACTTCATCAAAGTTTTTCTTGATCTGTGGCAAGGTCTGGCTACCGTCTCGGTAAGACTCCTTGGACACGTCCCTGTCGCCGAAGCGAAGTCGCCCGGAGTCACTGTCAATGACATCTGCTACGAGCAACTCGCCGGTTTCGTGGTCGTGGCCACCTTCGACTTTGTAGTCAAAGTACGTGCCGCCGAGTGCCGCCCAGGCCTCCTCGATAATCTCAAAGGCTCGGAGTGTGATGTCACACAGTTGCTCAATGAGCTCGAGAGTGACCCCGGCATAACGGCTATCCGCAAGAGGCTCTTCGCTGATCAGGTCGCCCGCTTTGACATTGTCTCCGATAGCTTGAGCCGCCTTCTTGTTGGGCACATATCGCCTAAGCACGCCGGCCTTGAAATCAAACTCCAACAGCGGATCATGGTTGGCATCATCTTTCTCGAAGATCTCAAAGACAAGCTCTTCAAAGACAGTGCCATCTGCCACGTCCGGATACCGGTCAAGGTAGCTACCTGTAGCGATACGTCGAGCAATAAGCTCAAGCGGGATCATGTCCACATCGCGAGCCCGGAAGGTTACGTCGTCGACCTTTTTCACGAAGTGGGTACGAACGCCGTGCCTTTCGAGTAGCTCGAAGATATTGCAGGTGGTCCTCGTGGAGGCGGCCCCCTTGCCCTCGATCACGTCGTGTCTGGCACCGTCGCCAGCGGTTATGTCATCCATGTTGCGGACGAGCACCTCTCCATTGCCGACGTATTCGATTCTTTTGGTCTTGCCTCTTTTGGGTTTGGGGATATTGAACCGCGGTGGTTTGATCTTCGCCAGGACTTGTCCGAGCAATTCTGGATCAGGGTTGGGATCGTAGGCCCAAAGCTGTTGCTGCAGATCGGAGATGATGGCGTTGAAGCCATCGACGCCGACACCGCCATAAGCGACATCGATACCGGATGGCAGATGCAGAATGCTGATCTCGGCATCCTTACCATCACGGTAATCATCCGACGGCAGCGCGATCCCATAGACCTTCGCTAGTGACCTGCCGAGCAGATGTGCTTTGACGACGCCAGGCAAGGCAGCAGCCCAACCAGCAGCACAAACATATGCCCCGGTAGTCCCGATGGTCTCGTTGATGCGCTTGGCCAGAGCAGCCGCGTTACGATGCGCCGACAAAGTTGCAACGGCATAGGTTATGCCGTCAGCCTCCAGCGCGTCTAGAAGCTCCGAGTCCCACAAGTAGTGGAGATCGCTTTCGCTACCAAGAATCACTTCAGCGTGAGGTATCATGATCCTCTTTCTCTCGTTTCCGATTGGATAATTTGCTTCTCTTTGATTGGCCGGTAGTTTTCTTCTACCGTGGTGAAAAGGTCCAGTGACAATTTGTCACATGTGCTAAATCATGCCACGCCTACGGTACGACTACAAGCATAGGCAGTTTGACTTTAAGAACCCCAGAAGGGTTGGAGGGTTACACGAAAGCTCGATTCTCTTTTCGCTGTCTATGGAAACTCTGTGCTTAAGCGGTGAATGGAATGGCCGCAGAGTCGTAAATCCGATTCTTCGGACAACTCCCGACAACTTCTCATACTGCTTATTATATTTTTCGTTAAATACTTCAAGATTTCTGTACGCAGTTTCCTGCTCGCCGTTAACGGAGGCTGGGTATTCAGTAGACATCATCCTTGTCCAAATAAACTCTAATAATTTATCCCTAGCTAACCGTTTATCTTCGCGAAGTTTGTTTTCATACGATATAGCCTCTTCGCTGGTGATGATATCAACGAGTAAACCCCATAACTGCTTCAAGCTAAGCTCATCTTCTATATAGACTGATTCTACTAATCTACCTTGACGATCTGTTTTGAAACTCGCGCCCTCTATCCTATCCTTAGCAATAATTACTTGCCATATTGTTCTTTCGCCTTGGCTGCCTCTACTCAACTGCCATAAATATTCGCCGCTTTCTGTTGAGTCAAATATCAAAGTGTCTACAAATAGCCTCTGTTGACTTCCATGTTCATGTTTTGACTGTTGTAGCACTACCCCACGACCTTCATCCAATAATTCTTGGCGGGATTCCCGGTAGTATTCAGAAAAGTGATATAGGTTAATCGCAGTAAATTCTGAAGGTACTAAAAAAGCGGCCCGAGGCCGCTCATCTAATTCATTTATTGTTTCTAGTATATGCACACTAGGACTTTATTGTATCACGTTCTTTTAAAGCCTAACAAGTTCAAGCTACTTATGTTTGGTGCGACACATATGACGCATTGCAAACACTTGCCCTATAACAACTTAGATAATATGAAGCTTAAATTTCCAGCACAGATTTTTAATTTATAACCAAATTTATTAAATTAATAACTTCCATCAACAATGCCTATTATCTAAGCTAGAAACTCTTGTTAAACTATTAACATTACTCGAATAAAAAAACCTTAGGGAGTAATGATAACGGATTATGAGCAGTAAATACGGATCACAAGAGAAAAAAGCTGGGTTAACAATCATGCAGATGTCAATATTATTGTCTATATTCGTAGTTTTTGTTTTTGTTGCTTATTTACTCTTTCATAGCAGTGATCAATCTATTGTGGCTAATACGAGTGCTTCGTCTACAAACACAGCAACTACTAGCGCTTCTTCTGACGCTACTACGACCAGCAATCCATATGCTGTCCTACCTCCAGCAACCGTTCCGTCTAAGGCTGCAGAGTGCAGCCAACAGATTACTTACTCCAGTAACGGAGTCCCAGGCCCAACAAAATGTTCTAACGGCGGTCTTAATACTCTGGTTTGGGGCTCGTTTGCAGCGCTTGAACCCGAGGTCATGTCCCTAGGCTACGATGCTACGGCTAGCCAGGTAGAGACGGCTCTTTGCTCTGACGTTCATGCAAACATAAGCAACCCCATTGAAGAGGCTACCTATCAGATTACTTCACTGTATTACAATTGGAGTTTCACAACGGACCCAAGCACTGTAATAAATAATGGTACGTGCGTAAATGTTGACGACTAAGACGTAGCACATAATAAATTATGCTTTTCTGGAGCTAGGTCATAGCGCTTATGCTTGGTGCAGCATATGTGACGCATTTCAAACATCTGCTATTGAAAAGTTTGGCGATATTAAACTTGGCTAAGCTCTTTGGATTATCGGCTAGTTTGCTTGATTAGGGTTCGACTTTACAGCTCTTTTACATGGCTGCCGCCATGCTTTACCAATTCTTTGTCAAATGTAACAAGTGTGTTGTTATATAGTTTTGATTCGGTTGCAGCATAGCAATCTACGATAGATAGGCTTTTCTTCGCACCGTATAAATCTATAGCTTGGTCTAAAAAGTAGTCATTGTAAATTACATTGGGTAGGCTCAAAAAAGTTTTGACTAGCTTAACTATATCAGAGCGTTCCATGCCAATAACTTTTTCAAGCACAAATATTATTTCTACAGCTACAACATCAGTTACATATGATGCTGAATTAGTGATGACCTCCTTGGACTTGAAGCCCTGCTCAGGAATATCGTTGAGCAAGTAACGAAGTACTACGTTCGTATCAAGGCTATTCACTATAATCAGCTACCCAGGCTTTTGCTGCCGCTTCTTTCAATGCTTGACCAGTTAAACCTTTTTTGTGACTAGGTATCTTTTTGGTAATTTCGTCTCGTAGCTTCTCAAAATCATCTACGGTAGTGCCTCCACCGATAACAACTTGTCGATTCTTGTCTAAAGTTAGGCTAACTTTTTGTCCAGATTTAAAACCAAGCGCTTTACGTAACGGTGCGGCAATCGTTATGGTACCCTTGCTTGTTATTGTTGAAGTATATTTCATATCTTACATTATATATAACGTATTACGACTTGTCAATTTCTTTCATAGTATAAGTAAACAAAAAGACCTTAACGGTCTCAAATGTTTGAATGCTCTCTGGACTAAAGACGTTTGGGTCTAATTGGTGCAGCGTGTGGGTAAAAGTTTTCACCTTATTAGAGATGAGATAGCTCGTTGGAGAGAAATCTTGGAAGTCCCCTATCAAGAATATCTGCTTAATAACTAAGAGCTGGGAGTTACACTCATATCATTATGGAGAATAGAGACACAACAAAGCAACAGCTAATCAGCAATCAACATTCTAGTGTTATGGGTCGTCCAAGAAGAATAACTGAGGGTGACACCTATTATCTAATTGAGCTGTTCAAAAAGGGCTATACAGTGACAATAGCCTGTCGTAAAGCTGGAATACCAAGCTCTACTTACTATGATGAGTTTGCAAGCAATGAAGACTTTTCGGACAAAGTAACAGCTGCTCAAGAAATAATGACAGTCCAGGCGACACGCATTATTAAGGGAGCATTGAGTAGGGGTGACTTGAAAACAGCCATGTGGTTTCTTGATAGACAAGATAGGCGTGAGAGAAATGCTCAACGAGCAAAAGAGTATCGTTTGGTAAAAAAGCTAACTGTCACCAAGTCTTACAAAGAAACACAGTCAGTTGAGCTTGAGATAGATACTGTTACAGATTAGGTTATTTTCTTTTAAGTGCTATGGTAAACCAATCCGTTTTGCCAATTTTTTGGTGAGCTTCGTGAACAGTAGTAAATGAGCTACCTGCAAGCTCTCTGATTAAGTCAATGTTATAGTAGTAAAACATTCGTTCGCCGTACTCATCTTTTTTGGCCTCTTCAGTGTAAGTCTCACGCTCTTTGAGAGAGATATAAAATACACCGCCTGAGCGTAATGACTGAGCAGCTTTTTCAAAAACCTTTGGCAGGTCAGTTTTATTGGCATGAAGTAAAGACGCAAAGGCAAAGATAACATCTACATTTTGGGGGTAGTGATAGGTTAAGGCGTCTGCAACAACAAATGATGTGCTTGGTAAGTTTTTCTCAGCAATTTCTAGCAAACCCTTTGATGGGTCAAAGCCCTCATACCAACCTACACGCTTAACTATCTCTATTGCGTCACGACCATCACCACAACCAATCTCTACTGCTCTAGCTGTATTATCAGCACCTGCAAGTTTAAGCCCAAGTTCAATATCATCAACCCTTGCTCCAATACCTTTGAAGTATTTAGCCAAAGCCTGTGCTGAGCTGTCATAAGTCTTTATAGTTTGAGTGTTCCAGTCCATTGATATGAGTATATAACAGATGTTTAAGTTTGGTCGTGCTTAAAATACGACTTCATAAGTCTTTTGGTGTGTTTTTCAAAATCACTCATTAGTGACTTATTAAGCGGTATTTTTATGCCCTGAGAATATAGGTGGTTTTTGAAGCTAAAATCATTGTTTATATCAGCCTTTGAAACCTTTTGAGAGTAGTCAATAAGTAACTGCTCAATGTCGTCTTTGGTCATTTCGGTTGCCATAGCTTCAAGAAACTCCACTTCCTCAATGGTTATGTAGATAAACGGCAGCAAATATGGCTCGTTGAACTTTACTCCATTAGCCCTTAACATCTTTTGATAGAACATATAGTGAAATGCCTCAGCAGGTAGGTAGTCAGACACTATTAAGATTGGTAGTATCTTACGCTTGCCAATACTTTCTTTTAGCACAAACTTGCCATCAATAATGTCCTTAGCGTGGCTGACGGCCTGAACAATGCCTTTCTTCTTGCCAAAACACTGTCCAAACGGAGTTGCTAAATCTTGCTCGTTACCAGTAACTGTTGCCTTGTAAGATAAGTGAATAGATTTTTCTTCAAATAGTAAAATGCTTTGCTTACCCTCATAGATACCATCAGCCCTTTTGCTTTTGTCTTCAGCAACTCTACGATAGCCAGCCCCCAAGATTTTTTTAAGACTTGTGTCTGCATAATGTTCAAATGCTTCGCCCCACAAGCTCGGCAAGAGGTTGTATTGCTTGGTAAGACCCTTATCTCTCAAGTAGTCGGAGACAATCATATAAGCACCCTCAGTAGTTTTTGAGACAAGATACTCTGGTGATGGTGCAGCAAGCAGGTGGTCAGCAACTTCAACTAGCGGAAACTTGCGAAGAAAAAGGTAGTTATAGTCGTAAATATCTTTATTGCTCAGAACGCCAAGCGACCAAGAGTATATAGCTGCAAAGTCTTTGGGTGAAAATGTGAGCAGTTTGTATAGTTTTTCAAGATTAGCTTGAGTGACTTTGACTTCTTTGAAGTGTGTTCTTTTATCTATGTACCAGTCTTGGTCTAAGTTGAAGTCTTCTTTTTTTATTCCCCACCGCATAGACAACATTGTGCCAATGTCATAGTAGAGCTTAAGGCTCAAACCAGTTGCCTCTTTGAAATACTTACTGAAGCCAAAGTCACTATGGTGAGCTGCTAGGTAGTTGATTATTTTTAAGTGCCTATACAGGGGGTTTGGAAACTTTTCTTCTACTGTAAAGACCAACCGCCTGAACATAAACTCTCTTATCTTGATACGACTGTAATCAGCAGGTACTACTAAGGTTGATGGCGTAAAGTAATTTGCGTCAATATAGTCTGTCAGGCTCAGTAAGATTTTTGCAATCTCTGGTGTTAGTTCAGGACTAATCAGCTTGCCACCTTTTGTCGGACAGCTCTCAAGTGCAAGTTTCAAGAAAAGCAGAGCCGAGTGTTTTGAAAATAAGCCCCAACTGTCTGTGGCTTCATTGCGAACTACCGCTTTACTGAGAAGCTTAACAAAGGCGTCTCTTTCTTCTTTGTTATCGTACAACGACCTGATGATGTTTCGCTGACCTAAGTTAAGATTTTTTGGGCCACCTGAAGTATGAAATAAGATAATTCCGAGTTTTGTAGAAAACTCTAGTAGTCCGTTCAGGTCATAATCTTTGAGTGCCTTTCGGATTTCATCAAGCGACATACCCTGAGAGCCATATATCTCACGATAGCCTATTGAAGTAATGCGGTATTCGTTTGTACTCATACTACCTACATTATATCTCTGCTACACCTTACAAGTGCTATAATTTCAGCAACGCCCAAAGCGTTGTAACAATTTGGTATGACCTAACCCCAAGCATTTGTTTGGGTATGGTCGTAAATCCTAATCAGAGCCTTGAGCTAGTTGTTCAGGTATCTGATTAGGTCATAGTCCGAAAGGTCTATGGGTGGCCGCAAGGTCGCCGCCTGGCAGCTAGCTCTGTTGTTTTCTGTCAGGCTAACTAACAAAGTCTGAAAGGAGACAATGTGTCATTATTCAAAAAAGCACTCAATGTTACACCAGCCTATCAAGCTGCAAAGTTAGGCTCTAAGCTAAGTCAGCAACATAAACAGCAAAACCAAGAAAAGGCAGTGGCAGCACAATCGGCTCAACCAGTTGAAGCTGCTCAACCTAAGCCAAAAATCAAAAAACTAAGTTTTACTTACTCAAAATACTTAGGCGGTCACTCTAAGCTTGGCAAAGCTCGTCAGGGCAATCTTTATCTGACAGATGAGAAAATTGGTGTTGGCACATTCGGCCCAAGCCATTCTGCTTTACTTTGGACAGATGTTGCCAGCGTAGATGTAAGTGGTGAACAAGTAAGTAAGTCAAAGATTGGAGCAACTCTAGTATTCGGTGTGTTCGGTGGTTTGGCAGCAAAGGGTACAAAAAACCAAGCAGCAATAATTATTCACACCAAAGACAACGAAGTTGCATATTACCAGATAGATAAAGTAAGCCAATTAGAGGCTAAGGCTAAAATTACGCCCTTACTTCACGCTGTTGGTGTACCACTGAGTGATGAAACAGCACAGCAGCCTCAAGCACCTCAAGTCAATGATGTTACAGAGCAACTAACACAGCTCTCTAAGCTCAAGGAGCAAGGCATATTGACTGAGGCAGAGTTTACTGCCAAGAAGAAGCAGTTACTCGGCTTGTAGGGGTTGAATATGAAAATATATGATAATTTCAAGAACAAAATCAAAGGCGTTGTTAGGTTATTAGATAAAAGGTACAGAGGCTTCCCAGTAGGCGTATTGGTTGGTATAGCCATAGTTGCAGGTACTTCGGCTTATGCAGCACCAATGCTTCTTAGTAGTAAGCCTGTAAGCAAGACCACAGACAGTAGCTCATCAGCCCAGCACCTGACACAAAGCAATAACCCTAAGCAGCCTAACAATACTTCAAACAGCACCAACACAGGCACGACTACGCCCACTAACCAGTCAGGCAGCACCACCTCATCAAACTCAAAGTCCAGTAGTTCGCCAACAAGTAGCAGCTCGTCTTCAAGCTCAACAAATACGCCAGCGTCAAACACACCTACAAAGCCAACCCCTACGATTACAGGCATTTCTGTCGTCACATCATCAGGCGGTCAAACAGTGACAGTAAACTACCCTGTCTGTGATTTTCAGTCTATCAACAGTGGCACACCAGAGACTTGCTATCACTATGTACCTCTGCCGTTCAGCCTAGTAGCAAAATACTCAGACGGCTCTACTGCACCTCTATCATGGTCAGACGCTACTGAGACATCACTTAGTTACGATATACCGAGACTGTTCAGTGTAGACGCTTCAAACAACACATTGCTAGAGGGCAACGGACTTCAATACTACAACTACCCTATGAACAGCACCGTTCCAATGAACATTACATATCAGAGTTGGACTTACACCGAATACATCAATGTCATAATAAACAGTCTTTGGGGTAGTTGATAAAGAAAGCTCAGTTGTTCAGCTAAAAAATTGTATAGTTTTACTATGACAAAGCGAAAAGCTAGTGTCTGGCAACGAGCCATGTACCTAACAAGTAAGCCAGACTTCATAGATGATATTTTAGCCATTAGAGAAAAGTTTAGTCTCCCCACTGACGGTTTTATCTCTGACGAGGCTGTTGAAGCATGGAGAGAAAAGTATATCTATTACAAACCAGTTAGCCCTGAAGATGATATTGAAGACGGTATTGACCTAGCTGTTGCTCGGATTATTACAAAACCAGGGTATGAGCTATCGCCTGGCTGGCATAACTCTGTCAAACGCTTTTTGCTACTAAACAATGTTGAAGATATGCAACTACCAGTGAGTATTGGCAATCAGTTGGTTGAAGATAAAGTGACCAAACAGCTCACAATCCATATTGTCGTCTCCGAAGATACCAGCAAGCAAGATTACATTGATGAGTGGGAGAACATTGAGCGAATAAGAAGTATGCGACAACTAAAAACTCCTAAACAAAGGCGACTTGCACACCCTCATATACTTAGGCGTAAAAAATTGGCTTATGAGACTTGGGTGATAACTGGCTCTTATGAAGAGGCTGCAAAAGCAGTTATAGCAAAGTACCCAAAAGAGGTTGAAGTAAAAGGCTACAATTCAGATAGTGCAAAAACTGATATATCTAACTTCATAAAGCAAGCAGGTATTTAGTGCTGGCTTAAATAAACTTACCTAGCAACTGTATGAGCGTAAGTTGTAGGGTATGTCACTTGTTAGGTCTAAGCCATCAAGAAGCGTTGAGGTTGATGAGAAA
The DNA here is from genome assembly GCA_035510465.1 of Saccharimonadales bacterium (SeqCode). Classification (GTDB taxonomy): domain Bacteria; phylum Patescibacteriota; class Saccharimonadia; order Saccharimonadales; family DATKHC01; genus DATKHC01. The sequence goes on from DATKHC010000021.1 coordinate 162,455, forward strand.
TCATTCAAGACTAAACGCAAAGAAGACGCTCTTGAGCTTGCTCAAATCTTATATGACATCTTCAAAGAAAAGCAGGCTAATGATAAACTTAAAAATGGACAAAACAATGCACAACAAATCACAAACAGTTAGTTTATTAGTATCAGTGGGAGCTTTCGTAGGCCTTGCATTGGCCTTGTCCAGGAAGCTCCCTCTTATATTAGTAAGGAGCTGTTATGCCTAAACAAATACTAGCCATAGCATTGTGCAGAGTATCTTCTCTTGAGCAGTTACAAAGTCACAGTCTTGATAATCAAAAAGACAAAGTATTAAGAGCTGCTGAGGTACTTGGAGCAACCATACCTGCTGATGGTATATGGTCAGGTCATGTATCAAGTAAAAAGGGCGTGAACTATGACCGCAAAGACCTCAAGGAAATGCTTGAATACTGTAAGAAAACTCCAAATGTTAAGTACCTTATAGTTCAAGAGGTAGATAGGTTTATGAGAAGCCCTGATGAGCAGGTGTATTTCCAGGTCAAGTTTAGTGAAGAGGTGGGAGTTAAGATATGGTATGCCGATAAGCCTGAGCTTAATGAAGATAATATATATGCTGGCCTGATGAGGTACATGGAGGGGTTTCGTGCTGCTGGCAGCAATGATGAACGCCAAAGAAAATCAATCACAGGACAAACAAACGCCCTTAACGCTGGAAGATACCCATTTGCTCCAAAGCCAGGCTATATTAGGGGGCATATTCCTGGCATACAAGAGCTTCACCCTGTTAGAGGCAAAATACTACAAGATACTTTGATTAGCATTGTTACTAAACGATTATCACCCACTCAAGCTCTCATTAAGCTAAATGATAGCGAGTATATGCAGGGTCATTCTCCATACAAAATGGACAAGTTCAGGACTATCGTCACAGACCCTTTTTATGCTGGAATTGTTGAAATTGATAAACAAGTACAAGTCCGAAACGAAAACGGCTTGCATGAGCCACTGATAACCAAAGAGCAACACAACAAGCTACTTGAGATTATGAACGCTAAGAAAAAGGTGCAAGCTGGCCCAAGAAAAGGCGGTAACCCTGAATACCCATTATCAAACCAAGTAAATTGTATTGAGTGCAGAGAGGCAAGGAATGGCCGACTTGTGGGCTACAAACATGGTAACGGCAAACCTAACTCAACGCTCGTGTATCACAAGTATCGCTGTCGGTCTTGTGCTAGATACCAGTCCAGAGAGGAACTTCACCCAAAAATTGCTCAAAAGTTCAATGAGAGGCCAGTCACTGATGGCGGTAAGCAAGACCTGTTAGAGGCGTTGAAGATAGTTTGGGAGCAAAATGAAAGCCAAGTAGAACAAGACATAAACCGCTTGCAACATAGCATTGACCAGCTTGATAGCTTTATTGAAGAGCGAGTAAATGCTGCAACTGACCCAAAGTACAGTGCGATTGCAACAGACATCATGAAGTTGGTAGAGAAAAAGAAGACCGAACGCTCAAAGTTACAAGAGCAGCTTTCAAACCTTACTACAACGGCTGATGAAGATAATGAACGGTTTCTTGATTTTGCCTTTGATTATCTTAACGACATAGGTAAAAACTTCTTCAGCCCTGATGTGTCACTTGAAAACAGATTGAGGTGTAAACAAGCTATATTTCCAGCAGGATTTTGGGTTGATAAAAATAGAAAAGTTTACACCCCTGAAATAAGCTATCTTTACAGATTGGCGGAAAAGAAAAAGGACGCCAGAGCGTCCAATAATTCCCTAATGGTGCGGCATAGCTGACACATTGCAAACATCTGCAATAGAGGCTATTAACGATTATAAACTAAAGCATCTAGCTGAACTTTTTGGCTTATCAGGCGAACTATTATCAATTAAAAAGTAAGTAATTAGTTTACTCCACAGTTAATTTTATCAGCATAAAAATCCTCAATTAGCCTCACGTCTTCATCTATATATTCAAGCATCATATGCAAGTCAACATCTAGCTCTCCATCAAATACGTTTTCCATTGCTCTAGGTGCAATAACAGAGGCAGAGTTTGGATTATTATGCAGCGTCGTTGCATGGGCTGCCGCACATCTATATTTTTCATAGTACCGCTCTGCTGTAACCTGAACGACATGATGATGATTGACTAAGTGGAGTATTAAGTTTCTATCACGACAGCCATGAAATGCTTCTAAAAAACGCCATGCGTTTAATAAACGCCATTCAGTTGTTAATGTTGCATCTTTAGCCGCTCTGTATAGATGAAGTATTCTGGGCGGATTTTTTGGTTCATTAAGATAGTCTAGGTTAACTACAAATGCCTTACCCCCATTCATAACATGCGAATCGGCGTCGTGAAACCATGCACCATCAAGCACATAGACCTTGTCTTTATACTTGCAAGTTATAGGTTTACTAAGATAGGCATCCGTCTGCGATGAGGCACATAGTACCGTTAATATCTCCTCAGTAAATATCAATGCCTGCCTCAATATAGTATTCTCTATAGCATTACTTCTTACGTTTATAGTTACTTGTATGCCTTTTACCCCAGGGTATCTCTGCCCAGCCTCATCAACATTAAAATAGGTTGTATCACGAATAAATTTACCGCTGTCAAAGGTTGCGTTGCCATCAATAGAAGCACTAATGTTTAATCCATAAAACTCTACCTCAGCAATCATATATTTACGTTACGCCTAAAAATATTTACTATCAATGTATCTAAGTTGTTTAGAGGATACTTATGCAAATAACAGAAAAAGAATATCAAGGCGAGCTATTAAGTAGCATGGATTAGCCTCGGATAATTCAAGCTCTTTTTATCAATGTTTGTATAGTACCATTTGCCAGTGAACACCTCCTGGATTGATTGGTATTTCGCATAAATGGCCTGGTTTTTGTTGGTTGCACTGGCTAACATAATATTGATAGTTTAGATTTGGCAATGGTGCAATCTTCCACGAACTAGGTATTCCCATAGCCACAAACAAGACAATGAGACAGATGCAGACAATACGCATGATTATACTTTTAGCCGCCAACGCTACCCAGAGCAAGGTTACCAGCCAAACAAAAATAGGTATAAACCAATATCTCTGGCCTGCACCTGGGTCAATAAGAACTCCCCACACATCGACACCAGCTAAGGGGTGCAGTGAGAAAAGCACGGACACAAAAAGCAGTAATGAGTATAGATTTGCATACCTGAGCCAGCTCGGCCCTTTCCTGATGGCATAGGCAATGATAGCCAGAGCCACACCTAAGGCAATCCATAAATGAAGGCTGTTGTAGAAGTAAAAGACGTGTTTTACTCCAAAGATACTACCAGCGAACACTTGCCCAACCATCATTTTTATCACATCAATCCATACTAGATGGTGGTAGTAACCTCGTTGGCCAGGCTCAATTATAAATAAGCTAATTAACTGAAGTAATGACGTGACGATAAGTACACCAAGATTTAACAGTGAATGACGTAGCCTGGTGTTAAACCATACAAGAAAAGCGATGATTACTAACGGAAAGGTAATTGGCCCTGTTAAGCCTGCAATCATAAGTACTACAACATCAAAAGCAACCCATAGTCGGCTTGTTGGTTTACTGGCAATCAGTAGTAAAAATGCGGCTATGGCAAAATGCCATTGTACGTTCGCTAGATTTACGAACACCTCCTGAGAGTTAATAGCTACATACAGTAGGCTAACCACTATAGCAATTAGCTGATACCTGACAATTGGCTGCAAGCGTTTACTATTAAGTATAAATATAGGCAGCAATTGGCACGCTAGTGCTGATAAATTAAAAAAGAGAGGTGCATAGTTAAGCGGCAAGAATGTCGCTATATATGCTATTATCCGTTGAAATATAGAGAATGTTCCCGAATATGGTAAAAATAAGGTTGTACGAAGTCCATGATTGTAAGCACTCTGAAACCAAGTAACACCATCTTCGGCCCAAAACTGTGCATGCGTAAAGGCTTCTGGTTTTCTCAAAATAATTACCAGAGTGCAAAGTGCCAGTACGCCGACTGTCAAAAGCAGCGGCCGTGAGGACAATTTTTTATCAAATTTGTCAATTTTTCTCTGTAGTTTAGTCAACCAATAGCCTGACCGTCCCCCTATGGTCTTACGACTGGTTATTGCAGAACGCCTCACAGTTCATCTCTGGTGTAATCTTTTAGTCTTTGAGCCATCACATCTTTCTGCACTTATCAGCCAGCTTTATATAAGCAAGCGTTATGTTATCAAATCTAGCACACCGCCTCTGCTATTGCTAACAGAATGTTAGTGGTTTGCCTGTTGCTATAAGGATAACGTTGAATTAGCATGAAGCGAAATTCAACAGAGTTCAAAAACATGCGGATAAGACTTGGTAAACGTATTCAAGAGATACGCATTGAAAAAGGCATGACCCAAGAAAGTCTATCCGCTATTTCGGGATTAGACAGAGTTTCAATTGGTTACATTGAACAGGGCAAACGTGCTGCAAGATTAAGCACTTTGCTGATACTCGCTAAAAGTCTCAAGGTAAAAATGGCTGACTTTTTTGACGGTTTCTAATTCTGACTTTTCTTTAGCAACGTAGCAATATCTTCACGACGGTAACGTCTATCTCGGCGTGTGCCAAATCGCACCGCCGTGAGGTAGCCTTTTTTGTCCCACGCTCTTAATGTATTTGGATGACAATTCAAAATCTCACTCGCTTGTTTGAGAGTTAGCAACTTAGGTTCTTTTTTCCCAGATTGTGGCATACTATAACTATACACTACTTAACGGTGTGAGAGCGATGTGATGACAAGGCCAATTGATAAGTTGCTGGAATTATATGAAATGCTATCTGACCTACGGCTGGTTACGCCAGGTGCTAAGTTAATTCAGCTCAACCCGATTAAAGATATTGATGCTAAGAAGTTTGACCGTCAGACGCTTGAATATCTGTTTGAGCTATTAGAAAGTGACTACAAGGTTATCACTGTACATACACGACCTGATTATAAGAATGAGTTTCATTACCGTTTTGAAATAAATGACAACTTTGACGAAGTGTACAATCGTATTTACGTATCAGCAAAATTCGGTGTCGGTAACCTGGACTGGACATCACTTCTCAGAGTTTACGAAGTAGCACTAGATATTAGCAGCCAGTTGAAATTCACGACATCGGACACTGTAACGCTTATAATCCCGCCTGTATCAAGTCGTTTTTTAGCATCTCTCGCTTTTGATACAATTCCAGCGTTTCAGGCTGGTTACGAAAACGGCATCAAGTTTCTGCAAGAACAAGGTGTACTCGCCTCATATAAAACTTATTATGACCTGGATAGAAGCTATCGTGTCACAGTTAATCACATCCATCGTCCTAAGTTTGATAGGCTGATACGATTGCTGGCAATCAAGCATAAAGAGTTAGCGGGTGTTTACAAGCAAAGTCAACCCCCACCTACAGAGGGACAGCCAGACAAAAAAAGAAACGAACAGCTCAAGAAACTTGAAACTATTTATAATGACGCTAAAGACGGAAACAAAATATCGGGGCAAGAAACAAATGATGTGCACCCTCTAGTAAGGTTTGACACTAAGACAAGTGTGCTCGTATTCGGCGATAAAACGTGTGATATACCAGACGAAACGCTAGAGCATTATATCTGTAAGTTCGCATTTAAGAACCGCCGTGTTGCTGCAAAAGAGGATGACATATTAGAGAAGACCGTAAAAAGCCAAGACAGCCAACGTGCTGTTTATGATGCGATGCTTAGGGTAAATAAAAAGGCTCGTGAGCAACTTGGTATTGAAAAACTACTAAAATATAAAGCCGCAAAAATACGAATTGATAAAAAGTATCAGTAGTAAACTGTGAGTGAAGTGTGAGCCAGTTAGCGTCTAAGTTGGGTCATTAGCCCTAAAAGTAGTCTTACGTTGTAAGGCTATTTTTATGTCTACAAATAACCAACCACAACCAACAGAGCCACAAGAACAAGCCGCAAATAAAGGCGTGGCTGTTAAGTTGAGTGCGGAAGCACTACATAACTTGGCTGGCTGGTTTGATGTGCTCATTCAAATGGACTTAGCGCAAAAAGTACGTAATGAAATAAGGAGTAAAAACGATGAAAAGGCTGATATTCAAGATGCTTCAAGTAAGTCTAAGGAAGTGCATTGACTGGCTAATGACCTGTTGGCTATGGGTTAATAAGCACGAAAAATCCTTAGAGGAATGTAAAAGATGAAAGTAAGCGAAGTAAACATTGTGCCGATAAAGGCGGTTGATGGCTTAGTTGCCTTTGCCAGTTGTGTAGTAAATAACGAGCTGTATCTTGGCTCTCTAGGCGTGCATCGCCGCTTAGACGGTTCTGGTTATCGTATAATCTACCCGACTAAACATATCGGGAAACGTGAGCTGAACTACTACAATCCAATAACTAAGGAAGCAGGTAGCGTAATTGAGCAAGCAATCGTTGCTAAGTGCCGTGAACTTTTTGAAAGAAGTGATGAAAATTATGGTAGACACAGTAAAACTACTACTGCCAATCAATGAGCCGATGATACTGAGCAAAGGGGCGTTTGAGCCGCTAACAGTCGGGCAACTGGTAGGCACTTGGGGTACAAGTAGAACATACCTGAACCCCTCGCCTACCTACGCCAAAATAGGTAAATATATGCCAAGATTGACACTTTACAGACGACCAACCAAGACAATGGGTATTGTTTATCAGTTATCGGTTGAGTTTTCAGCTCCAAAGATGCTATTCATGCAGAACTTTGATGAGCTGACGGAAGCAGACTTTGAGCCATTACTGAAAGCATTGCGGGAAGCACTGCATGAACTGACAGGTCATCAGTTTTTCCCTCATCAGTTGGCTAACGCCGTTGTAGCCTCATGGCATCCGTCTAAGAACATAGTGTTTTTAGACTACACTTCATGCCAGACGATACTAAACACTATCGCCAAATTAGATATAAGCCGTATCTACGACTTACAGCGTACCAACTTCCGTGACGGGCATGTTGTACATATACACTGCAACTCACTAGATATTGCCTTTTACGATAAGATGGCTGATTTACGCCGAGGCAAAGTAAGTGAAAAACGGGCATTTGAAAATGATAATGCCATTCAACTGAACTTACTTGAGCCGTTGCAGCACATTAGCCCGATTGAGGTACTTCGCTATGAGGTACGTTTTGTTGGCAGAAAAGCTATCAAGCGAGCTTACCCCGATATTGAAAATCAAACATTTAAGGCATTGTTCAAGAAGCAACTAAGCCAAGATATATTGCTTAAGCATTGGAATAAAATAACTAGCTCCATAGATATGTTGTCTCTGGATGAACGCCGTCCTTACGAGCTGTTCCAAAACTACCTGATTGACAACCCAGACGCTACACCACAGGCATCTTTAGCAGCAACAGCGGCATTGCTCATAAACGGGCAAGAGGGCATAAGGAACTTCCGTAACCTGCTTGAGGCTCGCTATAACCCAGATGCTTGGTATCGCATCAAAAAAACGCTCAAGACACCGCAGCAGCACCGCTATACACACTTCCAGCATGTAGATGAAGCACTAAAACAATTCACGCCCACTCGCATGAGTGATTATCTAAAATATATTGAATAAACTAGTAACTTATGTTAAGTTAATAAGGAGTAACCATTATGGAAACTAAAGTAATCTTAATCGCCAGAGTTTCAGACAAAGAGCAACGTAAAGCGTTGCCCGCTCAAAAACAAAGACTTGAAAACTATGCCAATGATGTACTAAATAAGCCTTTCAAGTATTACCAGTTTGACGAAAGTGCCTATAAAGACGACAGACAAAAGTTCGCCTCGCTGATTGAGGATAAAATCCAATCACTAAAACACCCTGCCATTATCGTATTTGATAAGATTGACCGCTTTACCCGTGACGCATCCCAACGTGAGGTACGGATAATAAGTACTTTAGTAGAAAAAGGTAGTATTGAAATACACTTCCCGTCTGACAACCTATTCATTACCAAAAACTCACCTGCAACTGATTTGTTCAGGCTCGGTATCGGTATGCTACTGGCAAAATACTACTCAGATGCCAGTCGGGATAATGTCAAACGCCGATTTGAACAGATGCTAACCGATGGTATTTGGGTACACCGTGCCCCTATTGGCTACAAGAACATCATTGTAGGCGGCACACCACAAAGACCAATTAAAGGCATTGAGGTTGATGACGAAAAATCCCCTCACATCTTGAAAGCCTTTGAGATGAGAGCACTTGGCACACCCTACGAGATAATCGCTAGGCAGCTCAATGAGGACGGTTTCCGAACCAATGCGGGTAATAGAGCAACCAGAGGCTATATTGAACGAACACTAAACAACAAGTTTTATTATGGCAAGATGGTACATGGCGACAGAGAATACGACCATCATTACCCGCCAATCGTTAGCCAAGCACTGTTCAGAGAGAGCCAACGGATTAGAGAGCACCGCAAGCATGAAAAGACCAAGTACGACAGTAAAGACTACGCTTTCAAGAAAATCGTAAAGTGCGGCAAGTGTGGACGCTCAGTATCGCCGTTTAAGGCTCGTAACACAGTTTACTTGAGATGTGCCAACAACCATTGCGTTAATCCAAATACAGCCGTATCGCTTATAATAGACGGCGTGACTGATGACGTTTGTAATGTAGATGTACCTGAAAACTGGATTGACCAAGTTATTGCCGAGTTACGCAAACGCCACGATAACCAGCAGCTATACTTCACACAGAACATTGAAACTGCCCGTGCTGAGTACGACAAAATCAAAGAAAAGATGCGTAAGTTGTACTACGACCTACTTGAGGGACGTATTACTCAGCCTTTCCATGACGAAATTGCAAATGAACTTGAAGCAAGACAGCAGGAACTTAACGATAGGCTCAAGATGCTAACAAGTGATAATAAGTCATTCCAAGTGACTGCTTCTTATCTGTTGGACTTGGCTCAGCGAGCCGAAAAGCTGTTCAAAGAGAGCGATGAGGGTTTGCAGCAAAAACTTTTAGACTACGTACTTTCAAACATTGAACTTAACGACAAAAAGTTGTCATATATACTAAACGAACCCTTTAGAACGATAGTTGAGGCAAAGAAAAAAGCCCTTTCAGGCTCAAATCCAAACTTATGGTGCGAGTGACGGGATTCAAACCCGTGGCCTCTTCCTTGGCAAGGAAGCGCTCTATCAGCTGAGCTACACTCGCATAATTAAACCTATCTGAAAAATTATAGTGGTCAAAACCCCTAGCGGCAAGCCTACCTTATTGAGAAAGTTATGTTTTTCTTTTAAAATAACCATAAGTTGGCGCTTTAGCTCAGTTGGTAGAGCAGAGGCTTGAAGAGCCTTGTGTCCCCAGTTCGAGTCTGGGAGGCGCCACCAAATCAGATAAACGATCGTAGATTATATTACAAGTCAAATATATTGACATTATAAATAGGCAGGTAGTACACTAATAAATACCATCGAGAGGTGGTAGATAATACTAGAAATAGTATTATCTGAAAAGAAGCTCTTTACGGGGCTTCTTTTCTTTTATATTAATTTTTTGCGAGCGAAAATTGGTGGGGCTGGAGGGGCTCGAACCCCCGACCTCATGAATGTGAATCATGCGCTCTGGCCAACTGAGCTACAACCCCAATTTTGATACAAGCTAAATATTATCAGATATAAATTATTTAGGATCTATAAATTCTTTACACAATCTTTCAAATATAGAATTAGTCCAACCAAAGCCCGTTTGTGAAGGATAGACTCCTTTTAGGGGTGGCTTTGACGGGGAAACTACGTTATATTTTTCCAAAAATTCACCGTGTTCGTTGAACCAGGCTAGGTTGGTTCTAATCCACTTTTGAGCAATGTCTTTAGCTATTTTATCGTAACCATATCGTTTAAGACCCTCTATCACAATAAAGTGCAGTGGCGCCCAACCATTAGGATAGGCCCACTGAGTTGGAATGGCGCCCGGTACCAATTGATTAAACTGTTGGGCATCGGTTGTTGACAAGCCACCTCTTTGTTCAAAACGTTTGATGGAGTGGACTAATTGATCAGCTTGAACCTGGTCAATCATACCCGCCCACATGGGGTAGAAAGTGGCAAGCGAGTTCACTACACCCCGCTTTTCTTTTACGAAGTTGTAATCATAATACATTCCTCGAAGATCGCTCCACATTAGCTCGTCGATTATATTTTTTCTATGATCCGCGGCTTTTGCCCATTGTGATGCAGTTTCTTTTTCACCAGTTAATTCGTAAAAACGGACAAAATCCATTTCATAGCGAAATAGCAAACTATTAAGGTCAATCGGGAGATAATTAAGACATTTTCTGTTGAATCTTGGCGTTAGATCCCAGCCACTTTCGGCCTCAGCCAAATCATGTAGATAATTTATATCGTAATACCGTGACAAGCCCTGGTAAATAAGTCGGGCGTTGGGTTTTACGGTACCCGTCCATACCGTGTGATACTCTTCTTCAGCAACTGCTATACGAGGCTTTAGCCATTCCAATCCTAAGTCGTATCTATCATATAAGTTGAAGATAAAGGTCGTCAGGAAAGGCGGCTGTGACCGTCCTGTTAAGTATGTCCTGGATGCATTCGGGATAATTTTAAAGTGTTTAAATAGACTTATTAAGTTATCGAGTATCCCTATTACTAGCTCTTTATGCTCATTGTCGAGAAGTCCCTGAACTACAAAGTAACTGTCCCAGTAATACATCTCATTATAGTCAAACTCATGACTGGGTGAGTAGGCTGGCACGATGTATGGGTATGGTAAGCCAAATAAACTTTCGTCATCTTTAGGGTGATAGCGAATAAGCTTTGGCCAATAATCAGCAATATATTTTCTGGCAGCAGCCACATCGATCGAAGTGAGATCCTGTGTATCGCTGAAGAGGCTTTTTGCTATTTCTTTTGGTTTAGAGAACATCATTTTCAGACTAATCCTTTGCAACCGATATCGTCAAGTGTAATAAACTAAGCGGAATTAAAGAAAATCTACTTAGCAGGCATAGTCGGTATCAAGTTGGCCGATATATTGGGTTAGTAAAACCGCTCCGCCGTTGAAGCTATTTTCACGGCAATAACTCTGAGCAACTGATCTAAAATTACTATTTGAAGCTACCCAAGCTGGCCATTTATTCTGCCAATTTCCCGTAAGTGTCTGCCAGCCGCCTGGATATGCGTAAACTCCGAGCACCGTTGGTTGGGCGTAAAAACTAAGAGCATTTGCCTCTCCGCCAATACTTGCTTGGTTAGTACTTGGTTCGTTGGCCCAAGAATTGATTGTTTCAACATCCAACCACCAGTCTCTCGAAACCACGCCGTGGCTCAGTGCATAGTTAAAACTGTATTTAGCGGCGTTAAAACCGTAGTTATAGGCTAAACACGCGTCATTCGAGAAGGAACAAGACTTGGGCCACTGGCTATATTTATCAGCATATGGGCGTCCAGGATAGCCAGTATTTGTATAAAGAGAAAGGTCACTCTTAAACAAACTCGCCTCCTGACCTACGCACAGATTTGGATGAAAGCTTAAACCACCACTAACTCCAACAACGCCAAACGGTGTCAGGGGAGAAATCTTTGCCTCACAGTTAGGCCAAGAAACGTCATAGCCAGTTTTACCTGAACTAAAATCTGTATATGCAAAAGCCTGCGAGGGCGCGCATAGCAAACAAGCGAAAACAAACAGACCAGTTATTGTTCGCCTCATACCGTATATATTATGATCCTTGTGTCTAGGTTTTGATATCTCTTCTCACAAAAAAGATAAAAGACAGGACTATCAAAACTAGTCCAAAGATTGCCAGAACTTCGGTGTTGTGTTTGTTAAACACCTCTAGGTTTTGATAGTAATGAAAAGGTGACAGCTTATCTATCCCCTGTAGAGACTTGACCGTCGGAGCCATGCTACTGATCAGATAACTACCAAATGCGAAAGTAGTAGATAGCCCAGTTACAATCCCTTTAGTCCCAAAAATTGAACTAAGTAGCAGCGCAACAAGACCAAAATCAAGACTTATGAGTAAACATTCAAGACTTTCTTGAATGATCTTTAATAAACTGTAGTGGGTGTGAATTGAAATTAGACCCAGTTTTACTCCAACAACTATTCCAACTGAAGCAACCACCACCACCAAGATGGCGCAAACTAATTTCGTCAAGAATATTTTCTTTCGAGTAAGTGGCAAGCTTATTTGAGCTTCAAGCAAGCCTTTGCGTTCCTCGGATACATATAAATTGTTAAACAATAGGATGCTTAATATGATCAGTAGTAAGGGTTCTCGCAAAGCAAAAATTTCCTGAGCTATATAGCCACCAATTGAACTGAAGGTATTAGCACCCCCAGTGACCTGTTGTAGGCCTTTGGGCAAAGTGTTAAAAACCTGTCCCAGGTTGCTATTTTTGAGCGCTGGAAAAAAAATAATTGTAAAGAAAGTCACTCCCACAAGCCCCGCAAACCACCAAATCATTGTCTTTCGTTTTTGATAGAGTATTTTTTTTAAATAACCGCCGGTCATCTACTTTTCCACGTCTTCATTCTTATTTTTATAGAAACCAATAAATACATCTTCAAGATCAGGTTCCTCGATAACAACATCACTCAAATCCTGAACAGATAGGAATTTAAGCAATTTTTTTATGTCTCCGTTATATGTAAATCCTAGCGAACGACCACTTGAACGGAAAAGATTAAGACCACTTATGCTCTTAAAAGTTTCTTTTAATTTTTTAACTCCGCCTTTTGCGACAATAATTTCAACCCGCTTAGTCGTCTGATCTCTCAAACCAGCCAATGTTTTGATGGCAATAATTTCACCGTCTTTAATAAAAGCGACTCTGTCACAAACTTTTTCAACCTCTCCCAGGTCATGAGATGACATAAACACAGTTCCGCCTCGATCTTTAAAACCTCCTAATAAATTCAGGAACTTCTCCTGCATAATTGGGTCAAAGCCTGAGGTAGGCTCATCTAATATCAAGAGTTCAGGACGATGCATAATTGCTGCTATCAATCCTATTTTTTGTTTATTACCTCTCGAGTATTTTCCTATCTTTACTTTTAAATCGACTTCAAAAATTTTAGCTAAGCTCAGTATACGGTTACGGTTGCGACCTCCGAATAGCCCGTCGATAAAGTTTAGGTATTGCATCCCACTTAGGTCTTCGTCCATTTTCATATCGTCAGATAAATAACCAATTCGCGAGTGTATCTGTTTAACTTTTTTATTACTGAGATCGAAAAGTTGGACTTGTCCCTTAGAGGCTTTTAAGACATTTAAAATCACCCTTATAGTGGTGGTTTTACCTGCACCATTTGGTCCTAAGAAACCAAAAATTTCACCTTTTTCAACCGTTAGGCTTACATCCTTAAGAATTTTTTTTGAGCCCAACGATTTGTAAATATTAGTGAGCTCAATTATTGAGTTCTTGGTCGTTCTTGGCATTTTCCCAGCTTCCGCATTTAGTATTAGGCACCTTTTAGTCTCATCATACGCTAATGGTTTTTCCCCAGCAAGCAAGGTGATTACCAAAGAAAAGTTACTTTTTTCTGCATAGTGTAATTAAACATACATCGCTAAAAGTCCTCTGGCTGTACTATTACACCAATTAGGTTTTTATTGATCGTGTTTAGAGATGAGTTGTTATCGGGAGCCATTATATTATTCGATTCTCCTGGCCTTCAGTTTACCGGGGGTTATCATGTCTTTACTATTATTAAACAACCCCATCGTAGTTATTTTCTGTAATTTTCCGATTCTTTTTGCCTATAACTCAGTTTTGACTTCGTCTAAGAAAACAGAAAAATTCAAAGAGGTTTATCCATTATGGCTAGCGTAAATCTTCTTTACAATCGTTTGGTCTGGATTACTTCCGACTACCTTGGGCCAACCGCTGATAGTTTTATTTCGCATCAGATAAAAAATCACTTAAACAAGTCTCCTCAAAACTTAGTCCCTGGGGACATTACCGAACTAGCGGAATGGCTTAAAGTTTCAATGGCTTTTTTGACCAAAGACACCTCGACTATCAATAACTATTTTGAAGCCCTTAAGAAATTAGCTAGGGAAACGTGATGACCGGAAAACTTGATCAAACTAAGGAAAGCCTGCTAAAACGGGTTCGAACTCTTTTAATTTTTAACCACGCTGAAAAAGCTAAATCTAACGCACTGTTTGAAAGCATGGGAGAAGGAGTAATTGCGACAGATAATATGGGCCGTGTCGTTAGGACTAACCAAGCGGCTACCGACATTTTAGGATACCCTAAAAAAGAGCTGATCGGTCAGTGGTTTCAAGATGTTATACTTTTCTGCCTAGAAGACGGTAGCGTCGTAGATCCATCAAACAGCCCGATTTATAAAACTTTGTTGAGCGGGAAAACTCATAAGGCCAATGGCTTCTTTAAAACAAATGAAGGGATTCTCGTACCAGTCTCCGTTACTTCATCGCCAATTATTTTGAGCGGTAGACCAATTGGAGCTTTGGAAATATTCAGAGATGTTACGAAAGAACTAGAGTCAGATCGAATGAAAACTGAGTTTATGTCACTTGCTTCTCACCAACTCAGAACACCGTTATCAGCTATCAACACTTATGCATTTTTGTTGAAGGAAGACTACGCTGGCAAACTAAACGCTAATCAAAGTTCTTTCGTCGAAGTCATTTTAGCTGCTTCGAAAAGAATGAATCAACTGATCAGTTCACTACTTAATTTAACGAGACTTGAGGGTGGTAAGTTGACAATTGCCTCTCAGCCAACAGACGTTGCTAAACAACTCAAAAAATCAATCCGCGAATTTGAGCCACAACTCAAGAAAAAGAAAATAACACTAGGGAGTGATATTTCATCGAAATTAGGGTCAATAAGAACTGACCGTATGATTGTTGGAGAGATTATCAATAACCTACTCTCTAACGCCTATAAATATTCACCGCAGGGCGGGAAAATTTCAGTGTCTCTGGGGCGAGAAGGAAATAACATCGTCATGTCAGTCAAAGACAGTGGTTATGGCATACCTTCTGAGTTACAAGAGTTGGTTTTTACTAAATTCTTTAGAGCCAGCAATGTAGTTGACAGGGAGGAGACTGGTACCGGGTTGGGTCTTTACCTTACAAAAATACTAGCCGAACACATCGACGGTGAAATATGGTTTACTAGCAAGGAAAATAGAGGATCTACTTTCTATTTTTCCCTACCCAAGACTGGAACGTTAGCCAAACAAGGCCGATTTAAATTAGAGATAACGTAATTAGTTAGAATTTATACTGTTAGATAATTTAGATCGGTTACTATTAGCACGAAACAAACTTAATGGGGAATTTTAAAGAGTGGCTAAAATATTAATTGTCGAGGATGACGAAGACTTAAACAAGGCGTATAGCCTAATATTAAAAAGGGAGAAACATTCTGTTAATTCAGTTTTTGATGGACAGCAAGCCCTAGATAAACTAAAGCGATTTCAACCAGATTTAATACTTCTTGATCTGCTGATGCCTATAAAATCCGGTTTAGACTTTCTGAGAGAATATACGAAACGTAGAAAAGAAGAGAACGCTAAGGTCGTTATCTTTACTAATTTGGAGAATTCGCCTGAAATCATTGAGGCATTCGATCTTGGAGCCTACAAATGTATAGTAAAATCTTGGACCGCTCCTCAGGGACTAGCCAAGGTGGTCAACGACGTTCTACGGGCTTGAGCGAGCTTGTGCTGGCATTTATTAATCTATTGAGCTGACTCAGATCAACTTCGTAAAATTCCCTGTCGCGACCGTAGTGAATCACTCCCTTTCTTTTGAGTTTATTAAGACCAACCGCAACTGTTTCACGTCTAAGCCCAGTTAGATTCGCAATTTCTTGATGCGTGAGACTAATACCTATCTGGACAATGTTATGCCCAATCACAGTTCCGTAATTAATCGCCAGGTAGGAAATAACGTTGATCAACTTATCTACTGCTTTGGAATTAAGTAATGAAGTTAAACGCTTAGCCTGCTTAACTTCTGAGCGAGCATACTTTTCTAGCTCAAAAATAATCATTCCTTCTGTTTTTCTTAGGAAAAATTGATAGGCTTGTTTATTTAAAACACGAAGTTCAGTATCAGTTAAAGATTCATAATAAAAGTGTGATGTTGGAGTTTGATTGAGTAACCATGGGTACGGAAAGACATCTGCGGATGTTAGTAAATATGCTAACTGTTCGTCACCCTGCGCGTTAATGTCATAAGATTTAACGATGCCTTTTTTGATTACATAACCGGACTGCGGTGACTCCCCTTGAAATAACAGCATTTGTCCGGATTTGAATGACCTAATAGGTTGCTGATCAATAAAGCGCCCCCAAAGCAACCGAGTGTCAGTATCCATGTATTTCTATTTTATTAGAAATCTTCATCAATTACGACTGATATGTAATAATTCTCACTCAGCTATCACGGTCCAAGCCTGAATTATAATTTCGGTTTAGGCTGTTTCGGTTTCTTAACTTCTTTTCTACCTTTATCTTTAGACATAAGCACCTCTCTAATTACTAAAGTATATCACTGGACTCTATTAGATAAACACGGGGAAGGTATCGTCCCTGTGGCAAAAACCTTCCAGTGGCGCTAAACGGGTTCGGTTTCGTATTCAGAGTAAATGACACCACTCAATACATCTTCAATTACTAACCTAACTAGGGGAAGCATATTATCAGGAAGCTTATCTAAAGGAAACCACGACAAATCGTCGCACTTTCCCGGTTCTTTGTTTGTTACCTCACCGTCCCACCGCCAAGCCTCGAAAAATAAATCAATTCTTTCCTGGTCTTTTTGATTTCTCGTAAGCCGATGTGCTATATGCACAAATTTTAAATCGGTTTGACTCAATTCTATCCCAGCCTCTTCTTCAGCTTCTCTTATTATGGCATCTGTACTAAGCTCGTCACCGTCTTGGTGTCCAGCGATTACGCTATACTTGCCATCTTGATACCCCGTATTTGCTCGTCTTAACAGCAATATTTCATTATCTCGCCTTAATAGCAGGTATACAGCTGGAATTAATTTAAACCTCTCTTTCGGATGACTGTCTGTTCCCGTTTTATTCATACATTGATAATTACTATAGCAAAACACAACAAAAACCCCTGAATTAACAAGGGTCATAATGCTTATGGTGGAGCACCTCCAAAATAATTCACCCCTCATATTTGATGAAATAAGGAGATAGAGGTATTTACTCTGGGATGAGTACCTATATTTCCAACAGAGTAAAACTAGCTTTAAGAAGGTAGGTATCCCCTGATGGTATTCACTTCTGGCTTAAGCTTAATTGCCTAGTTCTAATTACGAGTAGGCTAAAGATAGCTGTAGAGACAATTACACTATAGACAGGAACTACAAGCAACTTTGCGTCCAATTTTCCAACAGATATCGAACCGAATATACCAGCTACACTTGTAGTAAACCAGCTTAAATGCGTCTCTGTATTAGGTTTAAAATAACCTTTTTTAACTGTAGGAATATAGCTTAAGGTTGATACTAATAGGTTACAATACAACGACACCAGAGGTGTTTTAAGTATCCACCATAGGAGAAGACCTATTATTGCACCACTTAAGCATAGGATGTCCAGTTTAGCGAAGCCACCAACTCCTTTTTTAATTGATAGAAGAAATACTACCAACGTTATTAGTATCCACGATACAACTAAATATAGAGAACTTCGTGCTCCCAAAGACCACTGATTTGCTAAATAGATGAGATTAAGCGTAAGAAATAATAACCATGATATTCTATGTGGTTTAGTCTTACCTTTTACGGTGTCTAATATATACGGAATGTCACCAAGTATATAAATAATGCCACCTATAATTCCTATGATTGCAAACATGCATAAATAGTATCAGAAACAATAAAAGTGGCCTCCAAAAACAGGGGTCATAATGCTTATGGTGGAGCACCTCCAAAATAATTCACCCCTCATATTTGATGAAATAAGGAGATAGAGGTATTTACTCTGGGACGACTATATTTACTATAAACAGGAGAAAGAAGGGTCTAAGGAGATAGCGGTCCGCTGAGGTTATTCGCACACTTAGAAAGGGCTGATGGATACATGGCTAAGCATCACTACGGCCCCAACAAAAGAGAAAACGCATAGTAACGTGCTGATAACAGCGGCTTTATTTTTTGCTTTAATTAGCCATATTAAATTCAGAATTAATAATATGGGTAGTAAAAAATCAAAATAGGCGTTGGTAGATGGAGGATTAAGACTATTTCTATAAAGTACGACTATCCCGATTTCATATAAGTTGTACAGAGCATATAGGATCGTTACACATATAAGTACTTTTTCAATTTTATTTATTTTAACCATATGGATAATAATACCAAAAGTCACAAAAATGACCTCACTTTAGAGAGGTCATAATGATATTGGTGGAGCACCTCCAGAATAATTCACCCCTCATCTTTGATGAAATACGGAGATGGAGGTATTTACTCTGGGATGATTATATTTACTTTAAACGAGACGAAAGGCTTAAAGAGCTGTCCATCCCCTAGGGGTTATCACACTTTTTTATATACTCAGCCTTACTTGGTTTTACGTCTAGAAATGTGCCCTGGAATAAAGAATACAGAAGCAATTACTGCTATTACCAACCCGTAGAACACGTAAAATAAAATCCTATCCCACTAAGACCAGCAGTGGTATCCTCGGCGGCGTTAGGATGCTTGATGCCTATAATAAGAAAATAAACTGCATATCCAAAGAATAAGGCCGCAATGACGTATCCTAAAATTCCAACATAAAACAATATCGAGCCGAACATTTTCTTCGTGGAAATCGATTGTTTAGTAAAGTTACTAGTCGGCATTCTCTCGAAATCATATACTTTTAGGTCATTTCGTGCAACAAAAAACCCCTGAATTCACAGGGGTCATAATGCTTATGGTGGAGCACCTCCAAAATAATTCACCCCTCATCTTTGATGAAATAAGAAGATGGAGGTATTTACTCTGGGATGATTATATTTACTATAAACGGAGGCGAGAACAGCCTAAGGAGATAATAGTCCGCTAGGGGTATACGCCCACCTATTTATAATAAAACTAGCGTTGCTATTCTTAAACAGTACCCGAACAATATGTCGTCAAAAACCTCTTGACCCAATTTCTCTTTGTTCTTGCGTATCTGGTCTTCACTACTACCCTTAATCTGATAAACCTCATTCATAATTCTCGTAAACACTTCAGTCGTAACGTTTAATGCTAGGTTATAAATGCTGTTAAGGTATCGCTCAAACTCATTTGGTGCAATTAATGTATACTTCTTATAGCTTGATTTCCACAGCAACGAATATGCTCCATATTCTAAACCTCTACTTATTGGGTCATCTGAAAAAATCTCATACTTATCCTTGTCTTCTTCCTTCATAAACTCTCGAATATGTGTAGCCAAATCTTTTCTGTTTATAGCGGTCTTCTTGCCTTTGATTTCTTCGGTAACCCTTAATGAATATCCAGCCAACATATTAGCCCCGTACTGCCCGAAGAGTGGGTTAAGGTCAAACCCTGATTGAACGCCAACCGAAGGCAGTCCCTGACTTAGTTGTGCTTGCATTTGGTAGTATTGTTTCTCTTGTTTTGACTGTATGGTAGCTTCGGCTTTACTAGGCAGTAACTTACTCCTATTTAGCTCGTCATTTGAGTGGAGTAAGCTATCTACTGAATTAAATATGTCATTAAACTTATTGTCTTTTACGTTTGGGTCATTGGGTGTAACAAAAATCGGAGTGTCCATTATTACTTATCTTAACAGACAAGTTTTAGGAGATACTTGATTGTGTTATAACATCACTTCACAATAGACACATGATGCAAAATCGTAAAGAGTTAAGACCAATAGGTAGCAAGCTTAAACCCACTAAAGCTGGTAAGCCAATTTCATATTCTGACCATATAACCTTCGAAGAGCTTGTATCCGAAATTCAGATGCTCGTAAGTAGCAAGAGCAATACTGTGGTTGTCGCTATATCAGGCTTTGGAGGTGCTGGGAAAACGACTTTAGCCGAAAAACTTAAAAATCGCTTTCACGGCTCAACATGGATTCAGCTCGATAACTTTATTGTAAACAGAACTAAGGGTGATGATTGGGATTCAGGCTACGACTGGAGTCGGCTCGAGAGAGTCCTAAGGGACGTTCGAGCTGATAAGGAGCTACACTACCAATTCTATGACTGGCATAAAGACGCTCTTACGGGCTGGATAGATGTAAGCCCGCTACCAAAACTAATTATTGTCGAGGGCATTCGTCTGTTACAGCCAAAGTTCATGACCTACTTTGACCTAAGCGTGTGGATTGACTGCCCTATTGAAGTAGCTGCAAAGCGTGGCATAGAGCGGGACAGAAAAAACGGAGTAGATAACCAGCACATACTTGAGTGGGAGAAAAACTGGATACCAAAAGACAAAACATTCTACGAAATGTACAGACCTGACGAAAGTGCCAGTTTCTTAGTCGAGTCTCATATCACTGACTGATCATACCAAAAGCACGAATATTATAGATCTCTACGTTCGTGTCGTGCATTCTATCCTGGTGGAGAATATTCAAAATAATTCAACCCTCATCTAGATACAGACGTCTTTTCCCAAATGAGTGAGATATTGCCTGTCCCACCATAAAAAACGTAAGTAGGCTCCGTATCCAAGTTGTGCTTCGCTACTGGATGCTTTTAGAATGTTTCTTGTAAATTCTTGTTTACCCTTTTTTACAGATTCAGAAGCTGATTTACCTTTTAGAAGGCTAACCACAACTTGATTAGATGGGTCTAGAAATAACGCAGCTGTTTTATCTGTCCTTGGTTTGGACGTTGTTCCACCCTCACTAAAAAAGATAAAATCCTGAGTATAGCCAATAAAGCTTTTAGCACCTTTTTTAATTGTTTCGGGGCCAAGTTGTGCTGCTGACTTGCAAGAAACAGCATATGCAATCGTACCTTTAAGTATTTTGGAGTTATCCATATCCAAAAGCACTTCTTCGTCTTGGCCAGTAACACAATGTTCGGCACCATGACCGTTCATAAATATCAAATCTGGAGACATTTTGGTGACGATACTCTCAAACTCTTTTCTATTAGCACGCTTTTTATCTAACTTTAAGACGTTAACGCTTCTTCTTTCAGCATATTGAATTAACGACTTTGCCCAAGCTGCTAAATATCTAGTTGTCGGTTCATAGTCTGGCATTGTCACCAAGACTGTCTTGTTGCTCATGGTCGTAAATATCACCCTCTTTTAATGCCCGTAAAAATTCAATATCTACTTCTATAATCTTCTTACCTATTTCATCCCCGTCTTCGACATGTTTTAGTAGCTGGATTTTATCGATTGTGCCTACATCTCCAATCGAGATACTTGCATCAGCCGGTAAAGCCTGTAGCCTTGCTAGAACAAGCTTCTGGAATTCCTTATCCAATTCGGTCTGCATCTAAATTAACCCCATTTCAATCAACTTCTTCATTATAGTCTTACCTAGTGCCGTCTCATTTATAATTTCTACGTATGCTGCGTTCCACGTTAGTGGACCAACCTCATCAAGTACTACGACAATTTCATTACGAGCTGCGATAGGCAGATTCGCATAGACTTTTTGAAACCGTGATATATCCATGATAATTTTACTTATTTTATGTATCCTACTTCAAAATATACCATATATTGCTTATGTTTAACTGAAGTAACAGATGTAAACTATGTTTACCGTAACCTATACATTTGACTTTGTCAAATATACTCAACCAATTAATCTAGTGATTTAAACAGAGTGTCGCACAATGTGCATTTTCGGACTCGCACTAACAGAGGTTGGTGGCGTTTTTTATCATATAAGAGCCTTGTCAAGGGCGACACTTATTTAACTCCGCCTCTGTTAAAAGACATATCATAACACATTCGCTTTTTGGCTATATATTAGCAATTAATTGCGGCCAGTTGCGATTGATAACTTTGCTGAAGCTCTTGGCTTTGTTGTGTGTAGCTCTGTTCTAGCTCGGAGATTTGCTGCTGGCCAACTCCAGAACTTTCAATTCCTTCCTGCCCCAACTTAGTCTCTAGAGCCGACAGGGCTGCACTTTCTTGGTCGCCAAGGTTAGTCTGGTTCGCTTGGTATTCCGAGGAATCCTCAGCTTTTAGTTGTTCGTTACAAGTTGGAGGCGCTGGTGTAGTGGTTGTGTTTGTTGGCGCAGGCTGAGTCGTAGTGCCAGTACTAGCAATAGGTGTATTTGACATAGGACTTGAAGCGTAATCAGTCGGGGTTGTTTGCAACGTATAAGGTGTATATGAATAGGTTGGCAATGTAACCCCAGCGACAGTATTACTTTGGGTAGAGGCTACAGGTATATTTGAAGTAATATTGTTGATATCACTAATCTCAGCTTGGGTGAAGTTCTGTTCATTTTTAACATTGTCTAGGCATCCTTGGAGGATTTGTTCACCAGTAGATGCAACGTCTAGAACTTTTTGGTTGGTCGTTAAAATGCCTTGTGCTGCAATGAGGTTTGCCGTGTTACTAGACCAAGCAGGTTCTTTGATTAATTGTCCTATCTGATTAGTTTCAGAGTTAACTTGCCCAATTACGGAGTTATATTTGCTCATGTCATCGTTACATATTTTTTGTAAGTAAGCATATTGATAACCTGACTGTGTGCCTAATGATGCTAAGCTTACGACTTGCTTAGGAGATGTCTTTGGGTGAAATACAACTAGACCAATACTGGCTGCGGATATGATAAGAACGCTTAAACCAACCAGGAATTTACGCCTAGTCTTTCTTTTCTTTCGTTCTCTGTTAATTGAGTCTAAAAAACTTGTATCAGCCATATAACTACTTACTATCCTTGCTATTTGTTGACTCCGAGACTTAAAAGCTCGCCACTAAGCGAAACCGAAGTCTCTGTAACCGTTTCCAGCTACAACTACAACGAAGAGTACTCAATGACGAGCTGTCTTTCGTTGTAGATTTATTGACCATGCCATTAAAGAATGGTTTAGGTTGAAGTGGTAAAACCACTTAATTGAAATTATACATCTAGTTGCTTAGTTGCGCCGATAGACCATGTTGAACCTAGTTAAGTACCTATAAACATATTGATTAGCAATGTTTCGTGTAGCGCCCAAAAAAATAACAAATAGTACCCATAAAACAAATATGGGGAACACCCCTGTCAGATATATATCTAATCCATCTCTTACGCCGTTCTGGTACGGTACCAAACGTATCCCTATTTAATAGGGGTCGATAAACAAAGCTTAGTTATTCTCTGGCCAGACTGCTTTAAGTAGAGCTACTTCATCATTTCTGTCTGAGGCTAGTTTTATAGCTTTCTGTTGGTCGGGTGTGTATATATCGTTATTATAAGGATTCAGTGCATTTTGCTTGCTAATTAACTCTTTTTGGCTTTGCATTTCTTTGACTATACGAACTAGACTGTTTGTCTCTATTAAATAGGGGTCGTCTAGCCTCTTTTCGAGCTCTCTAAGGGCTTTTAAGTGAACTCTCGTAACAATGTCTGTATCTGACTTACTAATAGCCTTTTTCATCTGTAGTAGTACGGGGTTATTCCGCTTTTTTATCTTCTTAATAGTTGACATCGGAACGCTTGTCTTAACACTCACGTCCGCGTACCTATAACCCAAGGCAATTAGCTTGACTACATTGCGTTCTACGTCAGGCTTTGTTCGTAGGTGATGTATTTGAAGATTACTCATACTTTAAAGTGTTATACACTTCGCGAGACTTGACAATTATCAGGTCTGATGAAAAATCGTGGAGCTGATGGTTATATTGGATTAATCATTGTGCGAGAGTAGCCACATGAGCACTAGCGCAAAGGCTGTGGCTAACGTGCCAGAAGACCCACTTATACCCGAGAACTATGAAAAAACTGATTTAGATGAACTGTGTTTATGGCTTTATGATATATACGAGGAATCAATAACTTAACTATTTGAATATATTAGGGGAAGAGCTCGGCATGAAGATTACCACTGTTACTCAAAAATATAAATGGCAGCCCAAAAATGTCTTTGCTGAGTCATTCCCTTGGACTGCTATTCATCTGTTTGAGGTCACAATATGAAGGAACAAGGTATAGCACTATGTCGTATTTCCTCCGATGACCAAATTAAGGGTCATAGCCTTGAGGCTCAAGACACTAGCACCAGGAAAGCAGCCAATAGTATCGACGTTGAGTTAATTAAGACTTGGACGGAAGTTAAGTCAAGCAAAAAAGGTAAAAACTTTGGAAGAAAAGATTTGGAAGAAATGCTACGTTTTTGTAAACAAAACAAACGCGTTAAATACCTTTTTATAGATTTCATGAGCCGCTTAATGCGAGAGGTTGAAGTAATGATTTACTATAAGGTACTGTTCAACCAAATGGGTGTGAAATTACATTTTTGTGACCCTTCACAACAGCACCTTAACGGAGAAGACCAAATCGCTCAACTTATGCGATTAATAGAGGGTTACAAATCGGAAACAGAAAATACAGCCAGACAAGAAACAACTATTGCTCGAATGAAAGCTCGGTATGAGGCTGGTTACTATATTTCACACCCACATCAGGGTTATATAAAATCAGATGTGGCTGGTGTGCACATCCCTGACCCAAAGAGATTCGATTTATTACAAAAAGGTGGTCGTTTGATGATTTACGAGCAGCATAGCGTTCAGCAAGCAATCAAATGGATGAATGAAAACGGATATTTAACATTAGGCGGTAGACCACTCGACTTAAATCACTATATAGAATTTATTGTAGATAGATATTACTGTGGCATTATTGATATACAGTCAGAGGGTTGGCCTAAAGATATACTCGGATTACATCAACCCATGTTTACGCAACGCGAACATAAAATACTTTCCGCTTTAATAACGAAGCGGAATCCACGCGTTAGACAAGCACACAATCCCGACTTCCCAATGTCTAATATTATTAGGCATAAGGAGTGCGAGGGTATTGGACGTTACGAAAAGTTTACTGGTCATATTTACAATCGAGGGAAAAGGCCTAGTGGTAGTCAAAGACCATTAAAGCCGGTTTATGATTGCCGAGATTGCAGACAACGGATACAGAGGGATAAGGCGCACTCCTCTCTCACACACTACTTAAGCAAATTAAACCTACTGCCTGACGAAAAGCACTTTAAAGAGGCTTTGATTCGTGTCTGGAGAAGTCAAAGAGGTTCTCAATCCCAGAGACTTAACAGTCTACAGGGCAATAAGGTTAGGATTGAGCAGAAAATAAGAGAAACTGCTGCTATTTACGCTTCTGAACAAGATGAATCCATTAAACAATCACTTGGCTTACTGTTAAAAGACTACGATGCTCAATTGAAGCAAATTGATACAGACGTTACCAGCAATAAAAACTTAGAAATAGAGTCAGAAGATTTCGTCCGTTTCGCTATGGACTTCGTGGCTAACCTCAAGAATAAATGGTGGAAATTAAGCTGGGATAACATTGCGAGGGGTGAACAAGTTTTATTTAACGGCAAAATTTACATTGATAATTCTGCAAAAGTTCACACCCCCAATTTAAGCTCAATTTACAGATTAGGGACAAACAAAAAAGCACTAGAAAATGCTTCTAATGCTCATTTGGTGGAGCTGCCGGAGTACTGCCCTCCGGGTCCGCTAGCTTACTGTAGCCAATCTTCTACGAGTGTAGGTCATTTAGATAAGTAATTAGAGAGCAAACGACCAAAAACTAACTACTTGTGTCCTAAATCTTTACAATACTTACGGACAGTAAGCACTGTGCATCCAGATAAATTGACACGAATATACATTATCTGACGTCATGCAAATCCGTGGCTCCAGAAATTAAACTGAAGCTAGTGCGTATTGACGAGGAACAAGGTTCTTTACAGAATCCTTGACCCAAGCTACTGCGCTAGATACTTTTGTTGCATCTACATTGGTTTGCCGTATAACGCTCAGCCAGCGACTCGCTGATATAGCTTGTAAGGTCCAACGTCGAGCTTAAAATCAGCCCCGTAACAGGTAATTATATCAAAAATATTAATTATTTGCAACTTGAGTATAAATGTGTTCTAGTTAGCTGTTATGTAGTTAATGTAGCTGGTGTTGTGGTCAAACTTGCATATATTTTTATCGATTATCTTAAGGAGTTCTAGAAGTTGATCCTGTTTTTTTGAATGAAGTGATTTAAGAAAAGGGGAGTAGTACTTTTCGATAATGTCTGACGCCGCTTCAGTCATGCGATGTCCTTTTTGAGTCAAGATTGCCATATGAACCCTTCTGTTCCTTGAATCAATAACCATTCTAATAACTCCCATTTTCACCAAAACCCTTATTTGTCGGCTAATTGCTGCTTCAGTCTGACCCAGAGCAAAAGCGATAAACTTTTGTTTAGGTTTAGGATTTGAATAAATAACTTCCATGATTTTAAACTGAGTGTTACCAATCCCCAATTGCTCAAGGAGAATTTGATCTATATCTCTTGCTAGGAGGGTACTTATATGTTGTAGTATATATAGAGGTGTTTCTGATTTTTGCATGAATACTACCGTCAACGTTACCAACCAATACTTAACATGTCAAGCTTCTAGAAATAACAGGGTAGGGGATTATCGGAGGATTTACTTATGGATAACTTTATAGAGTTTGTGCCAGTCGTCTAGCGATAATTTTTGGGGTCGTAGGTTCGGGTCCAGACCAACACCAATGATAATTTGCTCTGTCTCCTGCCTGTTTAATCTAAGGCCTGCGGATAAAGAATTTAAAACTGTCTTCCTTCTTGAAGAGAAACCTGCTCTAACGATACGGAAATATTCGTCTTCTTTTACGCTTTCGTACAATGGTTTTTTTCTCCTGATCAGGATTACAACTTGTGAGTCAACTTTGGAATTTGGAGTAAACTTGTCAGCGGTAATAATTTGTCCCAGATTGCAGTTAAAGTAAAACTGAGTTGCTACCGATAACAAGGACATCTTCCCTGGCTTAGCGCAGACCCTTTGAGCGACTTCTTTCTGAACGAGAAGTATAGCCAAGCTCGGGGGGTTTGTAGATTCTGAAATTAAACGTAATAGTTTACTAGTTAAGTAATATGGGATGTTTGCTACCACCTTGTAATCTTTTGTTAAGACAGATAGGTCAAAACTCAAAATATCACTATTAATAATTTCCAGGTTATTCGCTTTTATCTTGTCCTCAAGCTTAGGGATTAAGCTTTTATCGAACTCAACTGCTATGACTTTTCCAGCAAATTTGACTAATTGATTGGTTAAATCGCCTTGCCCTGGTCCAATTTCGAGTACAGTATCTGATTTGGTCAAACCAGCTTCACCAACTACAGCGTCTAAGCTGGCCTTATCTCTTAGCCAATACTGGCCAAGTGGCTGAGGAAGATTACTGCTTGCCATAGATTTTAGTTAGGCTACCACCAACCATTATCTGACCAGTGAATTTGCGCCCCCGCCCAGCCGCCGTATCTACTTAGGGCATAGTTGTTAAAGAAGTTAAGTTGACAGACTGCGTCGACCTGCCAATCAGGACAAACAACTGATAATCCAGAAGGATAACCACAAGACTGCCCCAGTCCTACACAGCCTGAATGGCTAACATCATCGGGGTTCCAGTTTGATTCATGCGTAATAATATAATCCGCATCAGCATAGCTACCGGGATCTATGTTAGAGTCTTTCAGCCAAGTGATATTATCTCCTCCATCTACGGCTTGGATGCCAATCCCTTTGGAGATAATCTCAGGGGTTGGAGGAGTTATAGTAACTTGTTGAATCAAACTTCTGGTGGCAGCAGCCCCAGTTCCGCTAACTGAATAAACCGCAAGAGCCAACCCATTTACACCCGCTTGAGTAACTACAGAGGTGCCAAAAGGAGCCGATGGATCGTAAACGGTTTGACTGGTAAACGGCACTGGTTCTTGGGTTGATATCAGCTGTTGGCCAACCGGTACAACAATGACTTGCATATTGGCTGTTACTGGAGTCGAAGTAGCTGGTAATACGTTGTTGCCGGTGGAAGTTTTAATTTTTTCATCCGATAATAGTTCAGCCACCGTTGTGGCATGTGTCCTTACGGTCACTTGGCTGCCGTAAAGGTTTAGGCTAACAGGGGTAGCTGGATCAACAGTAATCTCCTCTCCCAGTACATTTTCATCAATACTTGTTGCGTCCGTAGTTGGCGTTACATAATCCTCAGGATATATGGTGAAACCAGCCTGTTGGGCAATTACTCTGGGATCATTGCTAGCTGTCAGAATCACTTGTTTTTGGTTATTTTCAACTACCGTAACTGAATGTTCTCTATATACGTTAATTTGAAAGTTATTTTGCAGAATGGCTGTGTTTTGATCTGGCTCAACTATATCTCCGGGATTGAGTGTAATATTAAGGCGTTTTAGTAAATCCCCTACCGTTTGGGCGGTTGTTGGGATAATTTGCTGTTGACCACCGTCAATAGATAGCTCTACGACTCTGGAATCGCCTGCTCCGATCGTTGTACCACTCTTAGCAATAAACACGATCATAGTGGCAAAAAAAAGCACTAAAAAAGTTATTACTGGCACCATATATGGGTGCCGCAAGCGATGAAAACGATCAAGCCGTACTTCTTTTTTTACCTGAGTTGGTTTAGTTGGATTCATAGTTGTGTGAACTAAAGCTGGTCTCCGTTGGCCTCAAACTTACTCAGTCAGTTCCAGATTTCAGTCTAGCAAATGCCACCTGTAAAGGCCAAGTAATCTTAACCCTTATATCAACTTATTAAATGGAGCAAACGCCAAAGATAAATTCTTTAAGCCACCCTTCTTAAAATGAACTACTACCCTATCGCCGGCTACTTCAATCACCTCCCCGGGCCCAAAAATCTTATGATTAACCAAATCACCCTCAGATACTTCAATTTCATAACGAACTTCATCCTCATAGGCATGGCTAGTAAGCTTTTCTGAGTTTTGGTCTAGGTCGTACTGATTAGGCGAGGTTTCAAACTCTGCCTCCATATCGCTCAAAAACCTTGACGGGGGGTTATGTTGAACGCTGCCATAAAGTAGACGACTGGTTGCATAGCTTAGGTAAAGCTCTTTTTTTGCCCTGGTCATGCCAACATAACAGAGCCGTCTCTCTTCCTCTAAATTTTCTTGGTCGTATAGTGAGCGGCTACTTGGGAATATTGTTTCTTCCATCCCAACCATAAATACAGTCGGAAATTCCAAACCTTTAGCTGCATGCATCGTCATAAGCGTTACGCTATCTTCTTGGGTCTGTGCCATTTCAAGCTTAGATATTAACGACACTCCCTCTAAGAACTCTCCGAGATCAGAGCTTAAATACTCTTTCGTAACGCTAAGCAGTTCCTGGACGTTTTGTGTCCGGCTCTCCCCCTGAATAGTACCGTCACTTAAGAAAGCATAATAATCTACTCGTCTGACTAGACTATCAATCAAACTATTTAGGGGTGCTTCCTCGCTGTATTGTTTAAGCGAACTTAGGATGTCAGCCAGCTCACCAAGCCCAGTCTTAGCTTTAGTAGTTAGACTTGGATGCTTGTCCGCTCGGTTTAGGGCTTCCGATAGAGAAAGTTTATTCTGGTGCTGCCATATGAAAAAGTCACTTAGTGATTTGGCGCCTATGCCTCTGGTGGGCACGTTAACAATTCGCTCAAAACTAATCCGATCTTCGGGCTGGTAGATTAATCTAAGGTAAGCAATTATATCCTTAATTTCTTTTCTATCGTAAAAACGTAGTCCGCCGACAATCCTGTAAGGAACTGCATAGCGAATAAAAGCCTCTTCCAAAGCACGGCTCTGGGCATTGATACGGTACAAAATCGCAAAATCTGCATAATTATTTAGCTTTGCATCGGCCAGTGCCCGGATTCGGGTTACAATTGCCTCCGCTTCCTCAGACTCCGAAGAGTATTGAACTATATGAACGGGTTTACCGCTGCCCTCAGACGTCCAAAGTTTTTTTTCCGATCTCTTCTGATTTTTGCTTATAACGGAGTGGGCGGCATCTAGGATTGACTTTGTGCTGCGATAATTTTGCTCAAGTTTTATTATTTGGGCTCCAGGAAAATCTTGCTCAAACTTCAAAATATTACGAAAATCTGCTCCCCTCCACGAATAAATTGAATTGTGCACAGCGATGCCTGACACAAGGTAGGTATGCACTTTTTCTATATCTAGGTCGTAAACAAAACCAGAATATGTTTGTTTAGTAACCTCTACGACCTTATCTGTGACGATCTTGTCCCCCTCAAGCACAGGAATATCCATTTCTTGGTGAATTTGGCCAGCTGGCATAAAATAAAACTTCTTATTAGTTAAGAAACTATACTTAATAAGTATAGTTTCCTCAGTCTTACCTTGTTTGATCTTTTCAACTATTTGTTCGATTTTTCCGTAATCAAGATTTGAGATCTCTGTTCTGAATGTTCCTGCCCGGCCGGCCCTTATGGTGTAGCCCAAGTCCTCAAACAGTTTTAAGTCTTTTTTTGAAGTTGTATTTACGGAAATTCTACTCGCTGACCAGCCGCCTTGCCCCGCAAGCCTCTTGTCCCCAAAAAGGACAACGTTTATTACGACCCTTTTGCGGTTTTTTCTACTCGTTGCTTGAGGCAAAAAGTGCGGATACTCAAAAGCTAAGCCTAATTCAGTCATTAGTTTTTTTGCTCTTTCCTCGGTATCAATTTCGGAATAAATTGCGTCAATGTGTTTCTGGCTAATGTACATAGATCGGTTGGCGAATGCATGAAATACAAGCATTGGTATACCGTACTTATATGCATAGAGCGATTCAGTGTATATCGCTTCGTCTTTATCCTTGCAGACCTTAATAATCCACATTCGGTCTGCTCTTTCCTGATTTGCCCTCACACGCAGCCCAATATCGTCCTTTTTACCATCAAATCTGGTACCTTTGGCTAGTCCTATCCGATACCCTTTCTCGGATGAGTACATTAAATATACGAAATAGGAATCGGTTTTTTCCCATCGAGCAAAGAGAAGATGGTTTGGTGTACAAACTAGTTCCTTGCCGGAAGCTGTCTTAATACGTATGACATCCCCTTTGTAGGCAAATTTCTTTTGACTCTCTACTTTAAAATAACCCGTATTTCCATAACCGCTGGCGGATTTAACTAAATATCCTTTTTTTATGGCTTCTATTTTTCTGCTACCCTCTTTGGTTTCGATGAGGCTCCCTGGCATTAAACATTGCCAGTCATCACCCACAACTGCGATATTTTTTTGCTTTCCCAGGAGAAGCTTGATCAATTCATATTGAGCCTGGTTAGTGTCCTGATACTCATCAACCATGATGTATTTGAACTGTTTTTGCCATTTTAATTTAACCTCGTTGTCGGACCTTAGAAGTTGTACGGTCTTTAGGAGTAGGTCATCAAAATCAAGACCATGGGCCTGTTTTAAGATTGATTCATACTCCGGAAAGACACTAGCTGCCACCCGCTGCAGCTGACCACTAGCTAGAGTTGCGTAAGTTTCCGGGTCAATCATTTCATTTTTACTAGAACTGATTATTGAGCTGATTGAACGAGCAGGATAACTTTTCTCTTCAATTTTGAGGTTTTTCATGGCCTGTTTGATCGCATTTAGATGGTCAGCCTCATCAAAAATAACGAAGTTTGACGGGATACCAATGTTTGCGCCATCAACTCTTAAGAGCTTGACGCAGACTCCATGAAATGTGCCAAGAAAAGGCATGAACATGCGATGAGCTGAGTTTTGACCAAGTAATTTCGCAACTCGTTCGCGCATTTCGTTGGCTGCTTTGTTTGTGAAAGTAACTGCTAATATTTCCTGAGGTTTTGTGTCGGTCGTAGCTAACAAATACGCCATTCTATGCGTTAAGGTTTTAGTTTTGCCAGAACCCGCCCCCGCCAATATAAGCAAAGGGCCGTTAACTTGCTTAACTGCCCTTACCTGTTCGCTATTTAATCCAACTGTAAGTTCATCTGACACTTTATACCTATTCTAACAAGCCAAGGAAGAATCCTCCTAAGAGCTTGTCTATTTTCAGCCGAGATAATAACTAATAAACTAGTAGTCTATTTTTTAATCATTAGTACGACAAAACCTGCGACAGCGATCACCAATACAACTACTAAGATAACGATCAGCTTTTTCGAAGACTTACCACCGTGGTGCGACACCACAGGTGCTTGAACGGGAGGACCTTGGCTATCGACTGGAGCTGA
The DNA here is from genome assembly GCA_035510465.1 of Saccharimonadales bacterium (SeqCode). Classification (GTDB taxonomy): domain Bacteria; phylum Patescibacteriota; class Saccharimonadia; order Saccharimonadales; family DATKHC01; genus DATKHC01. The sequence goes on from DATKHC010000021.1 coordinate 194,713, forward strand.
ACCAGGTAGGGTTGGCGGGGTTGTTGGGTCCTCGGCGCTAGTTGAAGGTTCAGGGCTAGCTGGAGGTGCGGCTACGCTTATTTGCTCAGGTGGAACTGAAGCAACTGGATCTGGCGACGAAAGTGGGGTTGATGTTTCAGGGCTAGCAGACGCGTCTTGACTTGGTTCGACCGGGAGAGAGTTAAGAGACGGCTGAGTGCTTGAATCACTAGGCTGGGAGGAACTTTCGGTGTTCGTGGGCTGAGAACTTGCATCTTCGTTGACAGCAGAATCTGATTGACTAGGCCCGGAGGCACTAACCATTGGGTCCTCTACAGAATCAGCCTGTCCGACTATAGGTCTGGAGGTTGGATCTGGTACCTGTTTTGCTGGTGGTTTAATGTCAAAAACGTCTCCGCTTTGAGCTTTATTATCGTTTGAGTCTTGCATAAGTTATTTTCCTTTTCACTTAAGTTTACTATTTATTTACTAATTTTGTATGCTTGATCCACAATTGCCGAAAATTCTAGGTAATTCAAGCTGGCACTACCGACTAATACTCCGTCGCAGCCATCTATTTCCAAATAACCTGCAACGACACTATCGTTAATGCTTCCACCATATAGAACTCGAACTCGGCGGGCAGCTTTTTCACCGTACAATTCCTTAACCTGCAATCTAATAAAGTCTATGGCTCTTTTTACTTCCGCTGGCTTGGCTAACTCACCGTTAAAAGTGGTTATAGCCCAAGGCGGCTCATAAGTAATGACAATGTTTTCGACTTCAGACGAAGTCAGATTGGAAATGGCGCTAACAACTTGGTCATGCAAGACTTGTTTAGTTTCTCCTAGGTTTTTCTCTTCTTTACTCTCACCAACACATAAAATAGGAGCAATGTCGTTTCGAACGCAAGCAGCAACCTTATCACGAATAGTATCTAGGCCTTCATTAAAATAGATCCGACGCTCAGAATGACCAACAATTGCGTAGCGGACAAGGTCTTGGAGCATACTAAAACTAACTTCACCTGTGTAACCACCTTCGTCTTTAAAATACGCATTCTGGGCTGCAAGCTGAAATTTTCGGTGATCTACCTGGAGGCTAAGGGGTTGTAAAACAAGTAGTGACGGCGCCAGCACAACCTCAATCTCCGGTCGAACTCTAATTTTTTCCTGAAGCCTATGCAGCAGTAAACTAGCCTGCGAGGTATTCAAATGCATCTTCCAATTCCCAACAATTAGAGTTCTATTCATAACTGATTATGCTTATTGTACCACCCCGGCGGCGTCTTTATTTAGAAGTGCTTCAACTCCTGGTAGACTATGTCCGCTCATTAGATCCAAACTGGCCCCACCGCCGGTAGAAACGTGAGAAAATTTATCAACCAAGCCCAGAGTAGAAATATAGCCGGCGGTATCCCCTCCTCCGACCAACGTATACGGCTTGTGGCCAAATTGACCAGTTAATGCCCCAACTAGTAGCTCAGTACCATGGGCAAATGGCCCAACCGGTCCTTGGAGAGCTGGAGTCTCCGTTACGCCCAGAGTGCCATTCCAAACCACAGTACTAGAAAGTTGGCTAAGACCAGATACAAAAGCCCCAGAAAACGGACCGATATCGAGTATTTCTTCGTCGTCAGCTACTTGTGCTGACTCAGCTGTAGGTATTTTAGGATAAGCCTCAATTTCGGCAATTATGTGGGCGCTCCAATCAACTATTCGAGTTTGGGCGTTTGAGTCTTTGGTTTTCGCAACTACACAGTCTTGGGGCAGGTAAAACACGAATTGTGACTGAGTGGCTTTGGCTGCTGCGGTTTCCATAATATCTTTAGCTAGCTGTAGGTCATCTTTATCGGCTAGGCTTTTGCCGATTTTAATACCTTTTGCTAGCAGAAAAGTATTAGCCATAGCTCCGGCCACTATCAGGGCATCGGCTATGTCAATAAAGCGTTTCAAAATATCTATCTTGTCAGCAATTTTAGCCCCACCCACAATTGCTGTGAGCGGCTTTTTGGGGTTTTCCATAACTGAGGTGATGGTGTCAACTTCCTTTTCAAGCAGTAGTCCAGCTAGCGAGGGTAAAAAGTGAGTAACCCCAACTGTAGATGCTCGGGTTTCATGCGAAACACCGAAACCATCTTGCACGAAAACCTCGGCTAAACTAGCTAGTTGCTTCGAAAAAGCTTCATCGTTATCGGCTTCTTCGGGATGAAAACGTAAATTCTCAAGCAGAATAACTTGTCCATTTTGTAGGGATTTGGCGGCGTTTTGCGCAGCTTCACCTACACAATCATTGACGAATACGACTTCCCTGCCCAACAGCTGACTTAAATGCTTGGCCACTGGTGCTAGAGAGTATTTGGTATCGCCTGGGCCGGAAGGCCGCCCAAGATGCGCGCAAAGGATAAGCTTACAGTTTTTCTCTATCAGGTAATTGAGCGTCGGAATGGATTGCTTTATCCGGTAATCATCCCTAATTTCCCCGCTATCACTTAGGGGAACATTGTAATCAACCCGCACTAGAACCGTCTTGTTGGTTATATCGTACTCAGAAATAGTCTTTTTATTAAAGCTCATCCCACCCAATCTTTTATTACCCTTATTCTAATTTGTCACTCGCTATAAATACAAGTTCTTTAGCGCCGTGTTGAGTAAGTATCAATGTATACTTAAGTCAATGAGCGATTGTATTTTTTGTAAAGTACTCTCTGGAGATATACCTGTTTCAAAAGTATACGAAGACGAAAAAGTATTAGCGTTTTTAGATATTCGACCAATAAATCCAGGTCAGTGTTTAGTAGTACCGAAGATTCACGTTGATCATTTTACTGATTTACCAGATGAGTTGGCTGCACACATAATGATCACAGCCAAAAAAATTGGCCACAAATTAAAAGAGATACTTAAACCTACCCGGGTCGGCTATAACGTTCATGGATTTGGAGTCCCTCATGCCCACCTGAGTGTTATCCCACTTCAAACAGAAACAGATATAACTTCGGCAAAAGCTGCCTACATAAAAGACGGTGAAGTAGCGTTTGATGAAGATCGAATTAAACTAGCAGACAAAAGCGAATTAGATAAAAACGCGGAGCTTCTTAGGACCTAGAAACGCCAACCATTGAATAGGCGCCTAAATCAGCCTCAATCTTCGCAAATATTGCGTCAGTTTCGGCTTTTAAGTGTGTGGATGGCGGCAGTTCTGCTTCCTCTTCTTCTACCTGAGGCTTGGTATCTGGTGCTTCGATGTGAGAACGAACCAGTCGGTAACGTTCGTGTTCTGTAATTGGGCCGTCGGTATCAGGAACTACCTCTCCGATCAGGTCAGTTATTTGATCACAAATAGCGACGGGGCTTTTCGGTTTTGTTTCCATTTTTCCTAGCTCACATTTGTTTGTCTAATTTCAATATTGAACCTGATTTTTAAAAAATCAATGTGATATTTAGCACAAACCTTTTACAACTAACCCCTGTTAATCTAGCCTGTTTTATCTGTATTCTGGATTTTCAAAATCAAAGCGCTTGCCGCCGTCCCATTCGCTCCTTTGATTGCCATATGCAGGTATGCCACCGTGCGTTTTGAGTAGCTTAGAAACGTGCATTAGGTTCCAGCTCATAAAAGTAGTGTTTCGATTCGTAAAATCATTTTCAGGGCCTCCTGAGCCTGGATCTAGGTAACTTGGGCCAGGCCCCGCCTCGCCTATCCATCCTGCATCAGCTTGTGGAGGAATGCTGTAACCGAGATGTTGCAAGCTATATAGAATATTCATTGCGCAGTGCTTAATACCGTCTTCATTACCGGATATTAAACAGCCTCCAACCTTACCGTAATAGGCGTATTGACCAGCTGAATTTAAAATCGAGGAATTGCCATAAAGCCTCTCAATTGTTTGTTTCATAATTGAGCTGTTATCGCCCAGCCAAATTGGACCAGCTAATACCAAAATGTCGGCCTTCATAACTTTAGATTGGATTTTGGGCCAATCATCGGTCTTATAACCGTGCTCTCGCATATCAGGATAAACGCCTGTTGCTATGTCAAAGTCAATCGGCCGCAGCACTTCACATTTAACTCATGCTTGGTCATGATGGCCTTGCTAATTTTAATGAGACCGTTCGTATTGCTAACGGCTGGACTTTTTTTAAGTGTACAGTTCAAAAAAAGCGCACTTAGTTCGCTAAAGTCCCAATCTTTTGACATTTTTATTTCTTCCTAGCTAATAGACTTTTCGCGGTCTAGTCTTCGAAACACCAGGTAAGGAACAGATAAACCACTCAGGTATAGTAGACCACTCAAACAAGTGGATAGGATCCGAGCGTGATCCACCACTATTAACGCTGTTCCGGTAGTTACTAAACCCGCGAAAGCCACAGCCGAAAGCTTAGGCAACAGTTGCTTATTTTTGACAAATCCAGCTAACTCATTGACCACAGCCAGTAGCATCAAGGGGATACTAAGGCAAGCAAAAATGACGTGAACTATTAGAAGTATCATAAGCAATTATTCCACCTAACTATACATTAAGCTTCAGCGCTTCTCAAAACCAAAATCACGACTTAAATGAATGAATTTTTACTTAACTATTACTGTTCCCAAGAGTTTGTAGGGGTTCAGGTTATCGTGATAGGTAAATGTTCCTCTTTGATCAAATGTAAATGAATAGCTATCGTTTTGACCAATGGCCTGTGTGTCATCAAACCCTGGTAGATCGTTATTTTTCGGATAAGGATCAGAGTCAACTTGGTGAGGGGCACTGTCGTTATTTGTCCATATTACTGCCTGGTTTTGAACGATCGTGACTGTAGCCGGAATAAAACCAGCACTTGTAATACTAACTTGAGCTGGTGCGGGTGAAATGGCAGAAACTTTGGGGACACCATTATCGGATGAACGCCAATTAGCAAATAGCGCGCCCAGACCAACAACCGCCAGAACAATGACTATAGTTACTACATAGCTTCGAACACTTGACTTAGTCGTCTTAGAACTAGTCGTAGGCTCTTTAGGTTTATCTTTATCTGGTTCCATTTAGCTATCCTTATACGTTTCTATAATTCTAATGTTACGTTCTGGGTGACTTCTTTACCAGCTTTGAAGTCCAAGTGTAGAGCTTTTGATATGTACCCGCCTTTACCGTAATAAACGGTGGTACTACTCTTGGGGACAATATAGCTTATCAGATAGACTCCATCGGAGTTAGTGGTGGCGCGGAGATTTGGCCCAACCTGGATTACCTGTACTCCAACACCAGTTAGTGGTTTACCTGAGCGCTTGGTATATACAGTGCCAGTTAGGCTAGCTGCTTTGGGATTTGGAATTGTAGTCACCGAGGCACTGTTAGATGTTTGAGATTTTAGGCCATTAGTGTCAATTGCAGTAACTGTGTAGGTGTATGTTTTATTAGGCGTATCAACTGTGTCTCCGTAAGATATATTCGTACCAGGTATTTTGTCGAGCAAGAAGCCATTCCTGTATACAGAGTAGGTTGCAATCTTAGCACCATCGTAAGCAGTGCTGGCTCCCCAACCTAAGTTGACCTGATTATAGCCAACTACCTTAGCAGTCAAACTAGTCGGAGCAGAAGGCTTTTGATTCCCGACCGTACTCGGTGTGGTGATGCTAGCTGAAGGCGAAAGTGCTGAGACTTCTGTGGGAGTTATGAAAGCTTCAACTTGATAAGTATATAGAGTATTTGGCAAAACCGTGGTGTCATTGTAGCTTGTAACAACCCCAACCTGGCCAACGGTTACACCATTTCTAATAATGTAGTATCCCGCAACTCCAGGCCCACCGACGTCAGTCGAACCCTTCCAGGATAGGGTTAGGCTAGTAGGGGTTATGTTACTAAATTGAAGGTCACTAGGAGCAGTCAGGTTACCAGTCTGCGCTGGAGTTGTAACAGGCGCAGGAGGTGAAGAAGCAGCAGATACATTACCGACAACATCCTCAGCTTCAACTGTGTAGTTGTAGGTCGTACTTGGAGATACTGTTGTGTCCGGATAGGTTAAGTTAGGATCAAGAGTTGTGTTAAGTGGTGCACCGTTTCTTAGAATGATATATCCAGCTATGCCACCTCCGCCCGTACTATCCGTACTGGCTGACCATGTGACTGTAACTTGGTTAGGGTTATTGGCGACTGCTGAGACATTTGTAGGCACAGAAGGTGGTGTAGTATCCGGTTGTTTGGGGGTAGTTACATTGGATGCGGTGGACTGAGTTGAGGTTACGCCACCTGTATCATAAGACTCCACGGTATAAGAGTAGCTGGTGTTAGCAGCGACTGTGCTATCTGTGTAGCTGGTGGTGGTCGCACCAACTATTTTCGTAATACTCACGCCATTTCGCAGGACATAGTAGCCGCCAATGCCTGGGCCGCCTGGGTCGGTAGTGACGGCATTCCAGTTTACGCTAACACTGTTATACGCTGTGGCTTTAGTAACTACACCAGTAGGTGTTGGAGGGAGTGCTTGCGGTAGGACTTCTATACCATCGATCGCTGCACTGTTTTGATCAGCAGTAAAGGTTATGTTCAGGTCACTATTTGTGACGGTTACGGGAAAGCTCTGGTCATCAGTTGTGTAGTTACCTACTTGCTGAGCTATATTAAAGTTGCTAAGTACTGTGGCGCCATTAATTGCAACATTAAAGACCCGGGTCCCGGAAGAAGGATTTATTTCAGCAAATTTCAAAACTACGCTATAGGTACCGTTGGTCATTGGGATGTCATAATGGAATGCACCCCATCTCTCAGTTTGGTAAATTGTTTGATCAACTCCAGAGCCTGTGATTGTATTTGTGGTACAGTTTTCGTTAGCCAGTTGTGTGGTACAAGCTGTGCCATCACCGCCAATCGACTGACCACCAGTCGATCCATAAGTATCGTCTTGGTGATGGTATTCATCTGCCTGCCAATTTACACCGTTTGAGTCCGTATATGCCGAGCCGCCCGTATTTATATACACAGGGGCGGTTAGAGTTGGTGCAGGCGTACAATTTGATCCAGATTCGTTCGGGTTACCAGGTACGTCTTGAGGGACACAACTTGAATCAGTCAAGAACAAAACTTTGTCTACTTCGATGCCCGGCTCGTTAGCGTCATATTCAAATGTATGCGTCCCAGCACCCAATGTAACTTGTATTGGAGAACTTGAGGTACCAGTATCGACCCAAGTCCAGGCATTGGGTACCAACGATGCACCTCCGCCAACCGTATAGCAGGTAGAACCATCAACTTGTAACTGGATTGAGTTATCGGTCGTTGAGGGTATTTGAAGTCTAGTCCATACATTGTATGTACCTGCTGAGGTTACACTAACAGACAGTTTGTCACTGCCGTCAGTAGTACCGGTCGAACAAGCTGCTAGAGCTTTATGGGCTGAATGAGCAAATATAAAACCACCCACTAAAAAAACTGCCGCAGCAGCTGTAATAACTAACCTTACCTTATTAACACCTTTTAATTTTTTTACCATTTAGTGTTGATCTTAACTCATTAGCTTTTAGTACTTCTAGCACCGTTTCTTTCAAGTCATACAGTAATCGATTATGCTAATTTTTACAAATTAACTTTTCTCAGATATTGTGGATAAACCTTAGTAATTTTTTTGTGTTTAGGCACTTAATATTTTTGGAATATATTCACTGGTTTTCAATGTACAAGGACGTCGTCAATTAACTGAGGGTTTAATCCTAAGAACATCAATGATACTGTTTAATTAATAAGATGAAGGCTAGAAAAATAAGTTTAAAAGCAGCTAAACCGAATAAATTATTCTATTTTGTTGCTAATGTAGTTGTCTGCCGCGCGTCTGATAAAAGATGCCTAATCCTAAAGCGCAGTGATCGGGAAATAACTCATCCTGGCAGATGGGCTCTTCCTGGAGGCAAGCTGGAGTGGGAAGATCTTGATTTAAACTCCCCTACCCGCCTTAACGGCGACGTTATTGATTTCGAGGATGCCATATTTAAACTTTTAGAGAGAGAAGCTCTTGAAGAAGCAGGCATCAAAATTAAAGGACCATTCAATTTCATCAATGACGTAACATTTGTAAGACCAGACGAAATCCCTGGGGTACTCATAGTATTTTCTGCTCTTTATAAGTCTGGTAAGGTTGAGATCAATCCTCATGATTTTTCAGATTTTGCTTGGGTTAATCAATACGAAATAAAAAAATATGATTTTATCGATGGGGTAGATAAAGAAGTTAGGCAGACGATTAAAGCCTTAGGCAATTAACAGCCGTCACTGATTTAGCCTTTTAAATCATGCTAAAATCATTATTGTTAAATGCCTAGTTTTAAGAGAGGAACAATTAAGTGTCAAAAATTTTACTAGTCGAAGACGATAATTCACTACGAGGTTTATATAAGACCAGATTAGAAGCGGAGGGCTATATTGTCGCGATAGCTCAAGACGGCGAAGAGGCATTGTCGATCGTCACAAAAGAAAATCCCGATATTATTATTTTAGACGTTATGATGCCGAAGATCAGTGGCTTTGACACCTTAGAGATTCTAAGAAGCCGCCCTGAAACCAAAGGCATTAAAGTAATTATGATGACTGCTCTATCGCAGGCACAGGATAAAGCTCGGGCCACAGATTTAGGAGCAAATAGATATTTAGTAAAATCGCAAGTTGCCTTGGAAAAATTTATAGAAACCATTAAAGAGGTGCTGGATGAACCACCCATAGTTGTGGCATCCCCAGTTGAACCACCTACTCCTACTCCACCAACACCAACGCCGGACTCTAATACACCTCCCCCAGCGACCATCTGATTTAGCCGAGTTAAGAAATTCTTTTTAAGTCTTAGTTAGCCTGGGTTTTTTTCTTCAGGAATTCTAAAATCTCATTTTGGTTCTTTAACTCTGTCATTTGTTCATCCTGCAAATTAGCAAGATACGTAAGCGTCTTGTGGTCGCTCTCCGCCTTGGCATCCGTCGCGGCTTGGGCGACATTCTGAGCTACCATAATCGCTGGCAGCAAAATCAACTGAATCCAGTTACTTGATACCCAATTAACTATGGGGACAAGATTATGGGTTTCAAAGGCTGCTTTAACGGATAGCAGCGCAATAACGTTAAACAAATAGAAGCAGTACATTGATCCCACATGTGTACCAATCCATATAGCAAACTTTTGATTAAATAATGCGAAGCCACTTTGTTCTTTTTTAAGTAGTTCTTTCGGGTGAATAACGTGTTCGTTGGGTTTTAATTTGTCCATACAGACAATAATAACAAACAAATCAAACAAGAATTATGTCAGTTGAGGGGACCTTAGCAGGCTAGTTGTGTGTATTTCAGGTTTTGGTATCCGTTAAATCAACCTATGAACATTCAGCGTTATTAAGTTGCCAAGTTCCGTTATTTTTGAGCCAGTCTGCGGTGTATTTAGTAGGACTAATTGAAGTTGGCGTGAACACGTCAATAGGTAGAGTGGCTGTATTACCGTTGCTATTAATTTCAACCGTACCGTACGTGTAAGATTTCGGTATTAGATCAACACATATAATTTTGCTGTAAGCTGTGTTATTGCCAAAACTACCCTCTGAGTAGCTGTTAATCAAAGATTGAGTTGTGGTGTATAGGGAGAATGTTAGGTAACCTTGATTATAGAGTGAGCTGCCAAAGGAAGTGTAATCCCCCACATTAAGACCGCTTATATACTTATCTATATATTGTTGCTTACGCAGAATAACTGCCGAGTCTGAATCATCAAAATGGTTATAGACAACCCAACCCACAAGTATAAGTAGTCCAACGCCTACAGCAATTATCGCAATTTCAGGCACGGAAAAGCCATGTGTATTTTTATAGACTTTGGGCATCTGAATATCATACCAAAAGCTAATTGGCGTGCTCAACTCATCACAAGGCACCTGGTCAGTAGCTAATGATCAGTTTGGTCCTAGCTTGGTTTATTGAAGCTGTTTGGCCGAATAGTTATCCCAGTATCGTTGTTTTTGATCTGGTCTTTCTTGGATTGACGTCGTTTACGTGCAAGGTAAACGCGTAGAGTTACTCCAGCTATAATAGCAACTAGCGATATACCCAAATCTAAATCAACAGCGGTTGATAAACCAGAATGGCTAGGACTAGTTGGAGTAGTTCTCCACGCAGTTAGCCCAACTTTCCCAAGACTAATGCTATTTACGCTAATAGCTATAGCCTGTTTGTTATTACCACCCACATATTTTTTAACAGTTTGGCCGACACCTAAAGTAAAGGGCGGTATAGAAGAGGGTCTAATAGCAAAAGTCACCGTAGGGTTGCTGGAGCTGGCATTATTAATACTAAACTATGACTAGCGTATAAGTAATCATCTGGTTATTGGTGGACGGTGCAGTAAACACGTACTGCTCATTCACAGATCCGTAAATTTGTTGGCCAGAACCGTTAGTAAAATTAATGTAGTTGCCCAGGTTAACTACGCTATTGGTCGGATTTATAATAACTGTCGAGTTACTACCCGATGAGCAGGATTCCCCGTATGGACAATTGCATAGGTGCTATTGCCGTAATCAGCATCCGCCCAACTTACTGCCGGTAGCGCAAGCGCCAAGAACAGAATGACAGCTAAGCCACACCGTATTATTAATTTCTTTAGTCGTAGTCTAGTAAAAAGCATTTACATATTGAACTATAACATTTACAATCAGTCTATAATATAATCGTAAGTGGAGATAGATATAAAAAATGGGTAAAGTCGAAGAGCTGTTAATTGTTCTACTTATAATCCTTCTGCTTTTCGGTGCTAAAAGAATACCGGATTTGGCAAAGAGTATTGGCCAATCCATGCGGGAAGTTCGCAAGGGCTTTAACGGAGAAGATAGCGAACCGACCTCAAAAAAAGCAAGCGGAGATAAGAAGACAGACAAATCAAGTTAAGACCGGCCATATAGGGGGCAGGGTCAATGAAACAAACATTTAGTGAACATGTGGGCGAGCTTCGTAGAAGAGTGCTGTGGGTATTGTTGTCTTTGACGATTAGCGGAGCTATTGGTTACGTACTGAGAGTGCGGATTATCCGAGTAATTCAACATCCTCTGGGGTTCCCACTGTACTATACTTCCCCCGCCGGAAGCTTTAACTTTGTAATGAAGATTGCCTTTATGATTGGGGCGTTTATTACTCTGCCAATAATAATCTATCACCTGGTCCGGTTTATAGAGCCTGCTCTACCGATAAAAATAAAGAAACCACTTCTTGTACAAATAATTCTTTCGTCGTTCTTTTTGGCTTTGCTTGGTTCAGGTTTCGCATTTTTTATACTAATCCCTCAGTCACTTCACTTTTTCGCAAGTTACTCAACCGCTCAAGTCAAGCCGCTTATTTCTGCCAATGAGTATTTAAATTACGTCGTAAACACAATTATCGCTTTTACGTTAATATTTCAAATTCCACTTATCGTACTTTTCATCAATCGTATTCGTCCGGTTAAACCCAGAAAGTTAATGCACTATCAAAAGCACGTCATCATAGGTTCTTTTGTTTTAGCTGTTATCCTACCATTTACATATGACCCTATTTCCCAGTTTATTGTAGTGATCCCTATTGTATTTCTCTTTTACCTATCCGTGATTCTGCTAGGTATAGTTAACCGGGGCAAATCATACGCCGACAAACCAATTGGGCAACAGCCAACTATCGTGGAGCCCCAGCCAAGTCAGGCTATATTAGATCAGTTGCCGGAACTGGAGTCTTCTACCCGAGGGGTATTTATTGACGGCCTTGTTCGAAGAAATGTTGCTCCTAAACTTACTAGGCCCGGAAATCTGATAACCGCCCCAGGTTCGCAGCTTAGCGACTCTTCGGGGTCAGAGTTTCTTTCTGACAGCCCCCTGCCATCCGTGCCTAGGCATACTCCGAAAATGCGATTTATAGATGGGTTTTACCCGAATCTATAAAAATAACTCTGGTGACAACGCGTAGGATTTATTAGCTCAACTGTCCATTTTGCTTGATTATACGTTGACGGCACAGAATGATATGATATATTTATAGCTGCATAAGGTTAAAGATAAAAAGATATTGAAAAAATGAGTGGCATAAAAGAGCAGCTGCTGAATAAACAGATGAATAGAAAAGAATTCATGGCCCACATTGGAGCAGCTCTTTTAATAATTTTAGGACTAACCGGCTTGGTTAAAACACTAATTAACTATAATAGCAAGCCGGAGGAAGCAATAGTTAGCGAATCCAGTTACGGCAATTCTACCTACGGACCATAAAAGTCGATTTGGCATCGAACGAATTGACCATCCAGATTCAGGGCGTACCGAGGATAATATTTGGTATATCTCTTGTATTTGGCGACGCCTCTATCCCAGCTTGAGTACCAACCATTTTCATCCCAAAGTGTATATAGCTGTTCGAAATATGCTTGATACAGGTACTTTACGCGATCTAGGCTAAAGTTCTTCATAGCATATTCCCGAATTTTTGCCGGTTTTAGCTTATCAACATTCTTTGCTCCCTGCCCGCCAGTCGGGCCAGTTGCGCCTGTAGCACCGGTGGGTCCTGGCACCCCACAGCCCCGCCACTAGCGTTGACTGCAGCACTACTTAGAGTCCCATCACTATTGAGTGACACACTCAAGAAGTCGTTAAGTACAGTACCCCAATCGTTTTCATCACCATCCGGGGTTGGAAGCCTAGCCGTCATTGTTACCCATCGTAATTCTCAGTTGGTAATTATAAAGGGTTTTTATATTCTCCACTTTTATATTAATAGTATAAGTCATTATGGTTATCAAGATGAAGCAATATATCAATATGGATGTAAGTACGTCTTAGATAGATTGGTGAGGCTGGGGCAAACGTATTGGAAAGTTTTAGAGCGCTGAAATCTCTTAATATTCGAGTGGTGGGATTTTAACCTTACTCACATATGATAAGTTTAACAAAACGTAGCAAAGCAGCGTAAGTGTACGGTGACTATTTATGTTATAGGTAAAGCTTACTTGCCAGCAATCACACTTATTTCGATATTTGCACCGAGCGGAAGAGCTTGAACACAAACAGCTTCCCTCACAGGATATGGTTCAGTGAAATATGTTGGATAAACTTCATTCAATTCTGGCATTACTGACATATCGGTAACGTAAATAACCGCTTTGACAATATCATCAAGTTTGGCATCGGCGGACATTAAAATAGCTTCAATGTTTTTCATTATTTGGGCCACTTTATCTTTAGTAGAGCCTTCAACTAAAGTGTTATCTGGGAGAACATGGACTTGCCCTGATACAAAGATAAGATTATTGCTGATAATTGTCTGTGAGAGTATGTACGGGGCACTCGGGGCATCGTTTGTTGATGATTGCTTTTTCATGCTACTTGCCAGGCTGTACAATCTCAATATCACCTACTACCTTTGATAAAGCATCATATTCTTCATCGCTATGTGGGGCAATAAATATTAGAACAAAGCCATCAGGATCTCTTACGGCTATTTCTATCGTTCCCCAGTAGTATTTCTTAACTGGATACTTCATGTAGCTTTTCAGTTTATCGACAAGTGGAAGAAGGCTTTTAACCTTCACCATACCTGATATTTTGGCTGATGCAATTTCCTCACCAAACGTTTCCGGTTTTACAGCTATATGACCATCGGCTATCTCTAGCTGAGAGGTTTCAGTTAGGTTGTACGTCACGCCGTGGTAACGTTCAGACGCAGAGCCACAGCCATCCGGCAATGTCGCTCGAAAAGCGTCGTCACCATACCCAAATACAGGAACAAACCCAAGCCCTTCATAAAATTCTCTGGACTTAACAATATCTTTAACCTTTATATGTATTCCTAGATCAGTAAATTCTACCGACATATTGACCTCCTGCCTGTAGGGGCATTATAACAAACCTGCATTGTTATTTAAGTATGTTTAGATCAGCAGACGGAGTTTCCGTTAATTATATTAGAACAATACTGTACTTGTTGGTTAATTGAACCGTTGTCGTTGACCGGGTTATTTGCATTCGGTAGGCTAACACTTGGACTCGAGCTACCCGAAGTTTTCTTAGTACTATGACCTGATTTTGCATATAAAGACGTCGCGATGACTATTAATAATAAAACTGCTATAGCTATTGGAAACTTTTTTGAATGTTTAGTCGGTTTGGTAGGCTGAAGTCTATTAATAGTTAGTAAAGCTTCTGCCTCGGCTTCCGTTAAATTCGGTTTAGGAGGTAATGAAACATAGGGATTTTGGGTTAGGTTGGGATTGGGTTTTGGGGTTAACTGAGGATCAATTGATTCTTGAGTTTGTTTTTCCATCCTGTTTTTAAGAATAACACAAGGTTGTTTAAGAAATGATGAGCCAGGCCAAAACGTATGGGGACAGGTTATGCCGAGGGAGATTACTTAGAACAAATTCTGCAATAGACTCTTGGCTATTTTCATTAAAGCTACTCATTCTACTTCCGCCACAACTTCAGGGAGTTCTAAACATGACTCTTCATCATCTACAGGTCCAGACATATGCCCCGCACCATGCTTTACTACTAGTTTTGCATCAAAATCAGCTTCTAATACGTCTTTAAACTTGCTAAATGGGACATACGGGTCGTTGTCGGACTGTATTGCGACTATCCCCCGTTTTACAGATTTTTTTATTTTCTTTTTGTTAATTGGGTACTGAAAGAAGTTTTTTATCTCTCCAAATCCTAAGTTATCAGTAAAACCAGCTACAAATATTACTTTACCTACTTTTTGACCGTCGTCTACTGACTCCAAATACCTCATAATTGTTGCACAGCCTATGCTGTGACCAATTAACACTAAGTCTTCATCGGGTGTGCCAATTATTTCTTTCAACTTTGGGACCCACAAGGCTGCTTTAGGCATATCAGTCTCTGGCATGGAAGGGACAATAACTTCGTACCCTTTCTTTTCAAGTTCTTTTTTGACCCATGGGTACCAGGCATAGTCTGGGTTGCCACCCCAACAGTGTATAATTATCGCTCTTTTCACAGTTCCATAATAACAACTTTGGCCCATCAAGCATTAAAATACATTCAACAACTGAGTTAACTCAGTTCCAGAAGTGGTTAATAGTTAGGGCTAATTGCTTGGAGAAGTCTAGGGTTTCGCTGCTATAAATAATACCGTGGTATATTTTTTTGTTAACTTCCCACCAAACTCTTTTTGGGCAAATTCTTTTAGTTGGTGCTCCATTTTTAGCCTATCCGCGGGGTCCATTGTAATATGGTCAGAATAGGTATTCCTCAATGCTAAGTAATCCTCGATGGAATAATTTACCTGCCATTTATATTCAAACTTTTTTACAAGTTGAAAATAGTTGTTGTTAAGAGCCAAAGCGTCTTCTTTAATTCGATTTAACTGTTCTGCGTGACGCTTTGATGAAGTAGCCTTATTGTAATACTCGTAAATGTATTGAGCTCGATTGTGGAATGATTTGGGATCAGAGTCTATATGATAGTAGCGAATTATCGCCATAAAGCCCGACTCTACAAGTAGGTCATATGCTTTTTTGTAACCGACTGCTGGGTCTACCCAGTGCCAGGCCGTGGCCGAGATAATAAGGTCGTAGAGTTCATCAGAATTAAACTCTTCAAAAGTTAAATTTATAAACTTTAGGGTTGGAAATTTACTTTCAGCAATTTCTAACATCTCTTTCGCGGGGTCTAAGCAAGTTACATGTTTACTGACTTTAATTAAGTCCGAAGTTGCTTTGCCTGTTCCAGAACCGACCTCGAGAATTTTGCTTTTTTTGTTAAGCTTTACTACTTCTTGTAAATCTGAGATCCAAGTGTCCGGATAACCGGGTCTCACCTTTTCGTAAAGTTGAGCATTATCTTTAAAAGATAGTGCTCTCTTCTTGTCTATGACCTTGCCCATACAAAACTCACTTTAATTGAAAATGAACTAAATAAATAGCTATGACTGATGGAATGAGCGTAAGTGAAATGGTGAGCCACCTCGCTTCGGAGTGGAATCCAGCTTAAGAACTATCATGAGTTAGACAAGTGTCGCAGACCAAGCAATACCAAAATTGCCATAACTGCTGCACCAACAAACGCTGCTACAGCTGCCCATTGGGCTATTTGTCCAAACGTCCAGTAAGAATAGCCATCACCCAGTAATAGTCCTCGCAATGTTTCGCCCTGGAATAACGTCTGTTCTTCAGCTTTGAGTTGAGCATTTGTAGGATTCGCTAATGCCTGAGCACTAACCTGAGAGTAGGTTTGGCCATCAGCAACTAGTGTTAAATGGTAAGCAATAAAGTTATCCGCATAGACTTTGGCTTGAGCCCCGTTAACAAGCTGCTGCCCAGCGTACTTATTCATCTGTGCTTGGTCAGCAGCAGGTAGTTCAGAGATAGCGGGGCTACCTTTAGGTGGAAAGAATATTTGCTGAGCCCCCAGTTGCGTTTCTACGCTAGACTTGGCAAAAGAGCTTGCTTTCCAAGCCAATCCACCAACTACAACTAATACAACCACCATCACTAAGCCAAGTAGCACAAAAATCTTATCTACTGTCTTTCTGTCTGATTTTGCCATTTTTATGCTTTCTTTTGTTAAGTAAACATCAGCATAATAACAGATAGTTCAAAGAAGGACTAATCAAGCATAGGTACTAACAAAATACTACTTACATGGTGAGCCTAGACCACTCGGTTTATAAGAAAATTGTAAGTGAGATTCTTAGATGGAACGAATTTCTAAAAGTTCCATCTGTTACCATTTTTAGCTAAGCGCTGCCTGTAGCTTGAACAAGTCAAGAACCGTAAAAAGATGGTTCTTTTGACCCACCAGCCTTTCTTCAAAAAGCAGTTCCAAGGCTCTGCTTGCCGTCTCTCGTGTCATATTAATTGAATCAGCTATATCTTGATGGGTTATGGGTGCATTAACGAGCACTTCTTTGCCATGTTTTTCACCAAATCTTTCAGCTAAATAAAGTAACTCTGATATCAATCTTCCGCGTGCTGACCTAAATTCTAAGGTTTGTATTCTCTGGGTGTAAACGTTAATAATATTAACTGCTTGCTTCATTACCTCTTGGGAAAGCCAGGTATTATTGCCCATGGCGCTACGCAACTTATCTTTAGAAGCTCGTAGGACAGTAACGTCGGTCATTGCCTCGTAGTACAATCCCGTCGTGTGTGCTCCATCCAAAGCCCAGGGAAGCGGTATGAATTCACTTGCCTCGTGAATCAATAGAAGATTAGCAAGACCAGCCTTTGATAAGGAATACGCTTTAACGAAACCTTCTTTAATGAGATACACTCCCTCCGGTTCATCAAGACCGTTGATAATTGTTTCACCATTCGTGAAGTGCATAAGTAAACCATCACTAAAGTGAGCGACGATACTTTCGTCTATGACTTTCCCGGTTGGCACTCCGACCAATGACCTCGTGACCATAAACTCATTATATACCTCAGCACAATTAAAGCATGTGATAGAGCGCACATACTAGATAAAACAGTAGCTTTATGATATGGGTACCAAGCTATCATTACTACTCACATCATTAGGAAGGAGGGTGTTAGGGAAACTGCTAGGCTTTGTTCAATAAAGCAAATAATGAAAGGACATATAATGTCGTGTTCAAAAAATGCAATAACGAACAAACACCAAAAGCATCCAAAAGTACACTTTCAACAGTATTTATATAATTCTGGGGAACCAGGGGCAAACGTATTGGAATGGTTTTTGGTTGGAAATTGAGGAGTGGAATGAAGCTTTGAAAAATCTCTATTCGGTCAAAAGCTATACCGTAGCAAAGGAAGGGAGATCCTGATCAATTCGAGATTTGGTGGAAGCTTCCTGCCTACTAACCCTTCGTTGATCGATAAGATCTCGGAAACTACCTACTACTAAGGTCACCTCTGAAATATCGGCTGATTGGCTTTCGGGTTGTGGGGTGCCTGGTTCACCATCTCTAACGAATCCTCCGTCTCCAATAAAATACAGTCTAAGTACTTCGTGGACAGATCCCGCTAATCTACCAGCTTGGGGTGAGTTTTCTCTCTCCTGTTCTGCGGTGTGTGCAAAGTTTGAGGCTAGTTCTCGTGCTTCAATTAGACTGTCTCCAACAACTAGACTAGGGTCTAATTCATTTTGGGTTAGTGTCATTTTTATCTCCTGTCCTTAAAAGGACTATTATTACACTATTAATTGTACTCGCTTATGCAATAGGGTTCTTGGTGAACCACCTCACTTCGAATTGAAATCATATCTTGTCTGAAATAAATGAGTGGTATGAACCGCTTAGAGG
Organism: Saccharimonadales bacterium (SeqCode); assembly: GCA_035510465.1. Taxonomy (GTDB): domain Bacteria; phylum Patescibacteriota; class Saccharimonadia; order Saccharimonadales; family DATKHC01; genus DATKHC01. The sequence goes on from DATKHC010000021.1 coordinate 212,935, forward strand.
TATACCTTCTCTAAATAGCATCCCCTAAGGGAGTGGAACCTAGAACGTCACCAGGTAGAGGTTCAGCAACAGGTGGTTTCTGTAAGTTCAGAAAAGTCCGTATTGATTCTTTAAGTGCCTCTATGTCACTTGTATCAAGTTGCCCAAGTTCAGTAAGTAAATCCGACTGTAGTATGGTCGTAATTCTATGCACTCGGGCGATAGAAGGCTTTACCAGACCTTCGTTCTGCCAGTGACTAAGGGCTATGTCTACAGCCTCCTGATTTGGTTTTGAGGATAAAGGTATTATTGCAATTACGTTATGTTTACCATGAGGTTGGCTGACCACGATTACAGGACGTACTTTTGCCTCTTTTGTGTCCAGAAATGGTAGTTGGGTCGTATATACTCCAAATGTAACCGATCTACTCACGAGAAGCTTACCTTTTTTCCCATGTCTGCAGTGTATACATCTTCCTCCTGGTCCCGTAGATAATCCTGTCCTACGGCATAAGCTGCCCCGCGGCGAATCTCGTCACGTTCTTTTTCAAATATTGGAACTCCATCCCGCTCTGTAGCAATCTTAGACAAACCAAGTTTTAATATTTCAGGGTCTGATAAGGCTGGGTAGCGTTTTTTGGCAACGTTTAGTACCTCCCGAACGTCACTTGTAATTGATAAACGAATTGTTGGTGGTGTATTACTCATGCTTATGATTATAGAGCACTGACTGTCATATTGCAACAATCAGTGCACTTTTCTGATATATAGCTAGTGATGAACCACCTCACTTCGAATTGGAATCGTATCTTATCTGAAATAGTCGAGTGGCAAGAACTTCTTAAGAATGGAGCCATTTTAGATTACGCCTCTACGACTATTTAAAACAAAAACAATCTATAAGGTTTGGGCACACTTATTTTTGATTATTGTGTTTATTCTAACTTAAACTAAGCAGGGGTTTGTTACTTCAGTCTCTTATACATCATGAATTGACCACCAGCTATCACTAGTAAAACAACTCCAGCCACTAATGCAACAGCACCAATGTCTTTAACCGCTGTTCCTGCGCTCCAATCAGCATAGCCACTCGATAACATTTCAGTCTGGGCAGTATTCAGTTGGAACATAATACCTTGTAACTCTTGAAGGGGAACGTTTTGTGGAGCAGCAACTGCTTCAGCAGTTATCTCGGATAGTGTCTTGCCGCCACCAACTAGATTTATCTGTGGACCTAAATAATTGTTAGCGTAAGCCTTAGCTAATGTTCCGTTATTAACTAGTTGGCCTGCATATTGCTGCGCAGCTGGATATACTGATGCACTAAACGTAGGAGTACCAGCTCGCGGAAAGTAAACCTTTTGGGATGCTAGATTACTGTCAACCGTAGTGACAACGTTCTTACCGACCCCCCAGCACACAACGCCTAACGCAAGTAAAATTAGTGCAGCCACTATACTCAGGCTACCAAATACTTTATCTACAACTTTTTTTTCATCTTTTTTCGAAACTGCCATTTTTATTTCCTTTTTATAATTAATAGCTATAGTTTACAACACTTATGCTTATAAATACGCTATTTCTAATAAATAATCAATCCTTTTGGTGACCCCGCTCCACTCGAATTGGAAGGTTATTTGTTCCGAAACACTCAGTTGGTACGAGGTATTAACCAGTATACGATGGCTATCTATTAGTCCAGGTACCAATTTAGCATAGGGACTGATACTTCAAGTATGCTGACTACTTATTTATAATTATCATCTCTGCTAGTGCTTGATACGTGACAGTTTCTACTTTATCCTGTGATGAGATGTCAGTTGACGTATTAGTTGGCCTCCAACGAGGTGATGAGGGCAAGGGTCGATTTGTCGATATGCTTGCTGCTGATTATGATATTGTAGCCAGATTTAACGGCGGTAATAATGCTGGACATACGGTTGTACTCCCAGATGAACGCGTACTTAAATTACATTTGGCACCTTCTGGTATTACACACCCGGACACAGTGAACATTATCGGTAATGGTACTTTGGTTAACCCAGTAAAACTTGTCGAAGAAATTGAAGATATAGAGTCTAAAGACATTGAGGTCACCAAAGATAATCTCAAGTTGAGTTCAGGCTCACACCTAATACTGCCACATCACATATACGAAGATGAGCTTAGAGAAGCCAACCCAGATCGAAGTCAAGGTAGTACTAAAACGGGCATTGCCCCAGTTGCCGCATTTAAGGCCATGCGCTACGGTGCTAGAACCGAAGAGATACGTAACAATCCCGAAGAATTGTTCACCATTGTTTATGATGCTCTGGTAGCACAAAGACTACTTAGAGAAGAAGCGGGTCTGGGAACAATTAACGATAGAGAAGTCGCTAAAGCGTATATAGAGGCTGCGATTAAAGTGGGTAAGTATGTTACTGATACTGTGTTTTATTTGAACCAGCGACTTCGTGGAGAAAATCCTGCTCGAGTTTTAGCGGAGGGGGCGCAAGCTTTCCTATTAGATATAGATCACGGGATGTACCCTTTCACAACCTCGACGTCCACAGTCTCGGGTGGAGCAGTTACCGGACTTGGCATACCTCCACAAAAAATTAATAAGGTCATGGGTGTTGCTAAGGCAGTCCAATCCCATGTTGGTGGTGGACCTTTTGTAACTGAGGTTCTTGACCCAGATTTAAGAGCTCAACTACATGGAGATAAGACAACTGTTGATGCTGAATATGGTACAACTACAGGCCGTAAGCGTAGGCTTGGTTATCTAGACTTACCGCAAATTAGACGATCAAATATGATTAATGGCACTGACGAAATGATTATATCTAAGCTTGATTGGGTCCCTCGTTTTGGCAAACAAGTACTAATATGCGTTGCCTATGACCGTAAAGGTAAAACTTTAGATATCTCACCTGATTCAGCACGTAAGTTAGATCAATCAACTCCAACATATGAGTCATTGCCAACTTGGAATGGTAGCATACAACATGTTAGACAGTTTGGTGATTTACCAGGTGAAGCAAAAGCATATATAGAATTTATAGAAAGCCAAACAGAAGTACCAATATCGATGATCGGCGTCGGGCCAAACGCAGATCAGGTAATAATTAGATAGGTATCAATTACTTAGAGTCCACGTCATGAGGGTGTGACTCGCGTAATCCAGCATTCGTTATGCGTCGTAAATTCGTATTCTCCCTAAGATAGATAATGTCTGGCGCTTTAACGTATCTCATACTTTTTCGTAAAGCCAGTATACATAAAGACAGTACACCATCAGCTGGGCCTTCATAACCTACTTGAGCAGCAATACCTTCTGGTAAAAATACTCCGCCTTGCGCGCCGTATCTTTCTCTGGACGCTGCATTTTCAAGTAGAGCTTCTTGTGAGCCCATACCCCTATATCGCTTCCAAACACTGCCATCTGAACGTGTAAATAACTCGCCTGGAGCTTCTTTTGTGCCAGCTAACATTCTTCCCATCATGACTGAGTGAGCCCCCGCAGCAAATGCAATTGCTATATCACCGTGTTGAGCTATGCCACCATCAGCACAAACTGGTACATCAGCAAAATCATTACCGAGTGCTTCAACACAATCATGAACGGCCGTAACCTGTGGCATACCAATCCCAGTTTCTCTACGAGTTGTGCAGATTGATCCAGGCCCTTGGCCAACCTTTATCCCATCCGCACCATGCTCCGCTAGTTCTCTAGCCGAGGCGCCCTCCGATACATTACCAACTACAATATCCAGATCTGAGAACGTAGACTTAATTTGATCTAACGTTCTAAATGCGTAAAACGAATCGCCGTCTGCAGTATCAAGTACTACCACATCAAGATATTTCTCCAATGCTTCAATTCTTTCCATCGTATCAGAGGTTGGAGAAATAGTTGAAACGGCAGCAGCAGATATAAGTTGACCGTTTTTATCAACATTATAGTGGTCAATGTTCCTATGGATTCTGCTAACATCAGAGAAAACGTAAAGTCCGCCAACAGTACCATCTTCACTTAGTAGGGGTAGTGTGTTCTTTTTTGCACTTTGCATTTTGTGATAAGCATCCTCTATTGATGTGCCTGTCGGAGCCACAACTATACTGTCTACTGGAGTCATCGCACTCGATACAGGCCCGGAATAATCATCTGGGTATTCAAAATCTTTACCAGAAATTACCCCAACCAGCTTTCGATTACCATCAACCACAGGGAATGTCCGAAAATTAAACTTTCGATCAAAGCACATATTTAAGACACTTTGAAGTGATGAATCTTGATCAACGCATATTGGTTCTTCAATGAGGCCATTAACCTCCTTTTTTACACGTCTCACTTCTGTTCTTTGTTCTGCAATCGTCATTGCAGAATGGATCACCCCTAGGCCACCAAGTTTTGCCATCTCAATCGCCATGTCGCCACCAGTAACTGTGTCCATAGCTGCACTTACAAAGGGCACTTTAAGACTTACCTCTCTTGAGAATTGACTTTGGATATCTATAACTTTTGGCAATTCTGTAGCAGAGCCTGATTGTGTTCTTAAGCGGACGTCATCAAAAGTTAAGGCTACACCCTGTTCTTCCATCTTTTCGAAAAACTGTACTTTCTCTAAAGAAGACTTCATCTCTCCCTTTCCAAGTTTTAGAAATTATACCATGCCTCTATCTGATGCAGGAATCAAGAGCGACCGCTAACTTAATAACGCTACGCAGATGCTCTTTCGTGCAATAGATGCACTAAAGTACTAAATACAATGTCCTCAGCTTGCATAGCATCAACGTTTACCAATAAGCCCATATCCTCGTAAGTATTAAGGACTAAAGAAGTTGAATTATTAAACTCATCAAGTCTTTTTCTAAGTCCTTCGGGCGTATCATCAGCTCTACCTCTGCTTGGAGAAAATGCTAGTCTTCTAAAAGACTCATCCTCAGTAATGTCTAAATAGGGGACTGCCATTATTAGATGACCTGCTTCGGCAGCAGTTTCTATTACGGCAGGCTCCTCACCACTCATTCGCCCAACCGCGCTAAGGAGAAGTGGCTTCCCCTTAAATGCGACTTGCCCTAGATACGGAAGAACAGTAGCTTTGTATATATCTGTTGGGCTTAATTCACCACTATCGATAATTGCTCGAACTTCCTCGGGGACTACACTTTCCCGCATAATATCACCACCGCTGATCTTTTTTACACCAAAGTAAATACCAAGCCTCTCAGCCTGCAGATCTTTACCAGCAAACTGTCTTCCAAAAAAGTTGAGAGTACCCGAGCCTAGCCATTCACCTATTTCACCAACTTTTCTCCCTAAATTCGCCATATCGATCATTCTATGTGATTTTCCATAGTCTGCAAGCACAAGCATATTATGACATAAAAATGGTGAACCAGGCAAAAACGTATGGGAACAGGTTGTGGTTAGAGCTGTTTGAATGGAAACAATTATTTAATACTGTAGTTTAACGCCAGTTTTGGCAGCAATTTGTTCTAACCATTTTTCGTGCCTAGCTAGTTGTGCGTCTCTTGCAGCATCATTGACTTCAATATTATCAAGACGTTTTAAGAATGCATCTAAAGTTGTGATTAGATGGTCATATTTTTTATCTATTTTTGCGATGTCAGCTCTAAGACCATTTACTTGCTGGTCTATATGTTTAATTATCTTGATTGCAAACTTATCAAGTGATTTTTCTAGGCTCTTGCTAGTTATGATATCTGCCATAGTTTATACATTTTAACACTAATCTGTTGAGCAAATGGACGAAATCAATTCGAACCAGGCAAAAACGTATGGGAACAGGTTGTGGTTAGAGCTGTTTGAATGGAGAGAAATGAGTTGCTAATAAATCACAAATCCGCTGATTTTTGTGTGAGTTGTTCATCAGCCCGCATTGCAATATATGGATTTATTGCGGAAGCCATTAACCTAAGTTCATCACCAGATAAATCAGACATAGGGGTCATTAGATAACCACCATCATCAGCTAACCTTGCTTGGTCCTCCAGTATTTTAGAGATTCTGATTAGTCTTGTATGCGAAACTGACTTATCTGTCTCAGTCGGTAAGGTAAGCCCTTCTGTCGTAACAGACCCTTCAACTGGAATAGTTCGTTCAAAATCTGCCAGTTTATTTATATCACTAAGTCCCAGGACTAAACCCAACCTATCCAATAAGGCAAGGCCTGTAAAAATATGAGAAGCTCGAAGTTCCCTTTCGGTATCAAATCTTACGAAAGAACGATTTGGTCTATTCTTATCAGGTCTCAGCTCCATATAACTATATTAGATCTCAAATCATAAAAAATAACAAATCAATTTAACCTTAAGCGAATTGGTGACCCTACCCTATTCGATTTATAAGGGAATTACTAGTGAAATATTGAGATGGAATGAAAGCCTAGAGATTTCATTAAGGAATCTTATACATCTTGATTAAAGACTCTTTTCTTAAAGCTGATTAATTAAGCTTCTTCAGTTAGCGCTTTGAGAACGAGTGCGTGAATAGTACTTTCCATGAGCACTCGAGTTTGTGAACCACCCAGTTCTGCTGTAAACCCATCGATGATGCGTTCGTTTTGCTCAATAACTTCTTCTGGTTGTAAACAGCCAAAAATGGCACTTTCTCGTTCTAGTGTTAGTGTTGTCATCTTGATGTCCTTTATTTTTAATATTATTCCTTGTATTTGATTATACAACTTATACGCAATAGCAATTTTGTTAATTAAAATCGCTGGTTACTCACGATTACAAGTAATCTGGTGAACCAGGCAAAAACGTATGGGAACAGATTATGGTTAGAGATCAATGACTGGTATGAAATACTAAAGGTGACTAATACTCGAGCTTTACGCCTGCCTTAGTTGCAACCTGCTCAATCCATCTTTCAAGCCTAGCGAGTTGTGCGTCCCTAGCAGTGTTGTCTACTTCGATATCATCCAGACGTTTTAGAAAAGCGTCGAGAGTGGTTATTAAATGATCGTATTTTTTATTTATACCTGCAATGTCCTGATCTATTTTGTCAAAACGTTCATCAAAGTGTTTAGTTAACTTTTTGTATATATTACTAAACCCAGAATCTAGGGCGGTTACAAGATCTGTTTTCGTAACATAATCTGTCATAGGAATTACATTGTAACAAATTTACTTCATTTAAGCATAAGTGAACTGTTGAGCCACCTCACTTCGAATTGGAATCATATCTTATCTGAAATTAGTGAGTGGTATGAGCTACTTAGGGGACAGCTTCTATCAATCACCTTGCGTTAGGAAGTGGAATCTCTATTTAGAATCAATCGATAGCTTGCTATTTGCACGCACTGTCGCCATCTATCGTAATGGTTTTACACGAAGGTGGTCCACATGTTTCTCCACCCGTATCATTACCACTCCCAGTACAGGTAAGTGGACCTGCTTGACTAACTGTCATGTCCCAATAATTGGCATTTGCAGCCGTTATATCAAACAGCCACGTGTTGGTATTGTCCTTGCACTGAATGGAATAATCTGTGGTTGCTGGTTTGCCGTTGCTTGTTTTGTTATAAACATTGACATCACCATTCAATGAATAGTCATTGTATTTACAGATATCAGTTACATCCACCTCTATTTTGTCTAAGGTAAGAGAACTCGTGTAGTTGGCTTCTGGAAATTGATTTTTAGGAGTCTGTTTATTTTGCAATACAAAGCCAGCAGGCATATATGGAAATTTATAATTACTGTAGGTATAGGTACCCACAGTTATACCAGCCGCTTTAGCTGGGTTTTGTCTAAGTTGATAAACAAGAAAACCACATGCAATAATAACCACCAATATTAATGATGCTAGCAAAACTTCAATTGGCGAGAAGCCATTGCTATTTTTTTCGAGTTTCATTTTTTATCACAGGATTAGTTAACTAACTTAACTTTAGCATAACCATAAGCGTATTGGTGACCCTAGAGCACTCGGTTTATAAGGTAGTTGCGAGTGAAATCGTTAGATGGAACATAGCATTAAGGAATAAACAAGTCTGGCGATATGTGTTATCATAATTATGATAAGCTTGAAAGGACACACCCCATGATAAGTATTAGACCCATATCTGATTTAAGAAACCGCTTTTCGGAAGTAGAGAAAGAAGTAAGCGACAATAATAAGCCTATCATCTTTACCATGAACGGAAAGGCCTCTATGGTAACTATGAGTTTTGATAAATTCAGTAAAATGGCACATCTAGATTATGTTGAGCGTGCTCTTGATGAGGCCGATACTTACGCAAAAAGTCATGCAGAAAACCTAACACACGAAGATGTGTTCTCTAAAATTAAAGCAAAAGTAAATGGTAAGCTTTAAACTCCGTTACTCTCCCCTTTTCTATGAAGATTTAGATAAGATTACGGATTATCTATTATTCGAACTTAAAAATGAGTTAGCAGCAAAAACACTAGTAAGTAATGCTGAGGCTGCCATTAAAAAACGTCTCGCAAGTCCACTCAGTACAACGCCTTACCGGTCAATCAACAGTCGACAGCATACATATCGTAGAATTCTTGTGGGCAACTACCTAATTTTCTATGTTGTCATAGATAATACCATGATAATTAGACGCATGTTGTATGGGCGCAGAGAGCTACACAGAATCCTATAACAATCTATTCGATAACAGAATCGAACTATTTAACAGACAGGAGTCAACAACAAATTAACAAGCTCAAAGGTTTATAAAAATTTCTAATCTGTAACTTTCCTATGGTGAACCAGGGGCAAACGTACTGGAACGGCTTATGGTTAGAATTGCTTAGCTGGAAAGAAATTCTTTTTGCTTCAAATATTAATATGTCTTGAGTTCATTGATTCTCAAGGGAAGCTATTTGTTTAGCACTTGCTTGTTGAAGACTATTAAACATTTGGAGTGTGTTAGATATAGTAGCTTCTGGGATTTGACCCCCTGTATTAGGTTGGTCGGTTTCATAACTAATCACCACGAGCGTAGATTTTATCTGGCAGTAAGCATTGGTACCTGTCGTATAAGTTGGTGCTGAAAAATAAACATTACAGCCAGTTGAAGAGTGACCAATTAATTGGCATGGAGTTGTAATGTGGCCTATACCAGCTATTGCTGGCATATTGTCACCACAATCAGTTGGTGGATTATAGTAGTTTGGTGTGGCGAATTCGTAAAAATTATATCCTCCGGGGGTAAGTGTTTGAGTATTTGTAGTACTGTATTGAATTTCTAAATAATCAGCTTGGGAAGCGTCCTGATTCCCCGTAAAGCTATTTCCTAATTCTCGCTCACCATCAAATTTATAACCCTGAGAAGCTAAGCTGGGCTTATAAAGAGTAAGGGGCAGCTTTTCTAGGTTTTCTAAGTTAATACTGTTTTGTTCGCTAATTGCTTGTTTGTTAGAGCTTGATTCAGAGGTAATTGTGCTGCTTTCGTAGCCTGGGTTTATGAAATATGCTGCACCCGTCAATATCAGGCATAGAGCCACAGTTATCCATAGTGCTTTTTTACTAGTCCATGAAAAAATAACTGTACCTATGAAGAAGCCTACTAAAAGTGGCACAAGAGCTGTTAATGCATACCCGAGGTAGCCAATTACGCTACTATTTGTGTTTGCAAAGTAGCTAGGCATATAGTTAAGGGTGAACGATTCAAAACTAAAACCCACTAACGAAGCTGCTGGTAAGACAATTAGCAAAGTAGGTAACCATTTTTTGCTGACCAATAACCTTATGACAATAACACTAACAAGGAGTGCTGTTGCAGTCAGTATAAGATGAGCAACTAGAGAGTTGTAGTTACTGCAAACAGTTTTTACACTGTTGCAGTTTTCGGGGACTAGGTTTAAAACATGGCCGTATATTATTAATCCAGCGAAAACTAAGGAGATTGCTACGGCACTTACCGCCAGTCTAGGCGGCCATTTGATATTTAGAGCTAGCCCAAATTTTCCTTTTGTTGAACTGCTGTCCTGACTTGTGGGTTGTTTTAGGTGAGGTCCTTGTGCAAAATCTGATGTACTTGGGTCTTGCGGAGAAGAGACGTTTTGCAGGTTTTGTGTTGGCTGAATTTCTGGATTTTGCTTTTGATTATCCATTTGGGTAAATCATAGCATAATCATAGGTTAACTAAACATAAGCGAAATGGTGAGCTCAACGGGTAAAACCTGGAACACCTTTTATGATAATCTTTTGGATTTAAATACTAAACTACAAGAATTTATTAATATAGTTCACTATGAGAACCGATGAATGCAAAGATGATAACTATGTCATTTTTAATATAGTAAAGTGCTCGTAAATCACCTTCTATGTCTATACTTCGATAGCCTTTATATTTTCCTTTTAGAGCATGGTCACGTAGAACTCTACTATGTGGGTCTTTCTTAAAAAGCTCTAGGCGTTCATAGAAACGAGTTCTTTGATTTTCTCTAAGTGTCTTGAACTGCTTAGTAAAACTTTTCGTAAAGTCAATCTGATGATAAAGCATTCTAGAGGGTCTTTAAATAAGCGATTGCTTCTTGCGTAGTATCGAAAGGTCCGGAGGTTTTTCCTGTTTTTATCTCTTTTTCGGCCTGCTCAATGAGTCTCTCCATCTTAGGAGTCATAATCTCTACGGCACTAAAATGTATTTGACCTGTTTCAGCCAACTCCATGAGGTATGCATTAACAAGTGTGCTCAACGGAATACCAAAAGAGCCAGCAACAACTTGTGCTCGCTTTTTTACTTGTTCATCAACTTTTACATTTAGGATAGCTGTCTTCATATAACAAAGTATACACTTTGTTTAAAACACCTGTCAATGTGTTTTTGAACTTATACAACAAAAAAACCTCTCAACTAGAGAGACTCTAAATGTTAGCGTTCTGGTGACCC
>DATKHC010000022.1:0-16095 GCA_035510465.1 Saccharimonadales bacterium (SeqCode)
AGACAATATTGTTGAGCTAGTACTTAAACTTAGGGTGATGCTTAAACGCTGTGCTGAAGTAGTTTGGTTTCATCTAGTACAAGATAATGGGGTAACCATATCCCTAAGTAGTGTTAGGCGTATACTAAAACGTCGTCACTACATAAACGGTAGAAGGAAACGAGTTCGTCCATCCAACCCTATACGCCCGCTAGTTACTAAACCTGGTGAACTAATACAGACCGACACTATTCACTATGTCTGCCCGTTCACCAAGCGCAGGAAATACGTCTACACGGTAATTGATCTATATACCAGAATGACCTATGCCGAAATACATAGTCATATACGACCTGGGATTGCCGCTAAGGTAGTTATTAAAGCTAGTGACATATTTGGCTTTAAGCTCGTAATGGTTCAAGCAGACAATGGACCAGAGTTTAGTAGATACTTTGAAGATGCTCTAGCTAGACAAAACATCGTGAGCAGACACTCTAGGCTACATAGACCTAATGACAACGCTCACATTGAGAGATTTAACAGAACCATCCAAGAAGAATGTCTAGGTAGATACCTAGACTTCGCCGTCCCAAACCAACAAATACAATCTAAGATAAATAACTACCTGGAGTTCTACAATACTAAACGTGTACACTTAAGTCTGCAGTACAGGACACCTCAACAAATGTTGCAAAGCTCCTGAGTTCTATACGTAGGTTAAGCACGCTCTATTTAGACCGACTCGAAACGTGCCTATCTGGTGTCTATAGCTCGTTTGCTAGGCTTGTAGCTTTTCAGCAACGTCATCGGCTGCCTGAGCAAACATAAAGTCTTTTTTTGTGAGGCCTCGGGCATCATGAGTCAAGAGGCTAATTGATACTTTGTTGAACGAATTACTCCAATCAGGATGGTGATCGAGCTTTTCGGCAACCGGGACTAGTCTATTCATGAATTCAAATGCGGTAGTAAAACCCTTGAATCCAAAATCTTTTTTTAGCATTCCCTCATCAATACGCCAACCTTTAACACGACCCAAATACTCCTGGATTTCATCTCCGGACAACTTCTGCATATTACTAGTATAACAGATAGGGGCCATAAAACCCCTATCTCTAAGATCTCTAAGTGCTAAAAAAGCTCAAAAACTTATAAGGAATTAGATTTTTTAAGACCCGTAAAGACGCTATTTTTTAGTAGTTTTGGGCCTGACGTCACTGTTAGTGATCGGTATTTCAGTAGTTGCCCAGACGTCATCGGTCCTGCATTCATAAGTAACCTTGTCGTATTCACGAAATTCTTTTCCTGTGCGAAAATTATTAGTTATTTCCCAGCGTACTTTACGCATTGGCTTATCGCAAATTGGGCAGTTCATATATTAATTATACAGCCGAGTGAGCTATGAGAGGCCTTGATAGCCTGGATGTCGCTGCGTTCGTTTGGGTATCTTCATCAAACTTTCAGGCCCGCTAACACTTGCAGTAGGCCGCTGGATTAGCGCCGACTGGTATGTCTGGGCAATTGCATACGGTTGTAGTTGGGCCAATGCTTGACTCCACTTCTACGCTGTTAGTTAATTCTTCTACTCTTGCAACATCTGCTAACCAAACTAACGGAACCCAACAAACTAAAATAACAGACGGTACGAATGTAGTTAATGTATTAGCTCCTGGCACGGTAATGAGAATAAAATATACCTCCAGCAAAACCGATAATGACGGCTATGAGAATAATAACTATGCTTTGCCAATTAGGCTTCAGGAACTGATTCTTAAATTTTTTTGGCATTTATCTTGATTATACCGTAGTGTTTAGCAGAGCTTGCAAGTCCTATATCAGTGCGTCAAATTTAGAGGAGTCGTTACTTTTGGAGCTTACCCTGCTAGTTTAGGATATAATCTAGAGCTATGAGAGATAAAGAGGCCCTAACTTCACTGCTCGCTCTTGCTGATATAAAAATTGACGGCAAAAGACCTTTCGATATTCAGGTCCACGATGATCGCCTGTACAGAAGAGTCCTCAGGCATAGGGAATTGGGACTTGGTGAAGCCTATATGGACGGTTGGTGGGACACTAAACAACTTGATGTACTGGTCGAAAAGATTTTATCGGCCAATGTAAGAGAAAAGATAAAAGTTACTCCGGCAATAGCCACAACTTTTCTGATGTCCTTCGTCCTAAATCGTCAAACTAAGTCAAGGGCAAGTAAAAACGCCTCTTTTCACTATAATATCGGCAACGATTTATATGAGCGCATGCTTGGTAAGCGGATGATGTATAGCTGTGCCTATTGGAATGGAGCGAAGAATCTTGACGAAGCTCAAGAAGCCAAACTAGACCTAATCTGTCGGAAACTTCAGCTTAAACGAGGCTTAACGTTACTCGATATCGGTTGCGGCTGGGGCGGTTTCGCCGAGTTTGCTGCTAAGAATTATGGCGTCGTGGTGACCGGCATTACCCCCGCAAAAGAGCAAGTAAAACTGGCTAAGAAGCGGGTAGAGGGGCTAAATGTTAAAATTCTGCAAAAGGACTACCGCGATTTAACCGGGTCTTTTGACCGTATAGTATCAATTGGGATGCTGGAACACGTTGGGCCAAAGAATTATCGGCAGTTTTTTAAGACCTGCAACGAGCATCTAAATGACGGAGGGCTTATGCTTCACCATACGATTGGGCTGAATAGCTCAACTCATTCGATGAATCCTTGGCTTGATAAGTATATTTTCCCAGGAGGGGTTGTCCCTTCGCTGACACAGATTAGTAAGGCTGTTGAGAAGCTCCTAATTATTGAAGATGTTCATAATATCGGTCCCGATTACGACAAAACATTGATGGCCTGGTACGCCAACTTTGCTAAGCGATACCCCGAGATAAAGGATCATTATGACGAGCGATTCTATAGGATGTGGACATTCTATCTCCTAATCTGCGCCGGAGCGTTCCGCGCTAGGCATCTTCAGTTATGGCAAGTCGTTATGCGAAAAATTCAGCCGTCCGATAAATATGTCACTGCTCGATAAACGAGTAGCTTCAATTTGACTAATTACCGTCGCCGGGTTGTAAGGCGGTAACCGAAAAACCCTGACAATATTGTTGGCCTGATAAGGAAGTCTGCAGTCCAGCAGTGTCGTTTGGCGGAGTAACCTCTATATCGCTCGATGTTTCAGAAGAACATTGCTCCCCGTTATTTAAGGGGAATCCGACAGAAGAATAAGCAGACTGATTGGCGGCTAACGTAATGGTTCCGTTAGAGGAGCCATCTTGTGTGGCAGCACTGCCAATGGTGTTCCCGCCGCTATCGGTCAAAGCCACATTAGGGAACCCGCCAATATTACAGCTAGCTGCAGAAGAGTTCGTTAAGACCACGTTCATATACTCTGTCCCTCCTCCACCATTGAATTGTCCAAGTGAAAGGGTAAGATCAGTTGTCGCACAGTTCGGCGTACCCTCCGGCTTGGTAGTGGTTGTGCTTTTGGTCGTGGCTGTTGACTTAGTAGTTGGTGTGACCGCACTACCGGTGCTAGTAGTAGTACTGGGTTTAGATGTCTTGGGGGTAGCTTTAGTAGTAGCTTTAACTGAAGAGCTATTTGATGTATTGGCGGCTTGAGTATGCTTGTGGCGGTGATTATACACATACCAACCTAACAAAAATATAAGAAGGATGACAGCGATGACAATAACCACTTCAACCACGCTAAAACCAGCTTGGCTAGTCGACCTTTTAGGATGGTTTTTTGTTTCCATTGGATAATGCTTATAAAAATAATAGTCTTGATTGTCACGTAATGTCAATCAACCCGTAAAAACAATTTTGTTGACACCGTAAATACGCAGATATACCATACGTTTATAAATTAAACATAAGCGAGATATAATAATGAGCAAAAAACTTAGTTCAGACGAGCGAGGCGTTGCCCACGTTCTATACGTTGTCTTGGTGGTAATAGTAATCGCCGGGATCGGTGTTGTAGGCTGGAAAGTTGCCAGCAAACACAAATCACCGACATCGGGTACCAGCAGCACCGCAAGCACTAGTTCCAATACGGCTGCCAGTAAAGCCGCGGACAGTACCTGTCTGGCGACATATCACGATACTCGGATCTGCAATTTCGCATCAAACTCAACATCTTTTGCCAAAACTGCATACACCGCCGCTTTAAATATTACACAGAGTGGCGCGACCAGCACATTGACATTAGAAAATGATGGTAAAGGCAACACTAAGCTTACCGGCAGCGCTAATGGGCAGGAGTTTAATTCAATTACCCTAAACGGTGTCACTTATGTTCAAAGCGGAGGTACTGGAGCTTGGATCGAGTATCCTACCGGGACAACCGCTCCAACCACGAACCCAACAAGCAGTATGAATATTGGCGTGGGCAGTAGCGGCGTCACCTTTAAGTATCTAGGTACCGCCGCTTGCGGCAGCCTTACTTGCTACAAGTATCAAGTTAGCGATAGCTTAATGCCCGGCACGACCCAGTATGTCTGGTTTGATAACAGTAGTTATCAGCTAAGACAGTGGCAGGCTACAGACAGTAGCGGCACAACCGACATGACTATAACTTATGGATCTGTAAATATCACGGTGCCTTCACCTGTTGAATCACTTTCGTCTATTGAGTAGATAACAGTATCTAGAGTTAGCGCAAATTCACATACCAATATTGTGATTGTTGTTAATCTGAGCAAACACACGAGTAGTTAATAGTATTATAAGACTATGCTACCGGTAAAAGAGGGTTATATATCTTTTAAGAGGTACCGCGTCTACTATAAGATTGTCGGGAGACAAACAGACGAATTGAAATTACCTATTCTGGTTATCGCTGGAGGCCCCGGTTCGCCTCACAATTATCTACTAGATCTACAGCAGTTGGCTCAAAATGACCGGCAGGTCATCTTCTATGATCAATTGGGTAGCGGTAAGTCGGGTAAACCAACTGATAATTCAATATGGAGCGTCGGGCTATTTATTGAAGAGCTGGAAACTTTGCGTCAAAAACTAAAGCTCGATGATATTTATATACTGGGTCATTCTTGGGGAGGTATGCTAGCTATAGACTATATGTTGACTAAGCCTTCTGGTATACACGGGTTGATATTAGCCAGTTCAATGGTTAGTATGCCGCTTTTTAGAGAAGAAATGGCCAAGTTGAGAAAATCATTGCCCAAGGGCGTAAATGATATTTTGGACAAATACGAGGCCAATGGTAATTTTGATGATCCGAAATACAAACAAGCCTACGCGGTGTTCACTAAGAAACATATATTTCGAGGTGAAGAGTGGCCACCACATCTTAACTCGCCTCATAATCCATTTGGCGACAACGTCTATAGAACTATGTGGGGAGCAAACGAGGCCTACCCGAACGGGAGTTTAAAGAACTGGGACAGGCTAGACAGATTAAAAGAAATTTCCGTGCCAACTCTCATTACCTCGGGGCAGTATGATGAACTTACTCCCCTTCAAGCTGAAATGACTAAAACAAGGATACCCAACTCCAAACAGATTATATTCAAAGAAAGTGGCCATATGCCGCACGTTGAAGAGCCGGGTTCGTATCGGAATCAAGTTGAAATATTCTTAGAAAATATAGAGCGCTGAAGCTTAATGTTTGCTGAAGATTCATAAAACGTATATCTTATTAGTATGTATACATTAAAAACACTTCGGAGAGGAGTAGTATGTTAAGTCAACTTGCAAAAACTTTAGAGCCAATTTTCAAAGGATTACCCCCTTTGCCTAAGAGTGTGAACGACTGGTTCGCAAAGGCTTGGCCAATTCTAGCGTTAATTCTTGGTATATTGCAGCTTCTGGCAGCTTGGAGCTTGTGGCACCTGGGACATTTAGTAAATAGCTTAGTTACTTACACTAATGCGCTTTCGCGTGTCTATGGTACGGGCGTGACGGTCAACAATCTGGGATTTTTCTACTGGGCAGGACTAATTGTCCTTGTAGTCGATGCGGTCATATTGCTTATAGCATATCCGGGTCTGAAGGCACGAACCATGGCTGGCTGGAATATGTTATTTCTTGCCTCAGTGGTGAATGTCCTTTATGGCATATTCTCAGTATTTGATAGTGTTTATGGTGGCGTCGGGAAGCTAATCTTGACACTTATTGGTAGCGCCATCGCTTTTTATCTTCTGTTCCAGATACGTCCATACTATGCTAACAAAGCCAAAGCAGCACCAATTAGCACGCCTGGCAGCACTTAGCCTGTCCTTGCGGCTATTTCATCTAGCCCAACCCGTATAGAGCAAAACCCTTATGCATAACAATAATGCCTTTGACTTGTCAAAAGATTATCAGGCAACTATTGTATATACATGAATCCCGATAAACCCGAACAGACTCCAGCGAGCGGAACTCGTTCGCGAACCCGAATTATTGTAGGAAGTATCCTAACTATTATGATAATTGCTGGGCTGGCGCTGGGGGGATTAGAGATTTGGCAGGTGCATAATAATAACAAGGCCTCTACCTGTTCGACTGGTAATGTATGCTCCTCGACTTCTAAGTCAGGCTCAACAAAAAACGGTTCTTCAGCTTCTAGTACGGTGCCCAAAACCAGCGGCGGTAATTCTACCCAGACGACACCCTCCCCTACTCCCCAGCCAACTTCTAGCACTCAGCAACCGCTTACCAATACTGGCCCAGGCAACGTTTTTGGTGTATTTATTGTGGCAACGGCTATAGGCTATGTCGCTCACCGCATTTTTAGCCTAAGTAAAAGCCTAAACAAGTAATCTTATAAACTGGCGATCACATAACGTAATCTTTTGGTTTATGGGTATATTCAAATTGCACAGCCCATACTTTCTGTATCGACTACTCTAGAGAATGAAACCATAGTTGCTAGATAGCGATGCTATTTTCGCTGTGTATAATGTTATCCATGGGAAAAGCTGTTAGAGCTGTAATTATTCAAGACGGTAAAACTCTAATCATGTACCGCAATAAGCACGGCAGTGAATACTGCACGCTTGTTGGTGGACGAGTTGGAGACAATGAGACAGCTGAGCAAGCGCTGATTCGTGAAGTTAAAGAAGAGACTGGGCTAGATATTACTAAAGCCAGACTGGTATTCATAGAAGAACACCCTGCGCCCTACAATGAACAATATATATTTTTATGTGAGGCGTCGTCGTATGAATCAGTTGCTGTTCAGCCTTATTCTGAAGAGGGGTTTATGAATAGAATTTCCATTAATACGCATAAGCCGGGCTGGGTAGATATAGGCGCATTCCCTAGAATACATTTTCGAACTCCACAGCTGCAGAACGCATTGATCGATGCCTTCAAAAAAGGATTTCCCGATAAACCAATAAAACTCTAGGCTAACAGTGTAATTAGTCTAGCTCTTAGAGATCCCTAGACCAAGGTGGAGCGAGCGGCTCAATAAATTAGCACCAATAGCCAGTATTCCTATACCGATGGCCACGTTCATAAAGCGCCAAATCGGACTGCGCTCCTTAGTACTGGTCTCTTTGCTAGCCATTAGATTTATTATAGACTATCCGAACGCTGTTTTATCCGTTGAGCTATAATTGAAGTCTATGAATCAAGCTACTCTTCTCTTTTTGAAGGATGGTAACCGTATTCTTTTGGCAATGAAGAAAAGAGGCTTTGGAGCTGGCCGGTGGAATGGCGTCGGCGGTAAACCCGATAAAGGGGAAACGGTAAACCAGGCGGCGGTTAGGGAATGTTGGGAGGAGGTAGGAGTTACGCCAGCCGAGATGAAAAAATCGGCCATACTTAATTTTTACTTCCCTGGAAACAAAGAGAAATTTAATCAACAAGTGATTGTGTTTATGTGCACGTCTTGGCGGGGTGAGCCTACCGAAACTGAAGAAATGTCGCCTAAATGGTTTGATATAGGCGATATACCATACACAAAAATGTGGTCCGATGACAAGTATTGGTTGCCTAGAGTTATCGACGGAGAATACCTAGAAGCTGATTTTCACTTCGACAACAACGATGGTCTGCTGGACTATAAAATTAAGTCATAGCTAAGGGCAGCGAAATTAAGATTTACCTCAATTTGGAAGGTGAATAACAACTATCTTAGTCTCTGTTTTTCTTAATAACGTGTTTGAATATGGTAAAAACTAAACGGCTAGATGTATTAATGCCCTTGAAGCTAAATGGTGATACGTACTGACCGCTACTGGGATGATAAATTTTTGGGATTCGGTTTCCCCTTTTCGCATAGCGAGTGGTACCAAAGAAAGGAGTTGCTGCTTCGTTGCTAAGTTTTTGTATATAACGAGAGCTGCCTTATAATTTAGTTTCTGCAAATATTCTGTTGGCATAGGCATCGATATCTAAGCCGTGGATTTTAGTTAATCTTATGGATTTACCGGACTTTAATGAGGGCATGCTTTTATGATTAATTTTTGGTCCTACGGACATTAAGCCAGCGGTTTTTGTGACCGTAAAGATGGCTTTGGCTGTTTCGATGGCAGGTTTGTAATCATCGATTGAAAGATGTGGCAACAGCCAATAAGAGAAAACTACATCAAATGTTTGGGGTTTATAGAGTTTATCGAGTTCCGTGGCATCAGCGAATACGTACTCTAGATTTTTAGGTGAGTTTTTGCCGACATCATTCAAAATGGCGTGGTTCTTGTAGCTGTGGTCTAGGTTAACCCAAGTTATATCGGGCCTTAAACCAGCAACTTCTCTACCAAAAGGTGATGCGCCGGCTCCCAAATCAAGAACTCGTGCGTTTTTAGGTAAACTATCCGCAAGCTCTGTAAGACTTTTAAAACCATGTTTTCGAGCCAACTTTTTGGCCGTCCGGTCGGTGGTAACTGCTTGCTCGTAAACCTTTATAGTACCTGTCATTTTTATTTAGCGTATTAGCTTAGTAATAGATTAGCAAGAGTTAGATGATAATAGAGCAACCAACATTTTAGGACTTAATCTACATTAACTTGGAATACCGTGGTATCGCGTACAGTGGCCCGGTGATCTTTGTAGAATCTATGGGCGGCTTCTCGACTTGGACGTGACGTAAAACCAAAATTAATACCCTGTTCTTGACACCACTTAAGCATCTCTTGCCAGATTTTGTCTCCGATTCCGTGACCTCTAACCTCTGGACTTGTCACAAAATCTTCTAGCTCGCCTTTCCTGCCTGCGCATGGTCCCATAATCAAACTCATGGTAGCAGCACCTACAACTACCCCGTCTAGCCGAGCAACTATCTGTTCGTGGTGAGGTGAGTCAATAATTGCTCTTAGTAATTCTTCTGAGATAGGTTCACTACCCATTCTCTCGCTTAGATGTGGCATCAATCTACCTAGATCGGCTGCTGCCTCGGGTGAATACTCAGACAATCTCTCAACGACTAATTCTGGATCGCTCATACTAGACGTTTATTACTTAGTAGCATACTGTTTTTCGATTTCTTTACTCATGTATTGTTCTGCAGGGCTCCGGCTTATAGCTTCTAAAATCTTTTCAGCAACTCTTTCGGGTGCATCGGGCTGCATACCAGCTGGTCGGGTAAATTCTACTTCTGATGAGCGGATCGAGTGTATACCAAAATTTGTGTCCGTCAGACCAGGATGCATCAAAGTGACCACTATACCTTCAGATGCAAGTTCGTTTCGAGCCGTTAGCATCAAGCCGTTAAGCGCGTACTTGGTTGCTGCGTATGCCCCAATGCCAGGGATTGCCATCTTAGAGACATTTGAACTGACATTTATGATCATACCGCCACCTTGCGCTTTCATAATGGGGACAACAGCCTGGAGGGCACGTAATGGGCCGTAGACGTTAAGTTCCATGATCTTCTTGAAATCCTCAATCTTAATGTCGGTTACCGGTGCTCTTACGGCTTGGCCCGCATTGTTGATAAGGATATCAATTCGGCCATAATGTTTGTGAACTCCATTTATCATATCTGAAATAGATTCAGCTACAGTCATATCTACGGGGATCACAAACGCATCCTTAAGGCTAGACACAAGCTTCTCAAGTTTGTCTCGCGACCTTGCCGCAGCCGCCACCTTAGCTCCTTTACTGCTTAGTAACTCAGCGGTTACTTTCCCAATACCTTCAGATGCCCCAGTAATAAGTATAACCTTACCTTTTATATCCATACACTCACCTCCTCTGATAGCTCTATTATACTTGGTTGACAATCTATGTGGCGGTGCCCCCTTGCTGGGCCAGTATTTGAGACTGCTTCTGGTAAAGTTCAACTGTTGCACGTGCGTTTGGTTCAATATCTAAATGCTTTAATGCTTCTGAGGGAAGTGCCCACATATAATCCTGCGCCTCTTCGTTGAGCACGACCTTTTTATTAGTCACAGCCACTATGTTATCGACAAAAATATGTTGGATGCCCTTTTGGTAATAACCCGAGTTTTTTATTTGGTCGAACGTACATATATGTGTTCCGACTGCGCCCCGTAGTTTGGTTTCTTCACGTACTTCACGCAAGAGCGCTTCTTGAAGCCTTTCGTTACGACGAACTTTACCGCCCACGATGGAATATCTATTGCCCCATTTGTGAGTCTTAACCAGCAGGATCTCTTTTTCTTTCCTGCTTGCTCGAGGCTGGTGTTCAATTATCGCACCAGTGGCGACAACCGAACCGGGTACCATTAAATCCCCCCATAATTTATGAATATATTGTTCGTTTCGCTTGATCTCCGGGGTTGGTAGCTTTTCATGAGTCACTATATAGTCTGCGAGCGATTCAGGTGACCAAATTGAATGTTTATGGATATAAGCTGGGTGATCAGATAATTTATGACTAAAGAAACAGCGAGTATTAGTAATCTGGGCGATGCCAAGTTCATAGGAAGCACTTTTGCCTACATAGCCACCAGGGTTTACGAAATAACTGAAGCCATTCTCCCCTAGATTCTTTAGGTTTAGCAGATAGAGTAATTCTATAAATCGTGGATCTTGACCGATCTCATCGTCAAAAAGAGCAAAACCTTCTTTGCTGACAACAAGTTCACCTTTCTTTGGTGCCAGTATCTCAATACCTGCCGCAGAGAATATCTCAGCCGTTTTCTGTATATCAGAGAAGTCTTTGGAGAAACTTCCGTGGATAACACACCTAAAAGCACTCGTCATAATGTTTGCATTGTACCGCTATATTCTCCTAAAAGCACAACCAAAAAAGATCTCGTTATGAGAGATCTTTAGATTGAGTGAACGACACACTACTCTGTGCGAAGTTAGGGCTAAAATGCTCAACTACGTATTTACTTTAGGCCAACGTAATTTAAGCATTTCTGCCTACATCACTCGGCCCAGGAGATCGACCCAATTCGGATCGTAACGTATTCCACTCACCAGAAGTCAACCCTACTGCCCCGGCAGCTTTGGCAACAGCAGCCCTTTCTGCAGCAACTAACGCCAGCTGACGTTGACTTTCGCTAGAGTAGTGTGACTGCTCGGCGCCCGGTAAGGGCATAGACTCAACGTGTCGGTCTGCTTCCCAAGCTACAGCTCGATCCGCTTCGGTTGGATAAGTTTTAGGTTCTTGTTCATTCATTTTTGTTTTCCGTTTAAATATTAAACTTAGGGTTCATTAAATATATTAGCATATGCATGATAAAAAGTCAATGGTACGGCACACTGAACGAAGTTAGAATCAAATTGATCGATGATCTTCTGATTGTATAGATAACAAAAAAATCGTAAATTCATTCATCTCTTTTTGATATTCGACCAGTAACCTCTGACTGCGTGGCTCCTCATGGCTTTTTCTTTTTTGTGCGCTACGAGGCCACTTTACATTTTGAAGTCTAAAATCAGCAAAATCTTGCAGAAATAGAGGATGTGTCGATTCTCTAGTTTTATAAAATTGTTTTATATATTTACTTAATCTTCTCTTTTTATTTTCTCTTGACTTACTATCTTTGTATCTAATATCTACCCAGGGATAAGGAAACCCGTGATCCAAATGTCCTTCACAAGAAGCTGTAGTATTGAAACCAGAATACCTTAGCGCGACCACGACTTGTTTTATATTTTTATCAATGGGGTTGCCTAACTTATCTACTAGCTGATCAACCTCGTTTTCTACATCGGATAATGTCTTCACGTTATTATTAAAGCATAAGATATTTGGCACACTAAACGAAGTTCGAAATTTATTAGTTAGACAGGTGCACTAAGTCGACAGCATTTTGGCACATCTCGGATAGACTGTCGGCAATCTTCACATCAGGGCAACCTTGTGAAAAGCGGCGTCTTATGTATCGGGCGTTCCCAAAGCCTTCTTCAATGCCAATAGTTAGATGTGTCCATTCGTATTCATGGTTCTTTTTCCATTCACCAAGTTCGAAACGCGAGGTTTGTGCGTAGGCGCGAGGTAGAGGCAGTGTCCCTTTGATGAGCAGAGTGGCCATCGCTCCAAGACGAGCATGTATAGACAATCTTTTTTGTTCTTGAGCTGCAAGCCAAAATGCAATGACACCCTCTTCACCTGCTCGGCGCAGGCTATGCGTCTCCCAATCTACCTGTTTTTCATACACAAAGGCGCCTTTGGTATAAATTTTGCGTGGTGATGCAACAGCTATTGCGGGGTCTAGTTCATGGATATGGGTTTTGGCTGTCTCTTGCCAGTCTGGTGCGTCCTGAATAGGGCCTGCAAGGAAGATTAATGGCCCCTGTACTTCAACTAGATCGGGAGGTTGTAGAAACAGCCGTTCTGTCATAAGTCAATTGTATGGTAAAACTACACCGTTTAATAATGCTTATGTTTAGTACACCGAACTGGAGAAAGTCCGAACCTATTTTTAATGTTTATTCTTTAGGTTTAGGCGTTATTAACATAAGTAAAAATTTGGCACATCTTAGTAAATGAAGTTAGAACTTAATATATCTGATTTTGGATTAAATGAATTTAACCTAAGGTTCTAACTTATTACGATATTTATCCATTGTCCTGTTGGAAATTACGTAATCTAACCATAGCTCCCCAAACGTTACCAGCATAATACCGCGTGTTACCTTCAGCACCACTCGTAGATGTTGAAGCTCCAAACAAGACAGATGCTTGTCGTATAATATCAGCTACAGTTCGTCTGAACTCAGGCTTGACCTCTCCACCGAATACAATATGTTGTATCTTGTCGAGGCCAGACGTACCACTGGCCCACTCAGAGTCTTTTGTTGCGGCTAACTGGGCGACATGGTCACTGAAACCAAGTAATCTGGTCCAGCTTTCGTGGAGATCCGGTTGTAGTTGACCAGAGCCTACATCTTTCAAATATACTGCTGGATTACGTAGAACAATTTCTGCTACACCATCCGGGAGATTCATTTCGGGGTTAGCATATAGCTTAGATATATCAATTCCTAGTTCGGATTGTTTTCGTGCTACTAACCCTGGATCACGTTCTAGCTCTTCTAGTGAAGGGCTTAATTCTGGTTTTGTTGTTGAATGTTCTGACATATTCACATAATAGCACAAGCATTACAATTAGTCAATAATATGGTACAGCGTAATCAAGGCAGGACAGTCCCAACCTAATAGCTATAACGTTTATGACACTCTAGGGTAGTGATGTGTGTTTTGTTAGATTCGTGAGCTCGGTCTGCAGGTCTGTATTCTCAGTTTGTAGACGCGAGTTAATACCCTGCAAGTTCTTGTTTACGTTATTAACGTTCTGGTTAAAAGTATTTACTTTGTTTGTAACAGTTGTAGATTCACTACTTACCTTTCTACCTGCATAGACTATTGAACCCAATATAGCTCCCAACAAGAGAATTATGATCAATAGTGCAATACATACGTAGATTTTAAATGGCTTCACACTGACTATCATAACAAACAAAATAAAAAGCTTCGTCTACACCCATTAGCATAGACAATTGGTGCACCGAACTAGAGGAAGTTCGAACCTATATGTGAGTTGTGGCGTTTATCTCCCGCAATATATAAACCTTATATATTCTGGAAGATAGACAGGTATAGGTAAGTTGTAGGGGGAGTTTAGAGATTGGGTTGGGGTTGATGGTGAGCTGGTTCTCGATTTCGTCCACGAGGACTAGTCGAGCAACCATGCTCCCATCTCTTCCCCATAGGACTCTCCTATCTTGCTCCGGTACCTC
The DNA here is from genome assembly GCA_035510465.1 of Saccharimonadales bacterium (SeqCode). Lineage (GTDB taxonomy): Bacteria > Patescibacteriota > Saccharimonadia > Saccharimonadales > DATKHC01 > DATKHC01. The sequence continues at coordinate 14,075 of DATKHC010000022.1, forward strand.
GGCACCTGGAGCATTTGTTGCTCAAGACTCCCGTAGAGCCTTTTCCGCTGCATGCGGGGCAAGCTTCGACTTCTCTCTTACCGCGGCATCTGCCACAGTTTGACTTGCCGAAAAGCCCTGACTTCTGGCCGCTTCCGCGACACTCTGGGCAGCTGACCTTCTTGGCCACTTACACCATCTCCCTTCAGAGACGTAGTTGGGTTGGGTGTGTGATTTACTACAATCATACAAACAGAAACATCAAGTAACTACTACCTAGTGAGGGATGCGGATCTCCTATACCTGTCAATGTGCTTTGGAGCTATCGCTCAACAAAACTAGGTTATATTAACATAAGAATAATAATATGTCAATCTGTGGTACGCTGTTCTAGACGAAATTCGGACCTCATTCGGCTTGGCTTTCTAATTGGGCTGCCTTTGGCCGTGACTGGCGGCATACTGTTGAGCTTGCTCGTGACTCCAGACCTCCCTCCCCCCATCCACCAATCCGATTGGAGAAGGGAGCGCGCCGGCTTCTTTTAATTGATGTATACGCTGCTTGCTTACACCCACAATGGCCGCAAAACCTACTTGGCTTAATAATTCCAAGGGCTCATCTATATTCTGTTGTTTAAGTTCTGGCACAAAAGTGGATTGATCAGGTTCTTGTTGTTTGGAATCTTCATCAGGCTGTATGCGAAATATCAATGACAAAACTCCCGAGCTAATTGCATCTGCCAATTCATCTCGTGTAAGACCTAAATACTTCTTTACTTCAACTGACATACTTTAAGCTTATTACTGGGATGAACAAAAACACAAGCATGAGCTTTATGGTACACCGTTCTAGACGATGTTCGGACACTTTTAAGTAAAAATCATAGATATGTGTCTAGGCGAGTATACCCTGACGACAAGGAATAGTCTAAAATAACCGACTCATGCTATTGTCCCCACAGGCGGTGACAATATTCTCATGGTTTTAAGGATATAGTGTGGAATAATTCGTAGTACCTACCTTTTAAATATTAAGGATTAGGGATGGAACTTAAACGATTAGCTAATAAATGAAATAAACAATAACTAAAGAACTAATACTAATAATCTTAACGTAATATCTATAAATACTGAATCTAACTAAAACACTAACATACGAATAACTAATACCTGACTAACCTAATAACTATCTAATGAAACTACCTAAGATAACTACTAAACAACAAGACATAATAGAGCTACTCTATAGGTATAGATTTCTAAATAGAATACAGATACAGCAGTTAATGGGACATAAAGATAAAAGACGAGTTTTGTCTTGGCTAAAAGATCTAAGAGATAAAGATTATATAGAGTGGATATACTCTAGGGACTTTAGTGAGAAATCTAAACCAGCTATTTACTACATTGGAATTAATGGAGTTCGTTACCTAAAGACTGTTCAGTGGAACGACAATGGTACATTAGCACCATTCTACCCCCTAGACGAAGTCCGTAAACGCTATAAAGAAAACGAACGCAGTCGCACCTTTATTGATCGCTCTATGTTAATAGCAGATTGTTGTATGATGCTTGAGCAGGCTAATACCGACAAAATCAAGCCTCGCTATACTTACATAACCGAAGCTGACTATATTGATCCTGATAGTAACTATAATTTTCTTAGTGAACATGAGACACTGCGCTCTAATCTATGCATCGTTAAAAAGTTAGACAGTAAAGAAAATGCCGAAGCAGTAACCACTAACTATCTGCTAGAGATCTTTGATGCTACATTACCTCGCTATAGGCTAAGACACTGCCTAAAAGCTTACGTCACCTATTTAGACGATAACGAGTGGGAAGGTGAAGAACCTCAACCTATAATTCTGTTAGTTTGTCCTAACCTAAATGATCTTATCTATGTCAAGCTCCCTTTTTCTGCAACACCTTGTCTGAACTATCTGCTTAGTTGAGCGAGGCGGCGTAAGCCGCCGGACTCATGCCCAGGCTGGTATGGATGCGCTTGGTATTGTAATAGTGGATCTGCAGAGCAATAGCTTC
>DATKHC010000023.1:0-50327 GCA_035510465.1 Saccharimonadales bacterium (SeqCode)
TATAGGTAATGGAGTAACTAAGACTATCTACATCAAAGGCAACCTAATTATCTCATCTAACATAACCTACGCATCTAATTGGACTACACCCTCTGACATACCTTCACTAACCTTCGTAGTAGCTGGCAACATATACATAAACCCATCCGTCACCCAACTATATGGTAACTACTTCTCAACAGGCACTGTATATACCTGTCCTGGCCCAGGTACGAACGTATACGCTGGTGGACCAGCTTGTGGGGAGGGGAAAACCCCTGCAAATCAGTTAACAATATTTGGGTCGATTATGGCACACGAAATAGCCCTTGAAAGAACGTATGGGGATATAACTGGTTCCAACGGGGATGATATAGCCCCAGCGGAGGTCTTTAACTACGGCCCGGGTGTCTGGTTGGCTGGTCTGGGTTCGACCAATTTAAATAGTGGCTACGGCTCTATAACCAATCTGCCTCCAATTTTATAGAACTTTACTCTATAAATTCGGCTTCTAAATAGATAGATCCTCCCTTAGAGCTTATGCTATACTGATCCCCATGAGGAGCGTATTCGGGATGACCGAGGGCTTTACGATAATTGAAGTTCTAATTGTTATTGCGGTATCAGGGTTGCTGGTAGCTAGCGCATTGACTTTACTTTCAGGGCGTCAAGGTCAAACTGCGTTTGATCAAGGTATAAATGAGGTAAATAGTGAGATAGAGCAGGATATTAGCAATGTTGAAAATGGATACTATAATGCTCCAGATACACTGGATTGCCAGTACAACACAGGGGTGGCCCCTAATTATCAAATAAATCTTAATGGTACTAGGGGTAGGGGACAAAACCCGACTTGTGTTTTTCTGGGGACAGCTCTGGATTTTAACATCTCACCTAGTTCATACACGACCTATACGGTTGTAGATGGTCAACCAGCTAACAATCCTCAGAGCACCGGTCTTTACTGTGACGCATGTACCATATCACCAATAGTCATTGCTGGATCACTGTATACTTATCCAGGTGCTCCAGACGAGAGCGTAAATGTGCCACTTCAGGACAGTTTGTCACTAACGCAGATGTACTATAACAATTCTAATACCTCCTCTAATCAGACAGAGGGTGCTATAATTTCCTATAACAGTCAGGGCAACTACTCGGGTGGTTCACTAGGCTCAGGCTCGCACCAACTTTGGTTATACCCTCTAGTAGCAAACCCCCCCGGCCCCGGTGGCGGGCCACCTCCTGTACCTACTCCTATATCCGCAGGCCTTGACGGAAGCCCAATCCAAACTGTGAATGACTCACTAATATTCTTTAGCCAAGAAGATCCTACACCCGTAAACAATATAGAATTTTGTTTGACCGATGGCACTCGCTACGGCAAGATTACAATTGAAGGAGGCAGTGGGCAGCTAACCACGTCTTTGACCGAGGGAACAGCATCAATATGTTAAGAAAAATAGAACAAAGCAGAGGGCTTAGACTAAATCAATATGGCGATACCATTGTCGAGGTTTTAATAGCCACTTTAATTATTGGCATAATGCTAGTCGGGGCTTACACGCTGTCAACTAACAGTTTCAAGGAAGAACAGCAGGCAGAAGAGAGCAGTCAAGCCAACGAAATACTACAGGGCCAAATTGAACAGCTAAGAGCATTTCTGCAAACGCCAGCCGCTGTGTTTAATGGTACAGTGGGCAATTACTGTATGAGTAACGACACTCCTTCTCAAGATTCCGGTAGTATAACTGCTTGCAGGTTCTACAATACTGGAGCTCCATGCACCGGTAGTACTTGTTTAGAACCGGCTTTCCACGTATATATAAGCATTCCAACTTTAGATTTTCCTGCGCCAGTGAAAGATCAAACATATAATGCCACGGCTACTTGGGACGAAGTTGGCGGTGGTACAGCGGTTGTCAATATTAGTGTGATTATTTGAGTTTCAAAATGCGTAAATTTACTCGACCTATGAAAACAAAAACTACTAGTCAATCAGGTTTTACTATAGTTGAACTTTTAGTAGCCACAGTTGTGTTTGCTGGCGTTTTACTAATCCTAACAGCAGGAATGATTGTCATTACCAATAATTACTTTGCTGGACTGATAATCAACAGAAGCCAGACCGCAACAAGAACAATAATGTCTGACATGACTCAGTCTTTTCAGTTTGCTGCGGGCAATTCACTTGTGCCAAGCCTACCAGCAATACTCTCGTACACTAATAATTCAACAAAAGCTACTACTGACGGATTCTGTATAGGCACAGAAGAATTTAACTACCTGTCAAACTATGAGCTCACTAACAGTTTTAATAATCCCGTAGTAACTCCTACAAATCCAAACGCAACTTCAGAGAATGTACTAATAGAGTTTTCTAATCCTAGCTGCACTAGCTCAACCACACCACTTGATTTATCTAAACCAAATACGAACTGGGCCACTTCGGGACCCGGTGGTATTAGTGAGCTTATGGGGCCAGATATGAGCCTTCAATACCTTACCGTAACTCCTTTCCCAACGGGATGCACAAGCCTATGCACTTACAACATTGATATTCAGGTTGCCTATGGGGGCACAAGCGATTTGACTGCAGCTACTGCACCAGCTCACGGGTCATATTGTTCTAGTAATGACGCGATAGAGTCGTGCCACGTCAGTGAAATGGATACACAAGTAATTCCTAGGATAGGTCTGAGCTCATAAGCATTTAAATGCTTTTTTTAAGGTGATAATATAATGGTAATGATAAATAAAGAAAAACGAATAGGTGAACTGGGTCTAGCGTCTTTTATTGTCACTATTGTTTTAATGTTAGTAATTGGGCTAATAGTTATAGGTTTTGCTCAGATATCGCGAAGGGAACAGAGGGAAAGTAAAGACACTCAACTAAACACCCAAGCCTACTATGCTGCAGAGAGCGGGGTTAACATTGCTATACAAGAGCTAAATAGTGGTAACGTACCCGGGACTTCTAGCACCGCTTGCCAATCTGGAGTGGTTGGCCCTGCTAGTAATATCTCCTACTCGTGCCTACTCATTAACACTTCACCGAGTAAGCTTACCTTTGATGATGTATCCCAAAATACCCCGGAAGTAGCCAATGTAGTTACGTTGGGTAACACTGCTTTGCAAATAAACTGGAATCTAAGCGGCGGATACACAGGTAGCATAGCTGCTTGTATGGATAAAACGCCATCTACAAACTTCCCGGCTGTTTCGAGCTTCCCAACAACTGGTTGTCCTGCTGCGGGGGTTTTACGCTTAGACATTCTACCTGACAGCGTCTTTCCTACTAGGACTAATGCCACGTGTACAGGGATACCCGCTTTCACTTGTCTTCAGCAAAATACAGTTACCCTGTTTTTGTACCCAGGCAATAACGGCTCAGCAGATAGTTGTACTTGGGGTACTAATTGCAATACCGGGTCAGTCTCATACGGTGACTGCACGGGAGGTGGGGGTGCGGCAGCTACGTGCACGTATACAATTAACTCCTATCCAAACACTGCCCCATCAGGTGCATATATGAGACTCATGTCAATTTATAGTGCGTCAGATGTTACGCTTTCTTGCGGCTCGAGCTGTACATTTGCAAATGGGCAAGCCCAAATTGACTCTACGGGTAAGGCAGTCGATGTGTTAAAAAGAATATTAGTTAACGTACCCTATAGTTCGCCTAATCCAAATAACCCCAACTATGCTATTCAAAGCGCAGAAGATATATGCAAAGACTTCTCGACAGATTACGTAACAATTCCATATTCCACTCCAAGTAGTCAGAGCGGCTGTAAGTACAACTAGTAGTGCCCCCGATAATTGTTCGCTCCAGCATTGAACTAAATTATTGAGCAATAGTTTTAAAATAGTCGGTCTAATCTATTGGACAGCACTCTCTTATCTGTTAAAATTAGTCAAGGTTACTATAAATGGCAAATCTCCACCCAGCACTCCACCCAATTAAATTTCAACGAACATTCTTCTTGATAAAACCAGACGGCGTAATGCGCGGTATTGTTGGTGACATCATCAGTCGGATTGAGCGGTCGGGGCTACAGATTGTAGCAATGAAAATGATCAAGGTGGACGAAACACAGGTTAAAAGTCACTATCCAATTGAGGATAAGGCTTGGGTAGATCGCCTTGGCGAAAAAAGCTTATCCGGTTTTACTGGCTTAGATGTTGGTGCAAAAGAAATTCTAGGCACTGAGGATAAGACTGAGATTGGTCAAGAAGTTATAAAAAGCTTAGTCGACTATATGCAATCTGGGCCAGTTGTTTGTATGGTAATTGAAGGTGTGCAGGCCATCGATATGGTCAGAAAACTCAGTGGCAACACGTTACCATTTTTGGCCAATGTCGGAACTATCAGAGGGGATTATTCAGTCGATTCACCGTCAATTGCTAATGCTGAGAGACGCTCAATCCATAATCTAGTCCATGCCAGTGAAAATCCAAAAGAAGCCGCCAATGAAATCAAGCTTTGGTTTAAAGACTCCGAACTTCATAGCTACGACCATCCAGCAACAGCAATTGGCTACTCGAAGTTCTACTAAATGCAGCGAAGACCTAATTTGTTCGCCGTCATTTAAATGTATAATTTAGTTTTACTATCTTTTTAGCCCCTATAGCTCAATGGATAGAGTAATTCCGTCCTAAGGAAGAGATCTACGTTCGAATCGTAGTAGGGGCACCATATTTGATAGGCCAGTTATATATTATTTAAGATTAATTCCAGGGACAGTACGTAACAAGATCTGTAAATTGCTCAAAGTCTTTAATATTTCGAGTGACCAAAACGAGATTATGTTGAATAGATTGAGAAGCTATTAGAGCGTCTATGCTTGGAGCTGTCTGGCCCTTTTTAACACTAGTTGCCATCAGTTTTGACCAAACTAGTGTCGTGTTTAAATCTATAATTAGGATTCTGTTACTAAAAGCCTCTATTATTTCGACAGTATGTCTCTCTAGTCGATTACGTTTAGCTGTGTTTGCAAGCAATTCTATGCCTTTATAGAGTTCGCCAAAGGTTATACACGAAACATAGAGCTCAGAGGTTTCAGCTTGATTAAACCAGTCTATAAATCCTTTATTTGGTTCTGGCTTATCAATTTCGCTAAGCGCGTTTGTGTCTAGTAAGTAGGGCATAGTTAATACTAAATTAACTGTTCGCTTGCACGACCCGTTGAGGATTTGTCTCTGGTTAAATCTAATTCATGGAAGCCACTGTTATGAAGTAATTGCTTGAGATTTTTAGTAGGTTTAGTGAGCTTTTGATAGTCTTCGTAACTAATTAAGACAGCTGTATTAAGCCCGCGTCGACTAATAATTTGCGGGCCCTTACTTAAGCTAGTGTCTACTACTTCACTTAAACGATTCTTTGCATCTTGTAATTGCCATGTCATACCATTAATATTAGTCTAGACAGTCTAGCTCGTCAATATAAAAATTTTCTATATATTCAATACTATTATTCTCGAAGACAAAACCTAGTTTTTCTAACTTAGCTTGTAATAGATATCTACTGGGCACAAAAGCGTTCTACCTTTTATCTAGTGAGTGCACCAAAAACTTGTATCGAAAAAAGTCCTATTTTAAGGACTTTTTGCAATTAATGGACTTCTTGAGGTATTTTGAAACAACTCTGGACTCGAGAGCCCAAAGAGGCTACGCTTGTATCTAACATGGCTGAAAAATACTTTGCTGATCAGCTTGACAATGAAGAAGTCCTATTTGTGTTCAGAAAACACCCAGTTGTTATGCGCAAGGGTCTAATAATTCTGATGGCTTGTATATTGGCGGGGACTATACCTTCTCTTTTAAAACCTGAGCTTAAATATTATTTTGAGGGACTGGGTGTTGGTTTGTTAGTAGGTTTAATCCTTTTCTCTCCCTCGTGGATTAGTTGGTATTACAGCGTATTTATCGTAAGTAACCAGCGTTTAATCCAAATTACCCAAAAAGGTCTCTTCCATCGCAGTGTAGTTGATATTAACCTCAGCCAAATTCAAATGGTTAATTACGAAATTGCCGGTTTGCAAGAAACCCTGCTTGGCTTTGGTACAATAATGATACAAACATACATGGGCGATCTTATTATTCACGATGTACATCATCCGGCAAAAACTCAACAGAGGATTCTTAGCATATTGCGAGATGAAGGAGTTCATGCTGTGTCTACGCTCGCCCAATCAAATGAAACGGAAGAGTTAGATGAAGCAACCGACGAGTGATATCCTAAAACCGCTAAAAAAGCACAAACTGGTAGCTGAACCAAAAACCGAAGAAAACCCGTCTTCTCAGGATTCACAAGCCGGCCCGGTACCAAGAATAACTAACGAGACTGTCGCTTCGCACAGAGAAGATGTACTAAAAAGTGCCAGAAAATATATATATCCGCTTAAACATTCCAAACATCGCATCATCTTGATTTCAACCAGCTTGGTAATAGTAGCTGTAGTTGGTTTCTTCGGTTATTGCACCCTAGCACTTTATAAGTTCGGCAGCTATTCAACTTTTTTATATAGGGTAACTGAGATTATTCCTTTCCCAATTGCCCGGGTGGGTGGCCACTTTGTAGCGTACGAAAATTACCTTTTTGAGCTAAACCACTATATTCACTACTATCAAACCCAGCAAAAATTGAATTTTGCTAGCCCGGCAGGAGCACAGCAACTAGAGGATTATAGACAAAGGGCTCTTGATAAGGTTATTAATGACGCATACGTAAAAGAGTTAGCGCAAAAGAATAACGTTACAGTGACTGATCAGGAAGTCAATGAACAGGTAAGTATAGTTCGGCAAGAAAACCGGCTAGGCAATAACCAGGCGGAGTTTGAGGATGTACTGAAAACCTACTGGGGTTGGTCAGTTGATGATTTTAAACGGGAACTCAAAACTCAGTTACTTGACCAAAACCTTGTTTCTGCTCTAGATACCGGGACCCATCAGAGAGCTCAAACGGCACTAGCTGCTGTCCAGGGCGGTCAGGACTTTGCCGCCGCCGCGGCTCAGTATTCAGACGACCAAACAACCAAGGCTAACGGGGGCCAATACGGCTTCTTAATAAGCGAAAACGATGTTAACGTTCCACCTCAAGTCGTAAGTGCTCTATTCGCACTTAAAGCTGGTCAGATCACTGGGATTATTAATACTGGCTATAGCCTAGAGATAGATAAGGTCTTATCTATTCAGGGAAGTCAGATTCAAGCAGCCCACATTGTGTTTAACTTCAAAGATATCAATACCTACTTGACTCCTTTGAAGGACCAACAAAAAGCTACAACTTATATTAAAACCTCATAACGAAAAACTACAAAATAAGTTTTTTGTGGTGCGGCATAGTCCTCGCTGTTCGGACTATTTTGGTTAATGGATGTGGTCTACTTCCGATATAATGAATTACATGCTGTTGACATATCCAACTATTTTGCCTACAATGTAGGCATGAGTAATATTCAATATACAATTCGTGCTGTACCAAAGAAAGTTGACACTTATCTACGTCGACAAGCTCGCTCACGTGGCCACAGTCTCAACAGTACCGTTCTGGAGTACATACAAGAATCGATCAAACGTGATGCCATAAAACAAGATGACAACTTCTTGTGGCTGATCGGGTCTAACACGATAGATGACGCCTCTCTAAAGGCAATAAAAACATCAAAAGAATATGATAAGCAAAAGCAGCGACAGTAGCAATCCTGTGATAATTGCTCTTGATACAACTGCTTATAGTCAATTAGTTCGTGGTAACAGCGAGATAGCTACTCTACTAGGAGCATCAGATATAGTCATAATGCCACAGCCAACAATCGCGGAATTAAAAAGCGGCTTTGCATTCGGTGTACGCCAAGAAGAGAACGAAGCTAACTTAACTAGATTCCTGGCATCTAACAAAGTGCTCCTCGTATACCCCGATGAAGTCACGACAGAATATTATGTTGCGATATATTCTCATGCGCGCCGTAAGAGCCGACAATTATCAAATAACGACCTGTGGATCGCTGCTTTATCTGCACAATACAATGCCGAGCTGGAATCATTTGACCATGATTTTGATGCGCTATTAGATTATGAGGGCTTGCGGGTTCAGGTATTAAACGACAAGCACTAAACTTAACCAGTATGGTGCAGCATAGTCCTCGCTGTTCGGACTAATCTGATCGCTAGCGAACTATCAGCAGCTGCTTGAACTAAATTAAAATAGATGGTATGGTATAAGAGTTAAAAGAAAACAAATAATGAGCGAACAATCAGTTATATACGAACTAGCACCCACTACTCCAAGGTCTGCTGATATGCTTGCTAAAAAGCATGGATTTGAAAGTGTAGCTCAGCTTACCGATAGTTTACCTGCCAATGCTAGGGTATTGGATGTAGGCTCGGGAGCATCTAATTTTGGGAGTGAAGTTGCTAGTTTACGACCTGACATCAGTTGGACTAATTTTGACTATAGCTATAACGATCCAGATATTCTTGAGCATGCTAGTAAGCACGCTCCTGGCAATGTTCAATATATTCCTGGAGATGCAACTAAATTACAAGAGGCATACGGGGCGGAAACTTTTGATGCCGTTTTCTCTTATTGGATGATCCCACACCTTTCAATCGATCATACCGCTCCAGCCATAGAAGCGGTGAAAGCCATGTTCTCCGTGACAAAAACAGGTGGAATTCTATCCATCGGTCCAATCTCCAATAAAGGTCGAATGCCTTCGATCAGATCAGGGAAGGCCCATAGAATTGTTAAGGATGAATCTACTGACGGGCAAGCTTTCGCGGAGGGAGTAGTTAGTGAGACTAAACTAAATAAAACAGGAAGGTATACTCAAAAAGCAGCTAACGAAGTGATTACACCCTTACTTGGTACTTCTCGTTGGTCTGAAAGAGCCCATATCCCACGAATATATCATCCAGAAACTGGGCAATACGTGTCAGCATTAAGCCCTAAGGGGATACGGACAAGCGGAAAAATTGCCGTAGCTCTTACCACCCATATAGTTAATCAAAGAAAAGCAAAAAATAAGTCCTAACTTATACAATGCCTCATCTGTGGTGCGGATACTGGGAATCGAACCCAGCTCTCAGCCTTGGGAAGGCTACATATTGCCACTATACGATACCCGCGCTTTTGGAGCCGACAAGCGGATTCGAACCGCTGACCCACGCTTTACGAAAGCGTTGCTCTACCAACTGAGCTATGTCGGCAAAATCTGAAGTTTAAAGCAGATACATTATACCAATCAAACTGTTAAAACGATTGTTTTAAGGTGTTGAAACTGCTATGATTTTTGTGTTCTTTAAGGGCTCGTAGTGTAGTGGTCTAACACGCCTCCCTGTCACGGAGGAGATCGCCGGTTCAAATCCGGTCGAGCCCGCCACGACGTTTGACTTAATTCCACTTATGTGATACTTTATTGTTTTATGTCAGAGACAACAGGTAGTGGACATGAGCAAACCCAGACTCTTGAAGAGATGTGGGCTGGCAGTCGTGCGTCTCGGTTACAGACTTACGAGAAGTTAACTGGGAATGGTGAGTACAGGGCTCAACAACAACAAGATTTTATATCCGGAGAGATTGATAATCCGATTCTTGATGCACCCAATCTTGATCAAGTCGACCTAGATACTTATATTTCTGAGCTTTGGGAATTATTACGCTGTGTTGAAGATCATACTGAGGAGCCTTCATTGGAGAGGGAAGCTTATGATAGTATTATTGCCGGAAAATTAGCGGAAGTTTACTACTTACACCAATCCCGTAATTTACTTGATATGAGCGATGGCCCTGAACGTATTGCTGGCGGTGAATGGATAATGCAACAAGCACGAGAACTGTACGGCTTACCGGAGTGGGCCACCTTTAATTCAATGATCCGTGACTTGAGGAGCAAATTAATTAATCACCGTGCTGCTGACATATTGGCATATCAAATTAGACAGGAACTTCTTGCAGTTCTACCAGAAATAACAGGCACCCCCGAGACAGACAATTTAAATTACAATGAACTTATAGATTTATATAAACCCCTAGTTGACGCTGAATTTTCCGGGTTGTTAACTGTTGTACCCGAGGATAAAGATGAATTTACACCGGAGGACATGGTACAGGTTTTCTCGGACGGACTTAAATATTACGAAGGTACTGGGATAGTTGAACCAGGTAAATGGAGTTCCAAAATAAACCCTGACTCCAAGTCGATTAACACTAATCAAGAAGACTGTACTATTGAGGTGGGAGCAGGACGTACACCGTTAGACAATGTTGGTATGAGGCGGCTTTTATTGCATGAAGTGGGCGTACACGTACAAAGACGGTTAATGGGCGAAAGATCAGATCTCGCTGCTTTAGGGTCTGGCTTGGTCGGTTATACAGACCCGGAAGAGGGCTTGGGGGTCGTAATGGAACAAATATATTCGGGTGAAACCAGAGAGGCGGGCGTACAGTACTACACACTCCTGGGCTTTGCTGTTGGTCTCGATGGTTATAAAAGAAACTTCAGAGATACTTATGAGATCGCGTGGCGTAGACAAGTTATGCTTGATATTTTGACTTCTGACGAAAAGTTAGCTGAAGAAGTGATTTTAAAGGCGAAGAACCAAGCCTACAGTCAGTGTGTTCGTATATTTAGGGGTACTCCTTGTGATCTACCGGGCGTAGTTTATCCTAAGGATATTGCATATCATGATGGTAATGCTCAAATTTGGAAGTATCTTGACCGAATACGTGGAAATAAAGCTGCCTTCAGGCAACTATTTATGGGTAAGTTTAACCCTGCAGACCCAGACCAAATGAAGCTTGTTGAATCTACGGTTTGGTCAAAGTAGGGACGGTTTCAGACCTGGCCAGCTACGGCTCACAAGACGTAATCTATTAACTATCAACCCTATCAATCATAAACTGCACAGCTTCGTTAGTGTTTACTGCGCGTATTTCGATATCGGGATGAGCTCTCTTGAAGACTCGGAAAATCTCATCTGCAAAAGCCTGCCCAATGGTAGGCACTTTATTAAAGTCAAGTATAACCAGTCTAAACTTATCAAGGTCTGTGACAATACGCCGAGCTTGCGAGCGAGAAATGTAAATGGTGCCTAAGGTGTAGAGCTTTATCTTTATCTCAGTTTTATCAAATGCTGGGACTTCTGGGTCAACCTGATACTTTCTGAAAATCTCGTTCAGATGACGCTTTGAAGATGTAGAGATAAAAAAAGTTACTCGTGTACCAGTCTTAGAGCGAGGCAGTTCTTCAATGAACACATCTCCAATTAAATTGTCTATACGAAGTCGGAGACCAAAGCTGTCAAGTATAAATATATCCGCCGCCTTAGATGTAAAGAAAATACCTTCACCTGAATGGGCTTGTGGAGCAGTTGTCACTTTGCCCTTGAGGAGGTCTTGGATAGCTTCAAGTTCGGAAGCTAGTCTACGCTGGCGCATAACATCACGGAATACCCCTACCCCAAAATCGTTGATAATAAACTTTATGTTATGACCTTCTTCAACAACTTCTACCTCAACGTCAGCTGAGCGGGAGTGGTCTATAGCGTTGTTTAGCATCTCAGAGAATGCATAGTTAAAGATACTGCGTACATTTTCTGACACCCTATGTAGTGATTGGCTAGCACGCATAATATCATCCAAAACCTCGTGCTCTTTGAGTCCAGGTAGGGGTAGCCGTTTACTAATGCGATGTCCCAGGTAGTCCTTAAATTGGGGTAAAGCATAGGTTGACCACCGTCCACTTCCTTCGCGCACCAGATCACCTTGTTTAACCATAGAGTTGATAAGGATACTGAGGTACTGACGGGAGAATGATGGTGCTAAACGGGCTACGTCTGCTGTCTTAAAGACATGCCGCTCCTGGGCCACTTTTAAGATAATATCCTTAGCTTTCATACAGTTAGTATATTCTATGATAGGTTCTATGTCAACTATAATAATTCTATGATAGGTTCTATGTCAGGTTATTTTTTTATACATAACTACTGAAGACGTTCTAAAATACTAAGTTCTGCATATTTTATATTCGTAGCTGAAACGATATAGTTCCAGACCTGGCCAGCTACGGCCCGCCAAACATCTATTGACTAGCGTGCAATGCCTGCTGTATAATGTAGGCATAATGAATAATACAACCCTACAACTTACTGTCCGCGGTCTCGATCCTGTGACTAAAGATGCATTAATAAAAAAGGCAAATCAACAAGGACTAAGTCTAAATAGATATGCTCTTAAAACACTTCAGAACAGTGCAGGGATCGAAGACAGCGATAGCCGTTATAGATCCCTAAAGCAATTCCTCAATACCCATAGTATACATAAGGCAGATGTGAAAGCTTTTGATGAGGCTATAGCGTGGTCAGACAAGTCATCTACTGAGAAGCAACATCGGGAAGAACATGAAGCTCGTATTTGATACTTCAGCTCTGTCACAATTACTGAGTGATGATGACGTTATTGTAAAAGTTTTTGCCCAGCAAAAATTTGGTCGAGCAATTATTCCTATAGCTACTGATACAGAACTAAGATTTGGCTTTGCACATGGGAGTAAATCTGTAGATAATCTTGCAAATTATGAGTTATTTAAGAAGGAGTTTGATATTGAAGTGGTATTTCCTGATCAAGAAACAGCTGTTATCTACGCTGATTTGGCCACCTGGGCAAGACAGCATGGTGTGGCATTATCGCATAATGATTTTTGGATTGCGTCTACCTGTATTCAAATTGGCGGAAGCTTGTTTGCCGTAGACCAGGATTTTAAAAGCTTACCTCAGTTAAGGATTATTGAGTTTCAGGCTATCCAATCCTAGATTTACTAAATAGTGGGCTTGAGAGAAATAGTTCTGGACTTCTTTCGCTAGAGGCCACCACGTTGACTAAGTACTACTATTATGGTAGTATATTTTTATGCCTGAAACACAAAAACCCGAACTAGCCAAAGACTCTAAAAAGCTTGCCCAACAGCAACTAGATGAGTTTACTTCTAATCCAGGTCTAAGCGAACTTAGTATGTTATTCGGTGTTGAAGAATTACCCGAGAGTACAACAGAAAAACTAGGTTTGGTTAAAAACACTGAACCAATGAATAAACACCCAAATACTCTCGCTATTTTAGGTGGTGCCAATAAAGCACCCCTAGATCGTCTACGTTATGGTCTGAGCGTCGTTGATGATTTTGATCAAGTAGTTTACCTTGGTTCTTCACGACCTGTTAGTGATGCTGAACGAGAAAAAGCAGCAGATTACGCCCCAGATGCTCAAACAGAATTTGACCTTGGTTGTGGAGCATTTGAGAAATTGCTAGGCGCAAAAGTTGTTGATGAAATATCTATCGAGAAAGATGGCGATACTTGGGGTATGCGATTATACGAATTTGAAAAAGACGGTGAAACAGAGCGTGGGTTTGTATTGAGTACACCTCAAACCATTGGTGAGCGTCGAGCTACAACACATGATAATTATCGTTTCTTTGCTGACAGAGCAGAATTAGCGAAATATCCAAACCATTCAGTTGTCTCAGTAACTACCGGATTTTATACAGCTGGACAACATTTACCTGCCGTACAAGAGCTAACTCTGCCTTATGGCGTTCAAGTTGAAACAGTCGGTCACAGTGCTGAATATAGTGGCGTGGTAAGGAAACCAAGCCAACTACTTATGGAAACAAAAGCTGCAATTGATGCAGCCGTTAGATTAGACAAAGCCTTAAAAGTTTAAAACGTAGTAGAGTGGTAAGTGATATGTCAAATCACACTCCCGAAAAAGATCAAACTGTTTTCGAAGAGAAAGCTCTAGATGAGCCTATATCTAATATGGACGAACTGCGCGAACGCAAGTTTGGTTATAACGAATTACCAATCGACACCGAAAATCCAAAATTCAACGAGCCGATAGTAGATATATCAAACTACGGCGTTGCCGGGCAGGCTTACTACTCAAGACCTAACATTGCTACTGGGCGAGCTGTCACAGATATTCCCACGTCGCTATTTTTGAGACGATCAGTTGCTGAAACACTAGCTAAAATTAACACTGCCCTAAATAATTCAGCTGTTACTCAATTCTTTGGTGGTGAAGTTGAATTGTATGTTGAAGATGCGCTAAGACCGGTTGAGCTACAGACTAGGTTACACGATGAACTTATCCCAGATTTAATTCGACGAAATAACCCTAATATGAGTGATGAAGGCGTTTCCGCCCGTCTTAAAGATATTATTGCTCTACCCTCAACGGATCCAAAGAAGCCTTCACCTCACGCCACAGGTGGTGCTTTAGATATTATCTTGCGTTTTAAACAGCCAACACCTATGTTCGTAGAAGGTAGTGAGGTGCCGATGGGGCACGCCGACGGTGATACCAGTGAACGTATAAACCCTGATTACTTTGAACAGCATATTCCAGAAACTGATGCTGATAAGTTAGCTCAGCGCAATCGACGGGCTTACTATGCAATCATGACAGGGTCTGCGTTTGGTGTTGACACAGGTTTTATAAATAATCCTACTGAATGGTGGCACTGGGGCAGAGGGGATCAGCTATCGGCGAAGGTTAGGGGTGATTCAGGTGCTTACTACTCACTAGTAAACCCGCCTCAACAGTAAAATAGTTCCAGACCTGGCCAGCTACGGCTCGCCATAATATTGACATATAGTATCCTATGTCATAAAATTGAGATATGAAGCGACTGGACTGGAACGAAGCTAAAAATGCGTGGCTTAGGATTGAGCGTGGAATAAGCTTTGAAGATGTCCAAACGGCCATAGATGAGGGTAAACTACTAGACAATGTAGCTCACCCAAATCAGAGACATTACCATGGGCAAAGAATACTAATAGTAGTGATAGAGAATTATGTTTTTCTAGTACCATTCATAGAAGATAATGATAAGTTATTTCTGAAAACAATTTACCCAAGTAGAAAATTCACTAAAAGCTATCTAAGCGAAAGGAGACAACTATGAAATACTACAGCTTAACTGACGAGGAGCAAAAGGAGCTAGATGAAATAGAGGCTGCTTTAGAGAATGGTGAACTAGAAAGTGTAGCCAACCTTGATGAAGAAAAGAAACGGCTACAGCAAATAGCGAGAAATACGCTAAATAAAACAAGGAATATTAATATACGACTTTCTGAAAGGGACCTATACCGCCTAAAAGCTAAGGCTATTGAAGAGGGGATCCCGTATCAAACTCTCGTTTCTTCCATATTGCATAAAGCAACTGTTGAGAAATAGTTCCAAACTTTTCTAGCCACAGCCCCACGAACCCTATCAAAAGAAAAAGTTTAGTATGCACCCTCTCCTGATATAACTTTACCGATGGTGCGCAACATTATTTCTCCTTCTAAGGCGACACTAGCTGTTGCATAGTAAATCTCATCTAGCTAGCAAAGAATTACAAAAAAGGCTTAATACAAGACCCTAGGTGTAGGAGAAAAGCACGTTAATCCTCTTTAGTGTGTTTTTTGAGCTTCAGATATCCCTCAATATTTGACCAAAGCTTTACTGTTGACCTCTTTTTCTAATATTATGTAGTTCAAAAGGGGATAAGCATAAGTATGGAAATGAAAAATTCTGGTCCAGTTGATCTTTCCTCGGAAGGTACCGAACCTCATAAAGCTAAAGTTGTCGTAGTACCCTATAACGGTTACGGGAACGAAGAAAAGGTTATTCAACCGCTGGACAAGGCCCAAAAAGATGCAGAAGTTGTGTCGCCCGAAAATCAAGCTAGTCCTGTCCAAAACCCAGACCAGC
This sequence comes from Saccharimonadales bacterium (SeqCode), assembly GCA_035510465.1. GTDB lineage: Bacteria > Patescibacteriota > Saccharimonadia > Saccharimonadales > DATKHC01 > DATKHC01. Next base: position 15,737 of record DATKHC010000023.1, read on the forward strand.
CTGTAAAGGCGGGGTCCATAGACACTTATTCGCCCACACCTCAAAAAAAATCTAAATTATGGTCGAATCTAAATTTTATATACCCTGATGCTAAAGCTGGGCCTGACATTGAAGCTTATCAACCCTTGAAAAAAAAGGAACTACCCCAACTCGACTACAGCAAAAGTAAACTCGCGCTACTCAAGTCTTTAGTTATTATTCTCGCGGTAGTAATGCTTGTTGCCTCCGCGCTAAATTTGTTTAGTTGGGTCAGGGTAGGATCGTCCGATGGGGCCATTGGTGTCTTGGCACTTATCATTCTAACTATCGATATTTTGTTAGAAGTAGGAATAATCTTACGTTCAAATATAGTCCGGGCTATATTTGTGTTCTTATCGATGCTATTTTTGGTGTTTTCAATATTTTCAACCTATTCTTATTTCAAAGACGTTCGTAATCAACAGAAAGCAAACCAGGCTATAGTAGCTCAGATTAATCAACAAATAGCACATACCAAGAGTGACACAAGTTATAGTAGCGCTCAAATAAACCAAGTAGTCAGCTCACTAAAGCTTAACGAGAGGCTAGAACAACAACCTACACTAAGAACTCACAATATTTTACTCCCCATAAGTGAGAGTTACTTTATAGCGATAGTTCCAATCGTATTTCTGACTAGAAAGCCCGTTAAAACTGTGTTCCGGTAGTTTCTATTTTTGAAACAATCGTTCTCTTATCAAGAATAACCGCATCAGAATAACTACGCCATGCAGGGTAACGATCTCGCCGAGAATTAAAATAGTCCACTTTAGGGATGGGATGTGGTTAATCCTGCTGATCACGCTCCATGATCCATAAAGTGATGTTCTAAAGAAGTATTTAACTACGTAGAAGATGTAAAAGACTAAAATAACCGCCGTTGCTAGTCTAAAAACAGTTTTTCTAAGAAAGTCTTTTAGGGCAAAATTAGGGTTAGTACCTGGAGGAAGAACGAATTTTCTTTCCTCGACATCTTGAGTCAGCTCTATAATAAGCTGAATGGTTGACTGCGCAAAGGAGTAAACAAGTAACCCGATTATTATCCAAAAAAGGATTGGGCCAACATCGTTAGTTCTACTAACGCCTAATACTTTAGTTAGAGCAACATCCAAGTAATGGATTATATGGCCACCTAGGCTAAAGTTAGAGTTTAAATTGAGGTAGCTTTGAATAGATTTAACGTTATGACCGATAACTACCAAGATGCAGATTAAAACATAAAAAACCATTCCTTCAGCACTTGGTTCGATAACTTTTAGATATTTATTTTCTTTCAATGCTAGTTCCTCAAATACATAATACTAAACTTTTTAACTTATCCTTCTTAAACCAGTCTTTTTAAACAACTAAAATTAGCACAAATGACTATTAGCCAAAGAGTCCAAAGAAGCTATAATACTCTCCTAGGCACAAACAAAACTTAATAGGAAAACAATTAACCCCAATGTCGAACGAGAAGAAGTATTTTCAGGATAAGATAGTCCTTCTGTTGCTTAGCGTAAATTCCTTTCTGACGCTACTTGGTAGCGTAATGATACTGTTAAAAGTTGGCAACAGCGGCGATCAGACCAGAATTATTCAGTACAGGCCCGAGTTGGGTCTTAGTGCGTTTAATAAGGGTGGAACTGGTCCAATTTACGCTTTTGTCCTATTCGTTTGGTTTATCATGATTTTTCATACTTTTATGAGCGTAAAAACCTATAACTTAAAAAAAGATTATTCAATATTAATGTTAGCTTTTTGTCTCTTGCTGCTTAGTTTGGCCATTATCGTCAGCAACTCACTATTAGCGCTTCCTTAGGTGAGTAGTAGATGAAAGTAAACGACATTGAAATCCCATACCCTAAGCAACGAGGCTTCCGTTACCGACTTTTTGAAATTCTACCAGGTTTTATCAGCTGGTCGATCTTAGCTTTCCCGTTTATTTTAAGTTTAATCAGCCCTTACTTGACAGTTCTGTTTATCTTGGGTTATCTCCTTCTATGGTTTGCTAAATCCATCGGGTTAGACATAAGAGCAGTGCAGGGCTACAAAGTTATTCAGCGTCATATTAAGCTCCCCTGGCTGGAAATGTTGGGTGAGCTAACAGGTAATCCGGTCAAAGAGAAAGATTTGCCGCCTTGGCATCAGGAAAACATTGATCGTTACCAGAGCGAACCGCACCCAGTTGAAGTAGAAAACATCCTCCACGCTGTAATCGTTGCTACCTATAACGAAAGCCGAGCGGTGATTGAACCAACTATCAAATCACTAGTTAAATCAAATTTTGATACGAAGAGAGTTATCCTCATTCTTGCCTATGAAGAACGCGGTGGTCCAGAAGTTGAAGCTCAGGCTAAAGAGTTAATTGCAGAAAATGCCAAGTACTTTAAGCATGCAATGGCCATAAAACACCCTGCTAACATGCCAGGAGAAGTTATAGGCAAAGGTGGCAACATAACCTACGCTGCTAAGGCACTAAACGTTTACTTGGAGAAACAAGGTATAGATCCCATTAACGTAGTCGTGACTACGCTTGATTCAGATAACCGCCCGCACCCCAGTTATTTAGCTGCTCTGTCATACATCTACGCTGTTTGCGATAATCCAGTTCACGTTTCATTCCAGCCAGTATCGATGTTTACCAACAATATATGGGATGCCCCGGCCCCAATGAGGGTGATTGCAACAGGGAACTCTTTTTGGATGACAGTCTCTAACATGCGTCCACATGTACTTAGAAACTTCTCAGCCCATGCACAGAGCATGAAAACCTTAATAGACACAAATTACTGGAGTGTAAGAACTGTAGTGGAAGATGGCCACCAATTTTGGAGAACTTACTTTCGTTATGACGGCAAACACCAGGTTTACCCCATATTTGTGCCCATTTATCAGGATGCAGTGCTCGCCAAGGGCTATTTCAGAACACTTAAAGCTCAGTTCACTCAACTTAAGAGGTGGGCTTGGGGGGCATCTGACGTGGCATACGTTGTTGAAATGGGATATTTCAGGGAAAACAAGGTTAATAAACTTAAATTGACCTTCAAATTACTTCAACTAATCGAGGGATACATTAGTTGGTCAACAGCTCCGCTACTTTTGGCTTTCTCTGCCTTTATCCCAGCTATCTTTAATCCACAAAACTATGCCGCTAATCAGTTACCAATAATAGTTAGCCGGTTACAAACGCTTGCACTCGCTGGTATTTTTATCACCCTATTTTTCTCTCTTAAAACTTTGCCGCCAAGACCCGAATATTATAAGAAACGCAGAACTGTCATGATGGTGCTGCAGTGGATTTACTTACCGGTTACAACTATTTTATATAACTCACTGGCAGCTCTTTATTCGCAAACCAGATTAATGTTTGGTCGTTATATCGACAAGTTTGATGTTACCGAGAAAGCCGTGGTTATTACGGACGATTCCACAAACACTATTACAACCACTAGTAAAAACTGATTCTATCGAGTAGTTAATTAACGCTATGGTAGGCAGAGTAGTGAACTGCTGCAGTCCGATCAAAGCGCTTCAGTACTAAACCGGTAATTTGAGATATTTGTTTGCTGTCAATCAAAGCGCTGTGGTTCTGCGAAAGTATCTTGGAAATTATCGTGTCTGTGAGCGGCCCTGCCTCGTACACAGCGTTTTTACGGTGACCTAAGCTGTATATGATACTTGAACATAGCTTATGCCTTAAAAAAGGCTCAGAATGGCCCATACCTTTATCTACAGATAGGGCTTTCTCGAAATCTATTTGTTCAACAGTAGTGAAGGTCCTTAGACATTTCTTGCACTGCCGTCTACGCCATATTTGTTTTAGACGTATCTTCTTACGAGAGTTAGTAACGGCTGTAATTCCGTCACAGTAATAACAAACCATGTCAATATAATGACATAACGCTATAGAAATTTACACATAAAAAATAGGCTTTAAGTGTGGAAAGGTTTTGGCTTACCCACCGAAAAGCCTCTGATTTTCTTATACTTAGCCTTGAAGAACTACTTTATTGAACTGCTGGCAGCCAATCTGACGCGCCTGAGCCTCTTAATAGGGCTCTTGGTAGACAATAACTCTTCATAAAAAAGTGCAAACTTATCAAGCGAACTTGATGTAGTGGTACTCAAAAAGAGCGCCTCCTTGTTTAACTGAAATATACTATCATTAACTTGATTTATAGTCAAATTAAGCTTAAGAGTAATATTTAACAGAGATGCATACGTAACAGTAGCCTCAGACTACCCCTATTCGTAACAGTTTCCTAAACCCACTATTTAAACTGTGCTTAGGGAACTGCAGGAGGGCGGGATAAAGTGATTGTTTGAACGCGAATGCGCTCGTCACTTATCCCGCCTCCTGTGTGCAGTCCTCTGTCTTTTGTCCTTAGACGATGATGACCTCTCCGTCGGCGGACTCGCTGATCACGAAGTCGCTTGGATCGAGTCTGATCAGTCGTTTTCGGCCCCATTTGGGAACGTCGTTCGGACACTTTTGTATATGGATATCAGATGGTGAATACAAACTTCCTACTCGTGTACGGATAGCGAGAGTGCCGTCAAGGTGCATGCGGTCCACGCTCCTGATCGCGATTCTTCTCATGCGCCAGCCGTTTCCGACCGAGAGTCGGACAGTACTGAACGAGAAGTCGGCCGCGTCAGAGCTGACATATACGAGCGTCCAGTCTTCTGCCAGGAAGAGGTGTTCGGGACGACGTCCTGTGGTGATCGGGGATGATACCTCGATCGGGTCATCGAGCAAAGCAGTCAACTCAGTCAAAGCCATTATTTTCTCTCCTTGTTGGGATTCTTGTGGGGGTTTCGATTAGCAGGATATCTATAAAGCAGTTGGGTTTATAACCATACTGCCAATCGAAACTAAAACAGAGAACTTGTAAATGTACCTCGGAGTAAAACTACTCAACGAAGAGGTATATATTAGCATAAACGTAATAGAATGTCAATACACGACACAGGGGTAGACAAATAAAAAAATGCTGGTGGGCGATATAGGATTCGAACCTATGACCTCTCCCACGTCAAGGGAGCGCTCTAGCCAACTGAGCTAATCACCCGGAAACAGCAATTTAGTAATTATAAGTGGAAATAGGAGTAGAGAACAAGTTTGGCGGTGGGTAATCTGACTATAAAAATAACGGGATGATATCAAGCTCGTTTATACCAGATATGATATTATCCACAGAAAAGGTATATTAATCCCCAAACTACCCGTAATTATGACAATAGAATAGTCCTAGCCTAATAGTACTAACCTTGCTATCATCTGTTGGTAGCTATTTTTAGTAAGTAGTTTAGATAAATAGCTATATCGGTTGAATACAGTTACGAGGGTATTCAACCGATTTTTTTATTTCTGAGATTTGTATCTGTTAATAAAACGAATGTTTAAGATGTACTCTGCTATAATTACGCTAAACTTGATAAGAGAAGATAAGCTGTTTTTAAAAGGGAGAGGCCACAGATAATGCCAAAAACAGATAAAGACCACGAAGCACTGCGTCACAGCTTGGCTCATATTATGGCCACAGCAATTAAACATCTCTGGCCGGAGGCCAAATTCGGTGTTGGTCCAGTCATAGAAGATGGCTTTTACTACGATATTGATCTAGGGAAAACTACTCTCTCGGAAGATGATCTACCTAAAATTGAAGCCAAAATGGCGGAAGTTATTAAACAAGATCAGCAATTTGAAAGATCTGAGATGCTTATAGACGAAGCGATTGCTTGGGCAAAGTCGGAGAATCAACCATATAAACTGGAACTGCTAAATGACCTAAAAAGACAGGGTACGACACTTGCTCGCGAAATTGATGCGACCGATCTAGGAGTAGCAGCTTCTGCTCAGTCCAAAGTCGACAAGGTGTCTTTCTATAAAAACGGCGACTTCACTGATTTATGCAGGGGTCCTCACCTTAAATCTACTAAAGAGGCTGGTGCATTTAAGCTAACCAAAGTATCTGGGGCATACTGGAGGGGAAACGAAAAAAACCCACAAATGCAGCGAGTTTACGGTGTTGCTTTCCCGACCTCAGAAGAGTTAGAGGAATACTTAAAGAACTTTGCTGAAGCTAAAGAAAGAGATCACCGGAAACTTGGACAAGAATTGGATCTGTTCGTTTTTTCAGATCTGGTCGGAGCAGGGCTACCACTTTATACACCCAGAGGAACAGTATTAATTGATGCACTAAAACAAGCACTTAAAGATATTGGCGACAAATATGACATGCTACCTGTTTCCATACCCCACCTTGGTAAATTGGAACTGTACAAGATATCAGGTCATGCTGAAAAGTTTGAAGACGAGCTATTTAAGGTAAAGAGCCACTATAATCAGGAATTTGTATTAAAACCGGTTAACTGCCCACATCATATCCAGATATATGCATCTCAAGCCCGAAGCTACCGAGATTTACCGCTTCGATATGTCGAGCAAACGATGCAGTACCGTGACGAAAAACCTGGCCAAATCGGCGGCTTACAGAGAACTAGGGGCTTTACGGTAGATGATGGTCATACTTTTTGTAGAGTTGACCAGATAAAAGAAGAAGCCGCCACGATAGTTAATATGATCAAAGAATTCTATGAACAACTTGGACTCTGGGGTGATCACTGGGTATCACTATCAGTTAGAGATAAATCAGACTTCTCGAAATATATCGGAAACGAGTCGGACTGGGACAAAGCTGAGAAGATGTTAGCAGAAGTAAGTGACGAACATCAGCTTAAAGCAAAGCGCATGGAAGGTGAAGCGGCTCTATACGGTCCGAAGCTAGACTTTATGTTTAAAGACGCCTTAGGCCGTGAGACTCAACTGGCTACCATTCAGCTAGATTTTGCGATGCCAGAAAGATTTGGTATTAGTTACGTCAACAGTGAAGGTTCAAATGAAACCCCGGTAATTATTCATAGGGCAATTCTTGGTTCGTTTGAAAGGTTTATTATGCTGATAATCGAGCACTTCGGTGGCAGATTCCCACTCTGGCTGGCCCCAGAGCAACTTAGACTGATTAGCCTTAACCAAGAACCAGAAGTGCTTAAAACTGTCTCAGATATGGCTAAAATGGCTAAGGGACAGTCTATTCGCGTGGCTATTGATGACACAAACGAATCGGTTGGTAAAAAAATCCGAAAGGCCGAGCTTCTTAAGGTCCCATATAGCATCGTAGTTGGTGACCAAGAAATCAAAGAAGGAAAAGTTAAACCTCGGGCCAGGTCCGACCTTTCAGGTACGGTTTCCGAAAGTTTGGGCTTCGAAGACTTCTTGAAAGAACTTAAAAAGACTTTGTGAGCAGAGTTGACGATAAGTTTAGACAGAGGGTATTTCGAGTTGTCGGAATGATCCCAAAAAGTCATGTGATGACTTATGGTCAGATTGCTGCTTACTGTGGTGCTGCTTGGGCAGCTTGGGAAGTAGGCCAAATAGCCCACTTTGGGAAAACTGATCTACCCTGGCAGAGAGTGGTTAGTAAAAATGGTAGGTTGGCAAATGGATACCCTGGCGGCCGCGATGGTCACAAGGCTGATCTTGAAGCAGAGGGTATCGAGGTGTCCGAGGACTACGTAGTCAATGTAGGAGAACTTTTATGGCAACCACCCGCAAACAACCCCTGATAGTTATTGTTGGAGAAACAGCTTCCGGGAAGACCGAGCTTGCCTCAAAACTAGCTAAGAAACTCAACGGAGAAGTGATTGCGGCTGATTCATGGACTGTATATAAGGACTTCGATATAGCCACAGCCAAACCTAGTACAAAGGAGCGCAGGTCGGTCAGATATCATATGGTGGATATAGTCGAACCAGACGGAGGTTTTAGTGCAGCCGAGTTTAAAAAATTAGCTGATCTGGCCATCAGGGATATACAAGAAAGAGGAAAACTACCAATAGTTGTCGGGGGCAGCGGTCTTTATATTGACAGCCTAATATACGACTACAGTTTTTTACCCGCGCCCCGAAAGGGCCTAAGAGAAGAACTTAATAAAATGAGCCTGTCAGAACTCCAGCAATTAGCAGACTCAGCCGGTTATGATACATTAGGCATTGATTTAAAGAACAAGCGTCGAATAACCCGTCTAATTGAGAATAAGGGTGCTAAGCCTAAGGCTGGTGGGGCTAGACCAGACACTTTAATTATTGGGCTTGGGTTAAGCAGAGATGATCTTGACCTTCGGATTTCAAAAAGGCTAGATCAAATGCTTGAGACTGGCCTGGAAGATGAGGTTAGGTTGCTTGCAGAGCGTTGGGGATGGGACGTAGAACCAATGAAAGGCATAGGCTACCGCGAATTTAGAGAGTACTTTTTGGGTACAAAAAACCTAGACGAAACCAAACAAAAGATATCAAAAAATACTCGAGATTTAGCCAAAAAACAGCGCACCTGGTTTGCCCATAATAAAAGTATTCAATGGGCTATAAACACTGAACAGGCTGTTGCTATAGCCACAACTTTCGTGAACAAATATTCGGACTAATGATCCTAAATTTGATACAATAGAAATATGATTGAGCAATTGTTTGGATCAAAGACCCGGGTAAAATTATTACAGCTTTTTTATAGCAACCCGAACCGATCATTTTACGTTCGTGAAATTACAAGAAAAATTGACGAGCAAATAAATTCTGTTAGACGGGAGCTAGCTAACTTGCTGAGCATTGGCATTATATTTTCCGAAACAAACAATAACCGACTCTATTACGAGGTTAATCAAAAGTATGAGTACTACAAAACTTTGGCAGAAATTTTTTCCAAAGCTCAACTTAATGCTGAAAAAGTACCAGCTGCATCGAGCCAAGATAACCCCGTGAACAACCTGGGAAACGTCGAATTAATGATCTATACAGGTCAATTTACTCGTGATGAGACTAGCGGGATTGACATACTGGTAGTAGGCGATGTCAACAGCTCCAAGATCTCTAAATTTATTGTTGAGCTGGAGAAGCAGGAAGGCAAAGAACTACGTTATACTGTAATGACGCCATCTGAGTTTAAGTATCGCAATCAAGTTAATGATCGTTTCTTGTCAATTGTTCTAGCTTCTAAAAAACAGGTTGTCGTGGACAAAAAAGATCATATCAAAGATGAGCAACCAGCTTAGTTAATACTTAAAAGGAGAAAGTTTTAAAAATGGAAATCCAATTTTACGGGGCTGATTGTATTCGTGTAACAGCCAAGTCGGCCAGTGTATGCATCGACGATAATCTACGAAAACTAGGGCTTAAGTCGATTACAAAGGCTGATGATATCTTACTGCTTACAAATTCACCTGAGTTGCCAGATGATATTGAAGGACGACTGATAATTAATCAGCCGGGTGAATACGAAGTATCCAATACCGTTATTTCTGGAATCCCAGCTCGTTCCTACTCTGATGAACCAGACAAGTTAAGTTCCACCATGTTTAAACTTGAAGCAGAGGATATAAGGGTATTGTTCATTGGGAATATTTTTCCAGAACTAAGTGATTCTCAACTTGAAATTATCGGCACAGTAGATGTGTTAGTAATCCCCGTTGGTGGAAATGGTCACACCTTGAACGGTGATGACGCAATCAAGCTTGTTAAGAAAATTGAACCTAAACTTGTGGTTCCAACACTTTACGCTGATAAAAAAGTTAAGTATCCTCAACCTCTTTCAACTTTGGAAGAAGCACTGTCTCAGATGAATATGGAAGTATCAGAAACGGTACCCAAGCTAAAACTAAAAGCCAATAACTTCTCTGAATCTGAAACCATCAAGCTAGTCGTGCTCGAGACAACCTAGCTAACCAGCAACCCTTTTTTCTTTAGAGTTCGAATTGCTTGAGTACTAATCTTAAGCTTAGTTTTTTTACCATTGAAAATAACTGTCTTCGACTGGAGGTTTGGTTTCCAGACCTTTTTTGTGTGTCTCTGAGAGAAACTCACATTATTACCAAACTGTTTACCTTTTCCGGTTATGTCACACTTTTGCATAGTAAATATTTAAAACTTTAAAGAGTTAGTTTATGATTTTTCTCCTAATAAGTCAATTAAAACGCTGCTATACTAATCTTTAAAATGCAATTTAGTAGCAGCGATCTAGTCTATATCATTCCAACGATTTTCATATCGTTGACTATTCATGAGTTTATGCACGGGATGGTTGCGCACTGGTTAGGGGACACTACCGCCAAAGATATGGGTAGGTTAACACTTAACCCACTCAAGCACATAGATATCTTTACGACGATCCTTCTGCCTATTGTGATGGTCTTGTTGGGTTTTCAGCCAATTCTGGCAGCCAAACCCGTACCCTTTAATCCTAACAGGGTAAAATGGGGTGAATACGGCGCGGCTTTAGTAGGAATAGCAGGTCCATTTACGAACCTTATATTGGCAATACTAGGAGTGATAGCTGGAAGAATAATAAATCCCTCCTCAGCAGTTGTTATTAATTTTTTAACAATTTTCATAGTCATAAACGTAGCCTATTTTGTTTTTAATATGATCCCCATTCCACCACTAGATGGTTCTAGACTCCTTTACGCTTTTGCTCCTGAATGGTTGCAAGAAATAATGGCCCAAATTGAGCGACTGGGATTCTTTGTTTTGTTAGCCATTCTTGTCATATTGTTACCTGTTATTGGACCACTTCTATCGTACCTAGAGAACCACGTACTGCAGCTTATTGCGGGCAATCTTTTTCAGGTATAATGAATATTAAAGTCGGCTAGACTTGTCGTTTGATAATCTGAATACTTTATCAAAGGGAGCTCAATATTCATTGGTGGCTGTGGCTGCTAAGTGCGAGCACCCACCTGGGGTTTTCCAGGTTTATCTTGGCGAGATGGCCGACTTTTTATTTATGAAGCGAAAAAAGATTTTTATACCTATACCGAGTCGCTGTTTCGTACTATGAGGGGGAGTTTGTCTAAATGTTGCTGGTCGAATTCGATGCGCTCAGTTAATTCGGCAATCTGATCTGGGTCACTAGTATCTTCAAGTAAACGCATATCACTTGCAATGATACTGCGTACAAATCTAGGATTTTGCCATAGTCCGGTTTGGAATTCTCTGATGGCTTCATCAGATGGCAGCTTACCTTCTGCTTGTAGGGCTCTAAATCTGGCTAACCCTGCCATTTCTGAATCCTTAGATACTGTTTCAGTTGGCGGCAAGTAGTTCGAGGGACCTTCCATAATATTTTAATTGTAACATTCAGTCAGTCATGAGTTATCCAAACCGTTTAGGGCTGGGAATCGTCTCCAGACCGATTTCAGTACCGTTTAATAATATATTGTTATGCTTGCAAAATCTGTGGACCTTGTCACAATGGAAGACATGCTTAGTGCTTGGGAGAGACACTTACCACTCGTATTTCATGAAGATGGTTATGACGTGGTTTACGCGATAAAAATTGATAGATACCACAGCGAACCAAACCCACAACGCACTGGTAAACTAATACCAGTTAGTGAAGGGGATAAACCTAAATTTAAGTTAGATGCAAGCGGAGAGCTCGGCGACGCTGGCTTGTATGCTGCGTTTACTGCCTTCAGGACAGGAGGAGTTGTTAGTCTTGAATGGAACAACGTAAATCTCCAAGTTGACGGAACCCAGACTGAAGTAGATGATTCACAAATACCCGGGAATCTGAGGGAAGCTCTTGATTCGAGATTTGAAGATATTGCTGGAGCGGATGATTTAACTGACGACGACAGATTTACAATCGGCTGTTTATGCGTAGCATTAGAGCGAGACTACGACGCGCAAATACATAGCGGCGTATAAACTGCTTATGGCTATTGAGGTTGAATTCCGTACCTCTTTGCTATTTTAAATTTCTAACAATTTTCGCGAACATAGACTCTAATTTGGATAAATCCATGTCTTCAGCTGCAAGCCTTGATGCTTCGTCATTTTCATCACCAACAATAAGGCTCCAGTCTATCTCGTAGCCTGCGTCCTTTGCGACTCTGCTCCAAAATACGCGTTGTGCTCGTCCGTTACCTTCACGAAATGGGTGAATGTAGTTGAGTTGGTCGTAAAAATACGCCAACCGTTTAACAAAGTCCTCTTTGGATAGGTATTGTAGATGTCTTTCTTTAGCAAGTTCACTAAAGACATAATTAGCTGCATCGTTAATCTTACTAACAATTAAAAAGAAATCCGCTCCTTCATCATTCTTCTTGATATCTACTGTCCGGATTTGTCCTGCCCAATCGTAAACACCTTTGAATAACTGTTTATGGATAAGCAATAATTCTTTTAAGTCATTCGTTTGGGGTATCTGAACAGACACGAGTTCTAGTTCGTTGGCAAAAACAATCTGTGGCTCAAGCTCCTTGAGCTCTTTCGATGATTTTGCACCTAGTAAATTTCTAAGATCGCCAATACTCTCATCAAAATATGGATCAACAAAACTCACTACAGTTTTCCGTAGCGAGCTCGGATCTTGGCAGCAACTGATTTAGCTGTTGCTTTGCCAGTAACATAATTATCGGCAATTTTGCGTGATTTACGAGACACCTTTAAGCCTTCAAGCTTTTCATTGGCTATAGCTTGTTTGACGGTATTTCCTCGCTTCTTCATAGACAAATTCATACTTATATTATATCAAACTATAAGCAGAATTACATCTGTAATTTCTAAACCGCTTATGGCTGGGAATCGAGGTTGAATTCCGTACATTAACAAAATAATTATTGTATATTGTTAACATAATTGTTATACTTTTGGTATGACAACACTAAGCATCTCATTAGACGAAAAACTAAAACAAGAAATAGAGCGATTCTCCCAAGAGGATGGCGTATCTAAAAGCGTAATAATCCGTAGGCTACTAAAACAAGCTGCGTGGGAACGAACCTGGAAAGACATGTCTGCCCAGCTGCGAGCAAAGTTTGATGAGCTAAACCTTAACTCCGTAGACGAAATAGAAGAATATTTGGGATGAGGCCTCTACGAGTAGTTCTGGACACTAATGTCTATATTGCAGCTGCTCTTAATCCAAAGAGCGCTCTATATCAGCTTGTTGAAGACTCTGCAGCTCATTATTTAGCTGAGTACTATACATCGCCTGAAATTCTAGCTGAACTGCAAGAAAAACTAGAAGGAAAATTTAACTTTAAAAGATCTGATGTGGTACGTTGGATAACCCAACTTGAACAAGTAGTGACAGTAATCCGTCCCCAGAAGAAGATAGATGTAGTTGGGGATGACCCTGACGATAATAAAATCTTAGAGTGTGCAGTTGAAGCAAAAGCAGATCTTATTGTTTCTGCAGACAGACATCTTTATAAGTTAAAAGAATATAAGGGCATAAAAATAATTCACCCAACGTCACTTAAGTACATATTCCCTCAACTCAAAAAACCAGAAAACTAACAGGACTGAAAACGGTTACGCTTTGGCTGGGAATCGAGGTTGAGTTCCGTACTAAAAAGTGCGAGTAGTCTTCCAGGGGCCATAGTATTTATTGTTTGTATTGAATTCCCAACCATGTGAGCGAAGCAAGGATTGGGAAGCTTCGTTTACTACATCCACAAACCCCCAGATTTCTCTGACACCGTTAGATCGCAAACGCTCTTCGGCTTCTGACATTAATTGGGTGGCTATACCACGTCTTCTAAAACCCTCAGCGACTGCCGCAGACCATAAGAAACCCAGACTTCTACCGAACTGTTGAGCAACTATACTGCCGACAAGTTCTCCTTCCTCTTCAGCAACCAATATAAAGCTTAGATCAGATTCTGTTAGAGCTCTGTAGTTTTCGGCGGAGTCTCTGCCTTCATAAAAAATGCCGCCTTCTTCAAGGGCTGCCCTGACCGGCAAATAGTCTTCTGGTGTGTAATCTCTTATCTCAGCCATTAGACCTATTATAAAATTAAACCTTGAAAAGCCAAATCAGATCATTGCCAAACCGCTTATGGCTGGGGATGCCGGTCTAGAACATTAGACTTGCCTACACACCACCTGCGGAATTATTGCTTGTCGTCGTCGCTACCTTTGAGGGCAGATTCAATAACGTCGTGCGGCAAAGCTGCTGCTGACAGCAAAGCGTCACGAACGGCTTGAGTTGCATCACCGCCAACGCTAGTAGCAGCGTCTAAAGCTCCGCCGACGGCTGCTTTAGCGGCCTCCGCCGTGTCGGCTCCCATCTCTCCAGCTGACTTAATGGCGCTCTGGACAGCACCAACTGCTGAGCCGCCTACATCACCACCAGTTTCGGCAGTTCCCTGAACGATACCTTGTGCTGCGCCTCTGATTGCGCCGCCTACATCACCACCAACTTGACTTACGCCTTTAATAACACCACTCATAGTACCAGCGGCAGTGTCAACGACCGAACCACCTACTTGACCGGCTCCTTTTACCGCCCCGCTGGCTACAGAAGCAACCGTTTCCACACCTGCGCCAGCGACGTCGCCAACATCTTGCAATGCGTTTACCACTTGGTTTTTTACTGTATCTGTTATCGCATCTAATACATCGTCTACGCCTCGTAGTGCAGCTGCAACTGCACCAGACACTTCATCAACTATTTTTGCCAACATGTTAACACCCCCTGTTAGGATTAATACTTATAACAGCTTAACATAAACACAATTAGCTCAGCGACAATGATCTGATTGGAGAGAATTGAAATGAATTTGCGACGTATCTTGGCTGGGAATCGAGGTTGAGTTCCGTACCATGTGATACTTAGAGTTCAATGTCAAAACAATGCGTATTGCTAACTCCTAAATCATCAACTTTTTCGTTTGGCAAACCACGATCTATAGCATAGATAAGCCTTGCAATAGCCTGATGGGTAACGACAAGGACTGTTTTCTCGTCTCGCTTCTTAAGGTCATCAAGAAAGGATTGAACTCTAGCTTTTTCATCTTCAAACGATTCACCGCCATTGAATCTAACTGTCCACCTGTTTTCAGCGTTTAGACGAGCTTCACGAAAGTCCTTAGCTGGTTTACCCTCAAAACCAGTCAACACGTCATTAATACGTGCGTCGACTATCATTGGTGCATGATGATGTTGGTTTAGAATATCAGCCGTTTCCTTAATTCTTGGAAATTCAGAAATAATAACTAGATCAAAATTTGCATCACTTAAAGAATCAGCTAATTCTTGAGCTTGTTCAATACCTTTATCTGTTAAATGTACGTCTATTTTTGGTGAGTCGTTACAAAGTCCTGGGATGTTATAGTTAGTTTCGCCATGTCGAGCTATATATACTTTCACACAACAATTGTATCAGATCAAAAAGCTTATGCTTGGCTGGAAATCGAGGTTGAGTTCCGTACGCTTGGAGGGCCACAGTCATTGTTATTGTAGGCAAAATCCAAGAAGCTGTCGAAGTTTTAAAGCTAGCTAGCACTATGTTTTAGTTTTTATATTGCTGAAAAACCGTATCCAATTAAAAATATAAAAACTATAATGTAAAAAATAGCAAACAAGCCAACACCTTCAAGGAGGGTTATCAAAAGTGATTTAATTACTGTATTTACTCGAAGGTAATTCGCTATAAAAAGAAGGATAATACTTACTGCAAATATTAAAAGAAAAAGAATATTTAAATATGTGTCTAGAGCACTATGTTTACCGTTTGTGAAAATTCCATATAAAAGTAATGATATTACGTCAGCTAAATAAAATGTCAAAAATGCTATCTTATATTTTTTTATTTTCGATTGTTTCATATCAGCCTATGGAATGATTTTAGCATAACCGTATTGGAAGGCCATAAAGGATTCGAACAGAGGTGAGCGTGAATGTTGTAAGAGGTGAAATTTTGGCTGGGAATCGAGGTTGAGTTCCGTACGATTTAGTATTTTAGTAGTTAACTAGTCTTGTTGAGCTTCAAGAGTTTGCACATACCAGGGCGGTGTCTCTGCGAATGTAACGATTCTTCCTAAAGCTGTTCGTTCATTATCAGTACCGCTTGCCATTATCTCTTGAGGAGTTCTCCCCCCAAGTTCAGGAAAAGTCGTTTCCACAACCCGCTCTGCACCTTCTTCACCAAAAACAACGCACAATCTTTGCCTGAGCGATTCATTGTCTAAATCGCCAAACCTGCTACTTACTGTTCTTTCCATAATTAGCTCCTTTCTAATGCATTATCCCCCCACGAATGCTTTATGCAAGCATAAGCACATTGGCTGGGATTCCTGGATTCGAACCAAACCTAAAACCAATTGCTGTAAGAGAATGGTCACCTTAACAGATACAGTAAGATAAAAATGCTGGTCGAGTAGGAGCGATTAACCTTGAACAGCTTGATATGCTCCTTGATTCACTTAAAACTTACTGGAATATGGACATAGCTAGCCGTAATCAGGTAGTTCTACAAGCTAATAAAGTCAATAAACAACTGCCAATATATGAACTCTAATCTCTTAATAAGGTTTCAATAAGTTCTTGTGTCTGCTCAAGCACCTCGTAGGGTGCTCTTCCAACAAATGACATATCTCTCGTTGTCCAATCAAGATTTTTGACTTGGTCAGCAAGGACAACACCATCAATCTTATTCGCCTTAACTCGGACTTCAAATGGATAATGTTTTATCTTAGAGGTAATCGGACATGCAAGCATTAACTTAGAGTTTTGATTATAACTTTTGGGCGACAATACAATAGCAGGGCGCAAACCAGCCTGTTCATGCCCTTGCTGCGGGCTAAAGTTCAACCAGACAATATCACCCCTATCTGGTATATAGCTCGCTACCATACTTCCTTACCAACTGGCCTACCCCAATCAACTTCTTTATGGATGTTATCAGGTGTAATAGCCGCTACAAGTTCATCTAGATTTATTGTCTTATGTTTTTTTGGCTGAATCGTGGCGACTACTCCATTACTAATAATCTGGACGCTGCTATTCTCAGATAGGCCTAAATCTTGGATGACAGAACTAGGAATTCGTACAGCAAGGCTATTGCCCCACTTCTTAACACTAGAATTTGTTTTCATAATTATCCTCCGTCCTTATGATATACAAATGTATATACTATGTCAAGTTTTATAAACATAAGGACTTTGGTCGGGGTGACAGGACTTGAACCTGCGACCTCACGGCCCCCAGCCGTACGCGCTACCAACTGCGCCACACCCCGATAAAAGTAATTCTATCTGATATAGCATCAGAAAAGAAAATATGAATGGCTAAACTGGTAGAATAGTCCAGATGGAACAGCAATCACCTAAGGCAGTGAAAGTATACGCAGACGGCGGTTCAAGGGGCAACCCAGGGCCCTCTGCATCTGGTTTCGTAGTTCTTGATATGAACGATAAGGTTCTTTTCAGAAAAGGCGTATACCTTGGAATAACCACTAATAATCAAGCAGAATACCGCTCTATAAAGTTTGGGCTTGAAACTGCTAAGCAGATGGGTTGTGAGCAGGTAACTGTCTTTATGGACAGCCAACTAGCCATTCGGCAGATAAATGGCATCTACAGGGTGAAGAACAAGGACATTAAGCCTGTTTACGATGAAGTTATGACTCTAGCAAAGCAATTTAACAAGATCAGCTTTACTCACGTACCGAGAGAATTGAATAAGTTGGCTGACAGAGAAGTAAATAAAGCACTTGATGCTGAGGCTAAACGCTGAGTTACCCTAAAATTGACAAAATGAGTTAAAATAACACCTGTAGCACCAGATTGCCAACTGATCGCTTACAGCTTTGGTTGTAAGAGGAAAGTCCGGGCAGCGCAGGGAAAGGTAGTTGTTAATGGCAACCGGGGGTGACCCCAGGGAAAGTGCCACAGAAACGAAACCGCCACCATTTCGGTGGTAAGGGTGAAACGATCGGTGTAAGAAACCGTAGCTCGTACTGGTGACAGTATGAGGAGGTAAACCCTACCTGCTGCAAGGAGGTGAGTTAATATCGACTTTGTCGGTTGGTTTCCCGCCAAAACTCACCAACTATCCGCTTGATCCTAACGGTGACGTTAGGGCTAGATAGATGATCAGTTAGACAGAACCCGGCTTATAGGCAATCTGGTGCTACTTTATTTGTCAGCTTTTTTGCTTATGTGATCAACGATAGCCTTGAAAGAGGCAGGCTCGTTAACTGCTAGTTCGCTTAGTATTTTGCGGTCAAGCTTGATATTAGCTTGTTTGAGCCCTGCTATAAACCTACTGTAAGTAGTTTCGTGTAATCTGGCTGCAGCGTTGATTCTAGCGTTCCATAGAGCTCTTAGAGTTCGTTTACGGTTACGTCTATCCCGGTACGCAAACTGTAACGCCCGTGTAGTAGCTTGACGACCTCGCTTAATACTTGATCTATTTGAGCGAGTCATGCCCTTGGTTTGAGCACGAATTTTCTGATGTTTCTTGTGTGAGGCAACTCCTCGTTTAACTCGCATTACTTAGCCCCAAGCCTTAACTTAATGTTCTTCTTATTAGCACCACTTGCGCTAATAACCCCAGCTAAGCGTCTCTTCCTAGACTCACTTTTCTTTTCAAGAAAGTGACTAGTCATAGGGTGTCTCAACAGAACCTTACCATTCTTGGTAATCTTAACTCTGTCTTTTGTCCCGCTATGCGTCTTTAACTTTGGCACGTCCGTTATTCCTTAAAACAAATATTAACTGCTTACCGGCCAGTTGAGGGGGTTGATCAACTACAACCGACTCACCATAACCATTGATGACTTTCTCAGCCAGTTTGAATCCCAATTCTTTATGGGCTAATTCTCGTCCCCTATAGAATAGCGTAAATTTCACCTTATGACCAGTCTCTAAAAAGTCTGTGGCTTTTTTAAGCTTCACGTTTAAATCGTGATCACTAATCTTCATGCCAAAACGAATTTGCTTTAGATCTAATACTTTAGTGTTTCGCCTCTGTTTTTGTTGTAATTTAGTTCTTTGGTAATTGTATTTACCCCAATCAACTATCTTAGCGACCGGCGGATCCGCGCCTGGCGATATTTCCACCAAATCTAATTCTTGTTCACTAGCAAGGCTTAGCGCTTTATCTCTAGTTAAAATTCCTAGCTGTTTTCCGGCTTCGTCTATAACTCTGAGACTAGAAGAGCGAATCGCACCATTTATGCGAATATTTCTGTCTATGGATATTTCTCCTCGTAAGATGACATCGACTTAAAGGTAATATATCAGCTCACTAGGTATTAGTTCAAGCTAGTTAGTAGCAATTTCCCAAACCCTCCAAATTAAGTGACGAAAATAGTTGCTAACTCTGCTTAGTTTTGCAGGTCATTTTTTTGCCAAAAGATTAAGTTTAGAATCCGCCTAAATCGACTACGAAAATAAATCAAAATAAATAATTGTCTGACAGCGAATTGGCTCGAAAATTAAAAATAACCCGCTTGGTCTGGCGGGTTATTTAGTATATGTTTTTGAGATTTTGTTTGACGTTTTGGTTTGATCTTTTTCTGGAACAACGGCTTGCGAGAAGCCGTTGTTACGAGGTCTTTTTTGTTTTTGAGCACTTTTTTTATTCAAGCGCTGGTCATATATTATCCTAATGATTTTGAGCTTGTCAACACGATTATGGTAAATAAAAATCATATGTGTATAAGTAATTCAATTTATTAACCATCAAAGCTGTAAATTTATGCAAAAATTTGGCTTTTATTTGACATTTTTTCAGGCCATTTTTTGGCCTTATTATTGAACCCAAAATGAAAACATTAATAATCAGATTTCATTCAAACTATTTGAACCTAAAAAGCCTCGCCTAAATTTTTTTTGCCCCCAATGCGGATAGAAATTTGTTACAACCCAACCAACTATTGATAAATAAGGGTAGGCATCTAGGAAGGTTCAGATTTATTGGGGTAAGTAGTCTGTCGATGGATGCTATAAATTGATGTTTAACTGTAAGTCTTTAGTTTTAATGAACTTTGATATGCAATTATGAGGGTTTTTTACGTACCTGTGCCTGTGAAATTATCGGTCGAGCTAACCAAAATTACCGAAACGACACAATTTATCAGTCTAACAGATTAGAAGTAAGTATCTGAGTTCAGCCATTTCATTAATTTACTCATTTTTTTATTAAAAAAGTTCAGAAAAATTGGTGTTTAAAAGAAACGATCTAAGTTAAATCCAGTTAGAGTAGCGAAGCCGTTTTAACAGATTAGAGATGTTATTAGCACAACAAAGATTACTTGACTATTGTTTAATAAAATGCTAATGTTTCACAGTAAGTCGAACACAAAAACTTACTAAAACGGCTTTTTTAGCCGATATCGCTCTTCATAAAGGAGAGCGACCAGTCAGTCTCGGGCAATAAACGCTAATAATTTTAAATCATGAGCGGATTTATTGCCCGGACACCAGATCATAATCTACATAAATGTATCGCACCTAACAAGGTGCGATTTGTTTATTACCATCTCAATAACAGAATTCAATAGCAAGGCTTTTTTCATTGCTTATAGGCTAGAATAATACTTATGTCAGCGAAAGTTATCAGAAGAAGGCTATTGATCGTACTACTTTATATCAGTTTACCGCTGATATTGGCTCTTACTAACCCTCAAAAACTACCCCTACCATTGGTTACACTACCCCTTATACTTACATTTTTAATTATCTTTAGCGGGGTTTACTTTTTAATAGGTAAGTACACTCAAGGAAGACCAAACATTACGAAAACCAGACGATCTGTAATATCAGGTATCTGTGCCTTATTTCCGGTTCTTTTGGTAATGTTGGCCTCTATTAATCAGTTCACGACCAAAGACGTCATACTAACGGTCGGTTTAATGCTTTGTATGTCCTGGTACCTACTAAAGGTGGATTTTTCTAAATATCGTTAACAATAATTACTAGCCAAAAGCTTTATAAATTACTCAAATTATAGACCTAGGCTATGCTATATTTAAAGATATGGATAAGAGACAACACGAATCTGATTTAGGACCATTTAGTTTACCTGAAGTCCAACCTGATAACCCAAATGATAAAGAACAAATTGGGCTAGAAGGAAATGACCTTAGTAAGGTAAATGAAGTAGCGGTTGGTAGGGCAGTTGAACGTAATTCAGGATCGGTTACCTCTAGCGCACCGACCGCTGTCGCTCAACAGACACCTGCCCAGGCTCTTAACCCAATACTGGCAAATCCAACCTTCAATCCATCTCAGTCCCAGCAGAACTCTTCTGCTAGCGCTAGATTAAATGCTGAAGATAAGGATAGGATAGAAAAAGAATGGGTTCATATCGCCAAAGCTATTGTCGAGCAAACCAAAGATGACCCCTATAATCAGAAAAAAGAAGTCAATAAAATTAGTAAAGACTACGTTAAAAAGCGCTTTAATTTAGATCTAAAAATAGACGATAACGAGTAATAGCAATGGTTAATATACCGCTAACACCTATAGTCGTACTGCTTGTTATCCTACTAGTTGGCCCAATAATCTTTTTCCAGATCAGACGAATTTTAAGAGAGCAGAAGAATTATGAAAGAGGCCTTAAGATGGTTCCTCTGTTAATCCATTTGCCACCTCTATCCGAAGACATTGAAATAGGCTCTAGAGATGTCCGTGATGTGGTAGATGAGAACATCTCTAAATCCCAAACGATGTACTCAATCATAGCTAGCACCTTTTTAAAGGGCTTTAAGAGCCAGGTTTACGGTCAAAGGCACTTCTCCTTCGAAATTATAGGTTCAAATGGTCTAGTGCAGCTGTATGCGGCCGTACCAGTTGCTCTTGTTGATGTAGTTAAGCAGGCGATAGCTAGCGCTTATCCATCCGTTCGACTAGAGGAGATATCTGAACAAAACATTTTCAGCCCAATCGGTAAACTTACCGGCACTATGGGAGGAGAGTTGTCACTTAAGGAACCATTTGCATACCCGATCGCTACATTTCAAGAGGTCAAACGGGATGCAATGCAGACCATATTGAACGCCCTTTCTACGCTTGACAAGGAAGATGGTGCTGGTATTCAGATACTAGTTAGACCTGCAAAATCAGATTGGCGTAAGCGAGCTCTAGCCATAGCAAGTCATAAACGAAAAGGGGGGGGAAAGAATACGGGAAGCTCTGCTGTGCTTAAGTCTCTAAAGAAGGCTGTAGTTTCAGCTGATGAACAAAAAGCTCAAGATGCCCCTAAACCACTATCTAATCTAGACCAGGCTTTAGTTGATTCGATAGAAGAAAAGACTCGTTACCCGGGATTTGAAGTATTAATAAGAGTAATAGCTTCATCTAATATTAGCTCTCGAGCTCAGGTAATAGTTGGAAATATCGTGTCCAGCTTTGCTATATATGACTCTCCGGGTAAAAACGGCTTTAAATACACAGTCGCCAAAGATATTGAAAAATTTGTAACTGCGTATATACTTCGCTTTTTCCCGCCCGAAAATGACCGTAATGTCCTAAATTCAATGGAACTAGCTACTTTGTTCCATTTTCCAGATCAGAACAGCATACCTACTTCACAACTGGAGAGACAGTCGTCTAAGCAGGTTGATGGGCCACGTAACCTACCGGAAACGGGTCTATTATTTGGTTACAACTTATTTAGAGGGGTCAAAAAAGCTGTTAGACTGGCGCTATCTGATCGCCAAAGACATGTATACGTAGTAGGTGGTACTGGAACTGGTAAAACTACTTTCTTAGAAAACCTAGCTCTTCAGGACATGTTGAACGGCGATGGGTTTGCCTTTGTTGATCCTCATGGTGATGCCGTAGAGCGACTGCTCGCTATGGTACCGAAGGAGAGAACCGAAGACATCATCTACTTTAACCCGTCCGATAGATCATATCCCATGGGTCTTAACCTATTTGAGTTTAATAGCCCTGACCAGAAAGACTTTTTGATTCAAGAAGCTATCAACATGCTTTATAAACTTTACGATCCTATGCACCAAGGCATCATGGGACCGCGTTATGAACACTTATTTAGAAACGCTGCTCTAACTGTTATGGCTGACCCAGCTGGTGGCACCTTTATAGATATACCTAAACTGTTCCGAGATCCTCAATTCGTCCAACAGAAGCTCAAACACGTAACGGACCAAAACGTTATAGAGTTTTGGCAAAAAGAAGTACCTAACTCCCAGAGATCAAATGAGTATGGCGAAGTTACTAGCTGGTTCATAAGTAAATTTGGTGCGTTCCTGAGCAATGAAATGATGCGTAATATAATTGGACAAACTACTAGTTCATTTAACCTGCGAGAAGTGATGGACGACGGCAAAATATTACTAGTTAACCTATCTAAAGGTAAGGTTGGAGAACTAAACTCTAAGTTGCTGGGAATGGTTTTTGTAATGAAATTCCAGGCTGCGGCTATGAGTCGAGCTAATGTTCCAGAAAGTGAGCGGCGAGATTTTTGTCTATATGTTGACGAGTTCCAAAACTTTTCAACAGACTCATTTGGCACCATTTTATCCGAAGCCAGAAAGTTCCATTTAAATCTAATTGTAGCTAACCAGTTTACAACTCAGTTAACTGATGAGATACGTGATTCAGTCTTTGGTAATATGGGCAGCATAGTTGCATTCAGAGTGGGTCAGAACGACGTTGACGTTTTGGCTAGATACTTCCAGCCACTTTTTGACGCAGAAGACTTAGTAAGAGTACCTAACTTCAACGCAATAATAAGAACTCTTGTAAATGGCGTACCTACGCAGCCATTTTCTATGGCAACATTGCCACCACTAGGTAATCCTAACGAGAACCTCTCAAAGGCCCTAAAACAGCTCAGCGCTGCTAAGTATGGTCACCCAAGAGCTGAAGTAGAAGATGCGATTTTTGCTCGGTTGAAAACAATTGAACCACCCAAGCCGGCTTTCCCTGGAGGAGCTGATCCGTGGGCTAGAATGCCAAACCCGCCTTCTAGCACAAGCCCTTATCCTAGGCCTGCCGCAAGAGCAGCTACCCCAGCTGGATCTACTTCGTCGTTTCTGGACGAATGGCTTTCAAAACGTCAGAACTCATCCTCGGTGCCAAGACCTCTGCCAGCCAACCCGGGAACTTCAACTATTCCAGACGATCCTTTTGCTCAAACTTTACCCAAAGGTACAAATCATCCTCAAACTAAAAAAACTCCCGCTGACCCTGCAGCCAAAGATGAAGTCGATATCTCAGATGAACAAGCTCCAACTAATGAAGCCGAGGATAATTCGGCTCAAGTCAGCAAGGATGGGGAGCTAAAGATTTCTCATCACTCAGTTCCACCCAGCGACGACACATTATACATAGATCCATCTGGTAACATCCAAAAAGACGATCAGGCCAAGTAGATCTGAAAAGTAACTTCTACTCTGGCCGCTTAAATGTAGCTTTGACTAAAATATCAGCAATTGTTACTAGAACGTAGCCGATCCCAAACAGTAGTATAGGCAGAAGATTGTTAAGGGCAAAACCCAGGTGATGAGCAAAATAAGCCGAGGTAGCAGTTCCAGCTAAACTGATAATAGCCGCGCCAAGCAGCGGTCCTGGCCTGGCTAGCCAACGACTAAAGAAATTAAATATGGCCTCAATTACCGGTGAATGCATAAACGAGCTTACTAGTTTTAGCCAACCAGGAAAATTACTCCTAATATTCTTCAGAGCATCTCTGTAAGCATCCTTCTTAAGGTGTTTGTGAAACCTTAGACTATCGGATGATCCCGACTTAGAGGACTTAACTTCATGCTTGTGGGGTGATGAGTTAGCCGGTTTGATTAAATTGTCTTCCTTGCTATTCATAAGATATTCCTAGTGATCATTGTTAATATAATCCTTCTTAATCCCTCGGATTTCTTCTTTTGTCAGGTAATTTCGCAAGATGAAATAACCACTGTAGATGGTGGCACCTACGACCGCGAACAAACCAGCCCATGGGCTAATGTTATACAGATTACGGTTTATTTTCTCTATAAATTTAGGGAAGGAGTAGGGTAGGTGAACGACAACACTGTTGCCATAGGTGACATTCATGCTTAGGTCGAAGTAATTACTATCCGAACTTGATATGGGTGTGCCTGGGATCGGGTTTTTTATGGTGACAGCCATTTCCTGGCTTGTGCTTTGGTAGGGTTCAATAGTCGTCGCGGGCCAAGACAGGCTATTGTTTAGAGCGTGGCCTCCGTATGTATTAACAATTGATCCGTAAGCTAACAAATTGGCCAGATTTACACTAATAGCAAAGTTTTTTATAGGGCTAGAGCTATGGTTGGTGGCAACGAAGGTGTAGATAAGTAGATCACCCGGCTTAGCAGTCGATCCGTTGGTATTTGGGACATTGCGATTCTCTGTCCTAACAGCAACGTAGTGTGATGGACAGTTGCCCGAGCAAAGAGGGGCAAGTTTGGGTATAAAGTTACTAATCACATTGCCTGAAGATGCCATTAGGCCCACAGATTGTCCGCTCTGATTGGTTAACCATATAACTGGGTAAGTTCGGGGGTAGTTACTGCTACTAAAACTAATTGGCCTTAGGTAGTAAGCCTGATTGTTTAGCGAAAAACTACGTTCAGGATCAGAATATGGCAACTGACTCAAAGAATAAAATCCCTTAAGGTTGCCAAGTCTGAGGTTCTGAAGATTGGCAAAGTTAAGCTGATTGCACGATATTCCGTAGCCACTTAGGATTGATCCGTAATTGTCTATATTGTTCGAACAATCGTAAGCAGCAGCAGACGGCCCCTGGAAACCGCCGCTAATCAAATCGTTTGGTGATGAGCTGAGGGAGGGCTTAGCTGGATTTATAGCGTTAAAAAAGCACAGCACAGCCATGCACAAAAGGATCAAGAGTGCTAGTAAACGAACTCGCTGTTCGTTTTTGAGTTTACGCTCATAGCTAGGCAAGCCATCAATTAGGCTAGGGTTGTAGGCAAGATTTCCGAGCAACTTTTTTAACATAAGTATTATTACCGTGTTTATTGTGCCAATAAAACAGGCTAAATTAAACAGTTTTTATTGATATATAGGGGTGAGATAGGGTATAATAGGGACTTAATAGACAGACTTAATTTCCAAATAAGGGGTTTTTTAAATAGTGTCGAAAGAAAAAGACTACTCGGCAGATCAAATTCAAATTCTGGAAGGCCTGGATCCGGTACGTAAGCGTCCGGGTATGTATATTGGCAGCACTGGTGAAGAAGGCTTACATCACCTAGTTTGGGAAGTTGTCGATAACAGTATCGACGAGGCCCTAGCTGGTCACGCCAGCAACATTGAAGTCACCCTGCAAGCTGATGGCGGTGTCAGGGTAACTGATGATGGTCGAGGTATCCCTACTGACATTCATGCAAAATCAGGACTAAGTGGAGTTGAAACGGCTCTAACCATGCTGCACGCCGGAGGAAAGTTTGGCGGCGGCGGTTATAAGGTTTCTGGAGGACTTCACGGGGTTGGTGTAAGTGTAGTAAACGCTCTATCGAGCAAACTAATTGTAGTTGTCAGCCGAGACGGCAAAGTTTTTCGGCAAGAATATGCCAAAGGATACCCCAAAACCAAACTGGAAGAAATCGGCAAGAGTGATAAAACTGGCACTGACATAACTTTTTATGCAGACGCTGACACCTTTGAGACTACTAAATTTGACTATAACGTAATCCTTGATAGGTTACGTCACCAAGCCTACCTAACCAAAGGTGTTAAAACGGCTATCTATGACGAAGCAAATGGTAAGCGATATAGCTTCTATTTTGAAGGTGGCATTAAATCATACGTTAAGTATTTAAATCACGGTAAAGAAGTAGTCGATGATGAGGTTTTCTATGTTGATAAGACAATCAACGATGACCAAATCGAAATTGCCATCCAGTATGCTGACACATATACCGAAACCGTAAGGTCATTTGCTAATAACGTCCTAACTCCAGAGGGTGGTAGTCACTTAACTGGCTTCCGCTCGGCTCTTACGAGAGTAGTTAACGACTATGCTCGGAAAGCTGGTTTGATTAAAGAAAAAGAAGAGAATTTAAGTGGTGAAGACTGCCGCGAGGGCCTAACTGCGGTTATATTGGTTAAGCTGCCTGAACCACAGTTTGAAGGTCAGACCAAAAACAAGCTCGGTAACCCAGAAGTTCGTGGTTATGTTGAGCAAGTAATGACCGAGTATTTTAACTATTATCTGGAGGAACACCCAGGCATTGCCAGGAAGATTGTCGGCAAAGCACTTTTGGCTGCACGTGCTCGAAAGGCGGCCCGAGCTGCCCGCGAGAGCATAATTCGAAAAGGTATTTTAGACGGCGCTAGTTTACCTGGTAAATTGGCAGATTGTTCTAATAAGGACCCAGCAGACTCCGAAATTTATATAGTTGAGGGTGATTCAGCTGGAGGTTCCGCTAAAAGTGGCCGTGATAGTAAAAGCCAAGCTATCTTACCCCTAAGAGGTAAGGTTTTGAATGTTGAGCGGGCACGACTAGATAAAATGCTAGCCAACAATGAAATAGTTTCGCTTATTAAGGCGCTAGGGGTTGGAATTGACGAACAATACGATATAAAAAATCTTCGTTATCACCGAATTATTATTATGACTGACGCTGACGTCGACGGTTCTCACATATCTACTTTGCTGCTGACCTTCTTTTTCAGATTTATGAAATCGATAATTGATGGCGGCCATCTATATTTAGCAAAACCACCACTGTTTGAGCTTATTAAACAGGGACGAAAATCCTCAGTTTTTATATACGACGAAGCCGAACTAGATAAGGTAATAGATGAAACAATTGCCACGCGCCGCAAAAACGATACTAAGATTGATAAAAACGAACCCAGGTTCCGTCAAGCTGGATTTATAGAGCAAAAACGTTACAAGGGTTTAGGGGAAATGAATGCCGACCAGTTGTTTGATACCACCATGGACCCCGACAAGCGAATCCTTATTCAGGTCAATGTTGACGACGCCGAGAAGGCAGATGCCATATTTAATAAGCTAATGGGTAGCGAAGTTGAACTGCGAAAGAACTTTATCCAAACCCATGCTAAATTCGTGAAAGATTTGGATATCTAAGATGAACGAAGACTCTATTACACCCCAAGACGAACCAGAGGTAATTTCTCCTCAAGTACACTCCAGATCTGTTGAGCTGAGAACAGTTGAAGACGTCATGGAGAGTAGCTACTTGACTTACTCGATGAGTGTAATTGTCGCCAGGGCTCTTCCTGACGTGCGTGACGGCCTAAAACCAGTCCATAGGCGTATCTTATACACAATGCTGGAAGAAGGGCTCAGGCCTGGCTCAAAATACCGCAAAAGCGCTAATGTTACGGGTAATGTTATGGCTCGTTATCACCCGCACGGAAATGTGGCTATTTACGATGCTATGGTACGACTGGCTCAACCTTGGTCAATGCGTTACATGTTGGTTGACGGACAGGGTAACTTTGGTTCAATGGACGGGGACCCGCCCGCAGCCGAGAGGTACACCGAGGCTAAGATGGCCAAAGCAGCCGAAGAACTGCTAGTAGACATAGAGAAAGACACAGTCGACTTTAGGGATACCTATGACGGCGAGCGTCAAGAACCATCTGTTCTGCCAGCTAAACTACCTAACTTACTACTAAATGGTCAGCTTGGTATCGCGGTTGGTATGGCGACCAACATCCCTCCACATAACTTATCTGAGCTAGTTGATGCCACTATCCATCAGATTGATAACCCCAATGCCACACTTGATGATTTACTGAAACACGTCAAAGGCCCAGACTTCCCAACCGGAGGAGTGGTTTACGGTAAAGAGTCAATCCGGACAGCCTATGCAACTGGTCGAGGAGGTGTGGTTGTTAGAGGAGTTGCTGAAATCACTGAAAATGACAAGGGTAAATCACAAATTATCATTACTGAGATACCTTACGGGGTTAATAAAGCTACTTTGCTAGAGAGAGTGGCTGATTTAGTTAATAAAGAAAAGCGGATTAGTGGTATTTCTGACATACGTGATGAGAGCTCAAGAGGCAATGTAAAGATTGTCATTGATCTTAAGAGAGATGCCTATCCAAAGAAGTTATTGAACCAACTATACAAGCTAACCCAACTCCAAACCACCTTTAATTACAACGTGCTAGCGCTAATTGATGGCATCCAGCCACGAGTATTGGGGCTGCAAGATATTATCAACGAGCACATTCGCCACAGACAATCGGTTGTTCGTAGACGAACGGAGTTTGAGCTTAAGAAAGCCCAAGAACGAGCTCATATTCTCGAAGGTCTTAAAATTGCCTTAGATCATATAGATGAAGTGATCAGCGTTATTAGAAAGAGCGAAACTCAAGAAGAAGCTCAAATCAATCTAATAAAGAGGTTTAAATTATCAGAAATACAGGCTAAAGCAATCCTAGAGATGCAGCTAAGACGATTAGCTGGGCTTGAGCGCAAGAAGATTGAGGATGAGCTAGCTGAGCTTAAGAAGCTAATTGCCTCATTAGAAGCTATTCTGGCAGACGAGAAAAAGATACTAAAAATTATTAAGGATGAGTTTAAAGAACTAAAACAGCAGTTTGGTGACGAGCGTCGAACTAAAATTATCCCGTCTGAACTTGGCAAACTAAGCGACGAAGATCTCGTTCCTGACGAACAGATTGTTGTAACTCTGACTATGGCAAACTACATCAAACGGAGCCCAATCGCCGATTACAAGAAGCAGGGTAGAGGCGGTAAGGGTCGTCGGGGTATGGTTACCAGAGAAGAAGACCTGATCGATCACGTAGTCAACGCCAGTACTCACGACTTTTTACTATTCTTTACTAACAGAGGTAGAGTATTTAGGCTCAAAACTTACGAAGTTCCAACTACTAGCTTAAATGCCAAGGGTATCGCGCTGGTTAATCTGTTACAACTTCAACCAGAAGAGAAAGTCACCTATGTAGTTAATATCTCGAAACAGCAGAACGGCGGTAATTTGATGATGTGTACACTCCGCGGGGTGGTTAAAAAGACTCCATTCGAACAGTACCAAAATGTCAGAAGTAGCGGTTTGATTGCCATTAATCTGGATGAAGGTGACGAACTTAAATGGGTCAGTATGACCACAGGCGATGATGAGATCCTAATCTCAACTGCTCAGGGTCAAGCCATTAGATTCCACGAAAAAGGAGCTCGTCCAATGGGCCGTGTCTCTAGAGGTGTGAGAGGAATCCGACTGCGCGCTGGTGACGAAGTGATAGGTATGGATATCGTCGAAAAAGAGTCCAACATATTCGTGATCAGTGAACAGGGGTATGGTAAGCGTACTAAAGTAGCTCAATTCACGGCTCACGCCAGAGGAGGGGTTGGTATTAGATCGGCTGTAGTTAACTCCAAGACAGGAAAGTTAATCGGAGTTGCTAACCTTAAGGACGAATCTCACGAAGTTATCATTATCTCAACCCAAGGTCAGACTATCAGGTTAGGTCTTAATAATATCCCCGAAATGAGTCGAGCCACTCAAGGTGTCAGGATAATGCGCTTAAACGACCACGATAAAGTAACTTCTCTCGCAGTAGTTGAAAAAACTGAAGATCTTGAACCTGAGGAAGACAACGTACCAGCTAAAACTGATTAGCAATAAATAAAACCAGTGACTAAACCGTTCTTGACTGAGATTCGCCTCCAGACCGATTTCAGGACCTTTATATAGGGCAGCTAACTAGCTGTCAAAACCGCTTGTGGCTATATCGAGGTTGAGTCTCGTACCACATAATACTTTTGGGTCGTCTTAGCTAGTACGTATAAACAAGTGCATCTATTACCATGTCTCTTAGCACAGAGGGATCATAGCCAGGCACTGAAGC
The DNA here is from genome assembly GCA_035510465.1 of Saccharimonadales bacterium (SeqCode). GTDB lineage: Bacteria > Patescibacteriota > Saccharimonadia > Saccharimonadales > DATKHC01 > DATKHC01. The sequence continues at coordinate 46,393 of DATKHC010000023.1, forward strand.
CCGTATTTCTTCGAATAGGTCAAATAAAGCTGCCGCGTGTTCATTGCCGATAGCTGCATCTCCGTTAGCTCGGATGTCTCTAAGAGCAACCCCGTTCATCATCCTTGCTCGGACTGATAACTCTTCTTCTGTACTCATCCCTGGGTAAGCTTGAACGTGTAGCACAGCGTCTAGTCGATCGTCCGCTTCTCTGGGGTCGTCGACAGGGAGACGAACGAACTTAAAAAAGCCATGAACATCTCGATCTGGATGAATATGCATGTCGTCGATTACTCCATCAGTTAATAACATAACTCCAAATTCTCCGAGTGTTCTAATGGAACGCACTTTGAATTTTTGTCTCTCTTCGTTCCTCTCTCTAATATCACTTTCTATGCTCATATTCTACATTTTTGCCTTATACGTAACTTATTGCAAGCGATAGCTTTTCTAAACATACTTCAAACTGCTTATACTGGCTGGGAATCGAGGTTGAGTTCTGTACTACTTAAGCAGCTTGCAACTGACTTAATGCTGTCGCGATCCAATCAGGAATCATTTCTTTCTCTACCCTCATATCCTCAGCTTCCAATAAGGCGGCCGTACCGTACTCTTGCCATTCTGCTCTCATAGCATCCGTTACAGGTACAAGCTTATGGCCTATCAGAAGGCGCATATTATGTTGGCCTAAGTCGTACATCGGGAGACCATTTTCGTCCACCCTTTTGTCCATCCAATGAAACGTAGGCCCGGAGTTATCTAGACCCAACCTCATAACCTTTTCGTCTATGCCAATACCATGCTCATTAGCGGTTTCCGGTAGTGGCCCATGGTGAACATTTGCTAGAGGGAATTCTTGAAGCACTCTACCGATTATTTTTTTCATAAAACCGAGTGCTACAAACAAATCAACACCGTGCTCTTGCGCCAGCCGCACCATTCTTTCACTCGCTTCGTAACTAATAGTTCCTTCTACGGGGAAGCCCTTAACAACAGGGACTGTACATTGTTCTTGAGTTTTATTTGAGACATGAAAAATATTAACACCAAGTCGCCGTGCCTTTTCCCAGATTTGTGCGTTTGGATTAGTAGGTCCGTTATTACAAATAACAAATGCTATCTGTGTATCTGGGAGCTTCCCACCGTCTATTGCTGTTTGGACCGCTTCAAAGGTAGAGCCTGTTCCTGAAGCTAAGACCCCGATTCTATACTTAGAGGCATTTGCCATCTTTGCTCCTCATACTTATGTGCTGATTATATTCGGGATTAAACTAATGCCAAAACATTAGCAGCTTGGCCGGGAATCGAGGTTGAATTCCGTACACTCTGATTTACAAGTGTTATGATGGTAAAACATGCGACTTTATAGACGAACACAGTTCGGCAACCCTATTCTAAGAAAAACGAGCCAACAGTTAAGCGTATCTGAAATAAGGTCTTCAAAGATACAGACTCTCATTAAAGATATGAAATACACGCTTGAAAAAAGAAAATACGGTATAGGACTTGCCGCTCCTCAAATAGGTAAAGGTATTGGCTTGATAGTAGTAGGGCTTAAGGCTACGCCGACACGCCCAAATATAGAAAAGCTAGACATGATACTAATAAACCCAAAAATTACTAAATTCTACGGGGCAAAAGCTGGTATGTGGGAAGCCTGCATTAGTGGCTCAGAGTTATATGGTAAAGCCATGCGTTATGAGAGAATTCGCCTAAGTTGGTTAGATGAAAAAGCGACTAAACACGAAAAGGACTTTAAAGGCTTAATTGCTCAAGTGATTCAGCATGAAATAGATCATCTAAATGGCATTTTATTTGTTGATAGAGTTAACGATCCCAAGACATATATAACTTTCTCAGAGTACAAAAAACTTAGAAAAGCAGAAAATAGTAAGACTAAAGCATGAGCGACTTGGCCGGGAGTTTAGGTTGAATTCCGTACCTCTTGGGATTTACGATGTATAAGGGGGATAGTTTATAACTTTTCCCTTAGAGTGGGCTTCTGCAATAGCGTCTTCAATGTAGATGTCCCTATTATCAAGAAAATGCACGATAGCCTTATATATATTTCTGTCATATCGGTCCCGATACCAGTTAACAGCTAAAGGGTTAGGATAAGCTGAAGCTTCTACTCCCTTTAAATTACCAGCGTTAATCGGGAGACTACGTACAAGCTCTTGTGCTTCTTGAACTATATGAGACGATTCGTTATTCATAAATATCAAAATATAATATACTGACTGTCATGTCAAGTATGCTACAAGGCGACTATCCTATAACAGCAAGTAATCATTTTGGCTGGGATTGGAGGTTGAGTTCCGTACCGTTTAAATTATGGAAGTCTGCCTACAGCAAAATAAGCTCCGATTGATGCATAATGGCCCAGCGTAGTGTCGTGTGTAGACACTTGGCTGCCGGCATCAGCTAGAGCATCTGCCATTTCTCGTTGAAAAATCGTGGGTATAATTGCATCCGTGGTTGAAATGATCATTCTAGTAGGCTTATTTTCAAACGCAGAAGCATGAGTCATAGGGGCAATGTCGTGCCACTTATCATCCACCATTCTTGCGGTACATCCTTCTTCAGCTTCCTCAAGAGCTCTTCGCACTTCTCTAGTTCTTATTCCATGCCACACACTAAGAGCTAAGTTACTACTCCCGGAAGCTATAGTTGCGCTTGTCATCCTGTCGAAACTACTGGCTACTAACGCCATTGAAACAGTACCAAGGCTTGAGGCAATAAAATGAATTCGATTAAATCTTCTTTGGTCTGCAAATGTCTCGAGTTCTTCTGTGACAGTTTCTCGTATATTCTTGTATGATGCCACTACTTGATCAACATCGGGTTCCAAAATATGGTCGTTAAAGTCATACCTTCTAACAGCAAATCCTTGTAAGCCTAGACACCATCCTAACGCTCTATAGTACCGATCATTTAAATGCAGACGCCACGCCGGGAATACAACCGCTAAACTGCGGGATTCCGGAGAGCCACTATCCGAATATCCAAGAACAGCCTTGTCTGGCGAATAGTTTGGATCCACCAAAACATCTTGGCCTATAGCCTTTCTCACCATGATTTTGTCAAGCATGCAAAAAGAATAGCAAAAAATGTGTTGAATAACTATATCTGGATAATGTCAAATTGCTTATGCTTGGCTGGGTTGCTGGGATTCGAACTTTCTTTTCAGCCTGTTTTTGATTAAGAATAGCGTAAACCTTAGGTTGTGTTCGGTTTTTTTAGGGATTTAATCAAGTTTAGCTATTTTGCTTGATATACTCACCGCTATTAGTGTAGAGTACTTACTAGTTCATTTTTGTGGAGCTATTGTTTAGTTGTCTCTTTGAAATTTGAGAGCTCTTTAAAAATTTATGTAGTGCAAATCAACGTCAGTTTTCTTTTTTATGGAGAGTTTGATCCTGGCTCAGGATGAACGCTGGCGGCGTGCTTAATACATGCAAGTCGAGCGGCAGCATGGACTTCGGTCTGATGGCGAGCGGCGGACGGCTGAGTAACGCGTAGGAATGTACCCCAAAGTGAGGAATAACTGCCCGAAAGGGTAGCTAATGCCGCATGTGGTCTTCGGATTAAAGCTTTATGCGCTTTGGGAACAGCCTGCGTACGATTAGCTTGTTGGTGAGGTAAAAGCTCACCAAGGCGATGATCGTTAGCTGGTCTGAGAGGATGATCAGCCAGACTGGGACTGAGAACGGCCCAGACTCCTACGGGAGGCAGCAGTAGGGAATTTTCCACAATGGGCGAAAGCCTGATGGAGCAACGCCGCGTGCAGGACGAATGCCTTCGGGTTGTAAACTGCTTTTCTCTGTGATGAATATGACAGTAGCAGAAGAATAAGGATCGGCTAACTCCGTGCCAGCAGCCGCGGTCATACGGAGGATCCAAGCGTTATCCGGAATTACTGGGCGTAAAGAGTTGCGTAGGCGGCAGAGTAAGCA
>DATKHC010000024.1:0-11199 GCA_035510465.1 Saccharimonadales bacterium (SeqCode)
CACCGCCCGTCAAACCATGAAAGTCGCCAATACCTGACGTCCTAGCTTGTCTAGGCCTAAGGTAGGGGAGATGATTGGGGTTAAGTCGTAACAAGGTATCCGTACCGGAAGGTGCGGATGGATTACCTCCTTTCTAGGGAGTAAACCAAGCTTCGATTTTTATCGAAAGCTATGTTCGATCTGAGTGAGTCTTACAAGCTTAAGACAATCTTTTACCACTTTTAGTGGCAGATTTAAGCTTAAAACTGATTGACGTTGAGTGCACTACATAGGTTTTTAACTAAGGGTGAACCATTGGAGCAGACCTCTTTAGGAGTTGCGAATTATTTGCATGGCCTAAATTGTTTTAGTTACAATACCGAGGTTATAAGAATGGGCTTGTAGCTCAGTTGGTTAGAGCGCGTCACTGATAATGACGAGGTCCCAGGTTCGAGTCCTGGCAAGCCCACCATTTTTATATAAGGGGATGTAGCTCAGTTGGCTAGAGCGCCTGCTTTGCAAGCAGGAGGTCCGGGGTTCGAGCCCCCGCATCTCCACCATTTAGATTTTTCTAACATATAGTTGACTAATACAGTACATTATGCTAATGTATATCTGTAGCTAATTTAATTAAAATAAAAAAGAATTTATGACAACTTCCCAAACTGATCTAATACCAAAGCCTGAAATAGAACCAGAAGAGTTACTTCTAGCTGACATTGACCCAGTGGTCATTGAAGTTTTAGGCCAAGACACTGTTTTGCATATTGAAAATGTAATTGCTGTTATGTCTTGGATTGATCAGCTAGTGGCTTCTAAAAATCCATTTGATAGAACAAGAACGATCCCTGATCTTTCTTTCCTTTCGGATAAAGACAAAGAGCGTCTTGACCATGTCTTGGACGCTAACCAAAGTGATTACATTAGAAAGGGTTACAACAGCACGTTAGAGATCGGTCGTACTGAAAAAGTTTTTTCCAAAGTTTTTGAGGGCGTTACAGAAAGAGGTGATCAGGCAACAGACTCTATAAGTACGGTATTGGACATGATTGAATCAAAAAATAAAAGGCGGCACGCATCTCTAGATTCACCTGAGGCGGTCGAAGGAGAACTGGATCTAGACGAGCTTTACGGGCTGTTTACTAAGTTGGAATTGGCAGCCGAAATACTGCCAGGCGATGCAGAGATCAAAGTTCTCAAAGCCACACTTGATCTTAGGGACAGAATTTTGAGAATGAAGAGAGGTAGTCGTTTTTACGAGAAAGCCGTTCCAATGATGGCTACCGGCATGCGACAAGACAAAGACACAGTTGCTAGGCTGAAAACTATACATACTGCAGCGAGAAGTTTCGGCAAAAAAACTCATAGTGCATTAATATCCGCAGCTAACACAGACCAAGTTGTGATTGGAGAAGCACTAATTCCTTTTATGGCTTCGCTGAAACAGAATTTAGAGCAAGCAGCTGAAGAGGAACCCGAAAGTTTGCCGTCAGGTTTTGCGGCAACAGAAGCATATCTTGGTAGCAAGGCTCAGGCTGTAGAAGCATTTTCAAAAAAGAGTAAAGGAAGTGGTGAGGGTTTTGGTAATCCTAAGCAACTTGAATTCCTACTAGGCCTACACATTGCAAAAACAGAGCTAGACAGACAACGACAGCAAGAAGTTGAAACATCTAAAGACTTTAACCGAGAAGTAACCGAAGCAAGGGATATAGTAAAAGGAGGTAGGAGATTAAAGTACGACAGGAAAGACATTGATTTACCTGCTCTTGCAGACTCATTAAACGACATACCTGAAAATGGGGGCGATAATAAGCTCTTGTCTATAGAGGAAAGAGGTTTGATCTTATCAATAATTACCAATAAATTTGATAGTTTTGTGCAAACTTTAAGCAGAATGAACTCTTCTGAAGTAGACAATGTGAGAGTTTTTGTAAAATCGGAACGTCCTGACATTTTCAGTCTCTTGGCCGACTTCGATTTAGAAGACACAGTGTTTAACTTATTGATACTTCTTGAAGATGACGAGGGTGTTAAAAAACTTTCCCGTTTTTTAAGTGATGAACAAATCAAGGCTATTAAAACCAGTCTTACTAACTATTTAGGGCTCCAGGAGAGGCAAAATCACGAAACTCCGGATGGCTCCGTTCTCGAGGAAATGGTCCCACTAAACGAACAATATGCTGAGCTTGATTGGACGGTACTGCCGGAATCCGAATCCGAGCTTCAAAAAGCTGCTCAAGAAATAGTCACCAATGCGCAGGAAAGAGGCATTGGCTCTGGACGTGAAGTAACTATTGATCTTGAAAGATTGAATATTCTTAAGAATATAAAAGAACAATGGGGTGCCGACAGATGCTTTTATGCTAGAGGCAGTCTTGATGGTAGGAGAAAAGTTACCGTTGATGGTCAAGACAGGCCAGATGAATACATTGTATTAGTCCTCCAAGAACTAGATAGAGAAGGCGGGGTGGTTTACGAACATGCTATAGCCGAAAGCCCTATCGCAGGCCACAATGCGCTTTATGTACTTAGGGGTGATGTAACGCCTTTTAGTTGGCGCGAGGTATATTCATATCCCAAGAAAGACGCAAGATATTTAGGTGCAAGGCAAGTCAAACATACAAAAGTTGAAGGATCTGAACTAGTTGAGTCCATGACTGAGAAAGTGGGCTATTTAATGGCTGCCAACCCAGAAGATTTCTCAAAAATTCGATTCAGTTCAGGACGAATCGTTATACCTAAATCTTAAGACACAAAAATATAAGTTTTGTCTCTATCTAGCTAGACTAAAAATTGATTCAGTTAAACCCGTGTAATAAACATAAAGTTGACTATAAACATATATTGTGCTAATGTATATTTGTACTTAAATTTATTAAAACAAAAAACAGATATGTCTAGTTACGAAAATTCAACACCAAGTCAAGGGGAAGCTCGAGTAGCTGAACCACAGGCACAATTATTGCCTGGTTTTAACGAACTTCGATTTTTGATGCCAATTATGGCAGGGGAAACAAGCGAGTTGCCTTTCACAGTTACTAAACTTAAAGAAACTGAGATTACGCTAAAAACACCAATTGAGGGTCAGACTGGCGAAGACTACGAATTATTCGCCGCTCTAATGATACCAAGTCAAAAAGATGACCATGAGTATACGTACTTAAAAATAGGCAGACATCCCCGTTATGGGTTCTTCATAGCAGGAGAAAGTACTGACACCGGCCAATTAGAAATAGAGGATGAGCAAGATCATCCATTAAATCGCAGACAATCACCTCTTATAGTAGGAGACACGATGCCCACTAGAGTAATTCTTGGTAGGCCCAATTCTGACCTGAAAGTATCTGGTATAACGGTCGTACATCCAGTTGGGGTTGGTGGTGATCGCGAGGGGGCTATTCACGACCCTGGTACTCTAATGTATGCTGGTGTTGTTGAAGGTTTTGGTCCCAAAACCTCAAGGAAACATGTCGTGATTGACTTTGGGGCTGATGGTGTAAAGATTATCGATACATCTAGATATGGTACCGTCGTAATGCACACTAAGCCAGTTTATTAAAGATAATCGCAAAGTAATAAAAGCAATAGCTTTTATCTATACAACCATTGTTAAAATATCAGCACGAAATTCTTTACAACCTCTGTTTAAACTGATAAACTAAAAAATTAGTTTGAGTTTAGGCCAGAGGAATTTGGTAAAGAAATTACCCTTAAGCTTTTAGCGTAAACTCAAGCAGGGGTCAGTTTGGTCCGTGAAGTATTAAATTTCAACTATTTATACGTCTTGAGTTTTCGTAACTTAACAATTTAGATTTCAAAAATAAATAAAGCAAACGGCAAAAAATGTTATTGGTAGTACCGATAACTAGTCAATTGCATTAAATCGTAAAAAGTTACTCAAGCGCACATAAGGAATGCCTTGACACAAGATACCGACGAAGGACGTAGAAAGCTGCGATAAGCTTCGGGGAGCTGCTAATCAAGCTCTGAACCGAAGATTTCCGAATGGGGAAACCCGTATGGAGTCATGTCCATACACGCTTGTCTGAATATATAGGACGAGATGAGGGAACCGGGGGAACTGAAACATCTTAGTACCTCGAGGAAGAGAAAGTAAATAACGATTCCGTTAGTAGTGGCGAGCGAATGCGGAATAGCCCAAACTTTTTAGGTTTCCATAGGATTTATCCTACGGATAAGTTAGTAGACGAATATCTAAAAGGGGTTGTGACCTAGTAAACATCCACTGCAGAGTTCTGAATCTTTTCAGATATCTGCATTGGTAGCAGGTGCTACTTATTAGCCTGCATAAGGTAAGAAATCAGCGAAGCGAGCAGAAATAGTTGGAAAGCTATGCCATAGACTGTGAAAGCCAGGTATGCAAAGTTTCGCTAGCCTTATATTTGCTTTGTCGAGTAGGTCGGGACACGTGTAACCCTGACTGAATCTGGAGGGACCACCCTCTAAGGCTAAATATGTCTTGTGATCGATAGTGAACTAGTACCGTGAGGGAAAGGCGAAAAGAACCCCGGGAGGGGAGTGAAATAGAACCTGAAATTATGTGCGTACAAGGAGTCGGAGCCGGCTTGTCCGGTGACGGCGTGCTTTTTGTAGAACGATCCAGCGAGTTATTTATTAGTGCAAGCCTAAGTCATTTGACGGAGGCGCAGTGAAAGCGAGCCTGAATAGGGCGATTTAGTACTAGTAAATAGACCCGAAACCGAGTGACCTAACCATGGGCAGGTTGAAGCGTGGGTAAAACCACGTGGAGGACCGAACCAGGGCGAACTGCAATACGCTTGGATGACCTGTGGTTAGTGGTGAAATGCTAATCGAACTCGGAGATAGCTGGTTCTCCTCGAAATAGCTTTAGGGCTAGCGTCGTACGGTAGCTGTCAGGGGTAGAGCTCTATTTAGGTCTGGGGTCCGTAAGGATACCCATCCTTCATAAACTACGAATACTGACAGTGGAACTACGGCAGTTAGAACGTCGGGGCTAAGCTCGGCGCTCGAAAGGGAAACAGCCCAGATCGCCATCTAAGGTCCCTAAATATATGTTAAGTGGGAAACGAGGTGGGGTTTCATAAACAGCGAGTATGTTGGCTTAGAAGCAGCCATTCATTTAAAGAGTGCGTAACAGCTCACTCGTCAAGAGACCCTGCGCGGAAAATGTAACGGGGCTTAAACATATTACCGAAGATGCGAGCTTGCACATTAGTGTGAGCGGTAGAGGAGCGTTGATAGGGCACTGAAGTCGGACTGTAAGGTCCGGTGGAGCGCTATCAAGTGAGAATGCTGGAATGAGTAACTATAAGGACAGTGAGAATCTGTCCCACCGAAAGAGCAAGGTTTCCTGGTCCACGGTAATCGTACCAGGGTTAGTCGGTCCTAAGCCGAGGCGCGTAGCGTAGGCGATGGACAACGGGTTAATATTCCCATACTAGTTATATATTGTTCTGAGATGCGCGGCATGGTAGCAGGAGCGGATTCATGGTTATATCCGTCTAAGCGTCTAGGGTAACCGAAGCGCGAATGAAATGGCCTTTTTGGCTGGATTCTTGTGACCCAAGCTGACTAGAAAAGTCTCAGAGCTTATGTATATAGCTATCCGTACCGCAAACCGACACAGGTGCTCAGGTCGAGTAGACCAAGGTGTACGAGTGATTCTTCGTTAAGGAACTCGGCAAATTAGCGACCGTAACTTCGGGATAAGGTCTGCCCTCAGCAATGGGGGTCGCAGCTAAGGAGCTCATGCAACTGTTTACTAAAAACACAGGTCTCTGCTAACACGAAAGTGGATGTATAGGGGCTGACACCTGCCCGGTGCTGGAAGGTTAAGGGGATGGCTTCACGGCTTGAACTGAAGCCCCAGTGAACGGCGGCGGTAACTATAACCGTCCTAAGGTGAATCGTTGCCTTAGTGGGGAGAATGACCCCCTTCAGTGTTTCCTCATTTATGAGGTTTTGAAGAAAATTCGGCCATATGCTGGAACATCTGAGTATCGAGCTGTACTATGGTATAATGTTTCCTTAGATGGGAACCATTAACACTAGTGACAATCAGACTCGTGCAGACAATCAGCAGGGAAGATTAAATCCATGGTGGATAGTAGGTTTCGTAGATGGGGAAGGTTGCTTCTCTGTTAGCGTTTTCAGGAACCATACAACAAGTTCTGGAGTACAAGTTTTTCCTGAATTTGTTGTTACTCAAGGCGAAAAAAGCCTGAAGTCTCTGGAAAAGCTGCAACAGTATTTTGACTGTGGCAACATATACGTTAACAGGAGGAGAGACAACCATCACGAGAATCTATTCAGATATTGCGTACGATCCAAAGTGGACATTAGAAGTAAGATAATACCCTTCTTTAAAAAATATCAGTTACAGACAACAAAACTACAGGATTTCCTGGTGTTTTCTGAAGTAATTGGGCTTATAGAGAAGAAAGTGCATCTAACTCCAGGTGGGATGAGTAATATCAAGCTGCTTGCAGCCACAATGAATCGTCGAAAGATTAGGATTTAAAACCCTCAGAGACTAGACGCCGAAATCACCTTTGGTGATATGGTATAGTCCGACCTCTATGGCGACATAGAGACTTATCAAGAAATTGGTAAGCGCCTAATAAATTAGGTTAACAAGTAACATAATATTGACAGTGAGCGAAATTCCTTGTCAGGTAAGTTCTGACCCGCACGAATGGTGTAATGATATGAGCGCTGTCTCAACGAAGAGCTCGGTGAAAGTGCATTGACGGTAAAGATGCCGTCTGTCCGCAGCAGGACGAGAAGACCCCGTGGAGCTTTACTACAGTTTGGCATTGGACCGAGCTGCAACATGTGTAGCATAGGTGGGAGACTTTGAAGCTAGGGCGCTAGCCCCGGTGGAGTCGTTAGTGAAATACCACCCTTGTTGTAGTTTTGTTCTTACCGTGTCCGATATTTGTCATTAACTTTGCTTGATGATGGGTACCGGACACGGGACCGTGTCTGATGGGTAGTTTAACTGGGGCGGTTGCCTTAAGGCTGGCTATCTCCGTGGCCAGCAGGGGGCGTATCTGGCTGTATGCTGGAACATCTGAGAATCTGACAGTACTAGTTTTAAACAACAGTAAAAATCTGTTCAGTGCAGACAATCAGCAGGAAACACGATTAAATAATTGTGGATCCTCAACGACTATACGCCAGACTCTAGAGTTATCTAGGGAAGATATAGTCTGATCTTGTGGGCGACCACAAGACCTGTGATTTAATAGAAAGCAGGTACCAATGAGATCAAGAGAAATAGAACAATATAAGCAACTTCTTATACTGAATAAAACCCAACGCTCGATATTAGTCGGCAAGTTACTAGGTGATGGTCACCTAGAAACACAAAACAACGGCCAAACATACAGACTTAAGGTTGAACATTCGTCTAAACAATCAGCGTACGTTGATTGGGCTTATGTCAACTTCAAGGATTGGTCGTTAACACCGCCAAAGCTAAAATATAAGTACATTAATGGTAATGAGTATCAAAATTACTATTTTTCTACTTTAGCGGTTGGGCAATTTCGCTTCTATGGTAAGCAGTTCTACGACGACTTTGGCCATAAACAGATTCCAAAACAAATAAAGCGATGGCTTACGCCGCTAGCTTTAGCCGTTTGGATTATGGACGATGGTTCATCGAAATCAAGCTCACATAGAGCAGTTATACTGAACACCCAATGTTTTGATCGGAATGAACTAAAGCTATTAATAGAAGCTTTACGAAGCCGGTACGGCATAGAAGCAAATTTCAGAAAGCAAGAAGAAGGCCTACAACTGATCATAGTAGGCAAAAGTGCAGAACTTTTGTTAAAAATAGTTCAACCGCATTTACTGCCAAATTTTATACATAAGTTTGGCGCATTGGCTAACACATTGCCTAAAGAGTAGCGGAGGCGTTCAAAGGTTGGCTAAGTTCGGATGGAAATCGAACTGATAGTGCAAGCGCAGAAGCCAGCTTGACTGTGAGACCTACAAGTCGAACAGATACGAAAGTAGGAGCTAGTTTTCCGCTGTCCGTACATTTTTGTACATGAGAGTGGTATCGGCAGCGCTTTCGGATAAAAGTTACCCCGGGGATAACAGGCTTATAGCGCCCAATAGTTCACATAGACGGCGCTGTTTGGCACCTCGATGTCGGCTCATCTCATCCTGGGGGGGGAGCACCTCCCAAGGGTCGGGCTGTTCGCCCGTTAAAGAGGTACGCGAGCTGGGTTTAGAACGTAAATTACATTGCGCTCTACTACTGAAAAGTAGTAAGATACAGGTGTACATCGCACTGTAAATGTATTAAATCTGACTAATATCGGTGAAACCCTAATCGAATCACGAACGTTCGAAAGGGCAATACCGAGGGAAGACAAATAATTCCATGTCCGATGAAGAAAAAGCCTATATAGCTGGATTCCTTGATGGAGATGGCTCTATAATGGCCCAACTTGTTAAACGCAAAGGTTACAAGCTAGGTTACCAGATCAGAGTTAGCATAGTTTTCTATCAGAAAACTAACCATCAGGATTTTCTTTTTTGGCTAAAAGACCAGCTAAACTACGGATATGTCAGGAACCGTAATGACGGTATGACTGAATATACGATAGTTGGCTTAGGAGAAGTTGAGTTTGTGCTTAAACTTCTACAGCCTTTTCTTCATCTAAAGAAAGCTTTAGCAAAAGACGTCTTAAATATAATTAAGGCGCATCCTACTCAACGCAAAATGACTAAATCGAGTCTGACAAGTCTGAGTAAGCTGGTTGATAAAACAGCCACGTTTAATTACTCAAAAAAGCGTACAAACACGAGTAAAGAAGTTATAGCTTATCTAGAGAAACTGGAATTTGTCCCCGTAGAGACTGAAAGTTAGTTTAGCCACTAACTTGAGATAGGACCCTCAACCAGAGGCCTATAATACGTCAGCCCCTAACTGTGCACATAGCAGAAGGGTGAAGATATAGTCCGTGCCATCAGTAATGGTGGAATATACACGCGTGAGACAGTTCGGATTATATCCGCTGTGGACGCTAGGAAATTTGAGAGGATTTGTGGATAGTACGAGAGGACCTTCATGAACGCACCTATGGTGTACCAGTTGTTCTACCAAGGGCATTGCTGGGTAGCTAAGTGCGGAACAGATAAGCGCTGAAAGCATATTAAGCGCGAAGCTGGCCTCAAGATTAGATTTCCCTATGAGACCCCTGAAAGACGATCAGGTTGATAGGCGCAAGGTGTAAGCATGGCAACATGTGTAGCCGAAGCGTACTAATAGGTCCATTGACTTTTTATGGCTTTTTTCAGATGACGTATTTATACTTCATCTTGATAAAAGTGGCGATTGACTAGTTATTGGTGCTTTTTACTTGCACCAATCACGTTTGCTTTATTTCATAGGTGTCGACCTTAAACCGTAAGTTTTTGCTTATGGGTAAAGGTCGGTGCCCATGGCGCGGGGGAAACACCTGTTCCCATCCCGAACACAGAAGTTAAGCTCCGCAGCGGTTACAATACTTGGGGTTCACCCCTGGGAAAATAGCACGGTGCCGTTTTAAGCAAAGCCCAACCCTTAAAGGTTGGGCTTTGCTTCTATATTAGCGCAAAAAATCTTCCACGTTACCATGCGCGTACGCCGTTAATTGACAACGAGGCTCATTTAGATAATATTAGATCAACAATTAACTTAAAGTTAGGAAGACATGATGCCTAAACTAAAGAACCATGAAAAGGGTGTGGGGAGTGTATTTATAATAGCTATCGTAGTCGTGCTGGCAGTAGCGGGAGTTGTTACGTGGCAGCTTACAAAGAAAAGCTCTCCCAAAACACCTTCGTCAACAAATTCAACGAATACTGCTAATACTAGTGGATCAGTATCAAGCTCTTGTCTTAAAGCGTATAACGATAATGCGCTCTGTGCCTTCGCAGAGCACGCAAACATCAGTAATCAAGAATATGTTGCCACCGGAACCGCAACAAACTCTACCGGCTCCAAGTCAACCTATACCGTAAAAAATGACGGGAAAGGCAATACGGAAGTAACCTATAGCAGTAATGGTCAGCAACTCTCTTCAATTAATTTGGACGGAGCAACCTATATTCAGACCGGTACGAGTTCCTCATGGCTTGAATACTCAGGAACCAGCTTAGGTGCAGCTACCGCCGCTCCCAACCCCACTAGTGGTTTTAAATTGGACTTCACAACCAGTACACCCGCCGGAGTTAGTGTCACCAAAGAAGGAACCACGTCTTGCGGTAGCCTAACTTGCTATAAGTATAAAGTTATAGATTCTTCAACCCCTACTGCCACAGAGTACGTATATTTTGACACAAGTAGCTATCTACTAAGACAGTGGACCTCTAACGACACTTCAAGTGGCATATCAGTAGATCTAACGTTTAGTTATCCATCAGTGACTATAACTAAACCATCTCCGGTTCAGCAGATATCGACCTAGTAGACATACCCAATTCAATGTGCCTGTCAACACGTTTTCGTTTACTATAGCCTTGCGCTAAGTAGTTCTATGTCTGGTTCGAATCCGGAAACCCCAGCCAAAATGGTTATGGTTGTAGATTAGAATCCTTAACTGTAATCTTAAGTTAATGGCTGATTATGAAATGACAATTGAATCGGGTCCAAGACCGAGCTTAAGCTATTTAATGCCTCCAGGGTCAGAACCAGAATATTTTGAAGTATATATACCTCAAATAACTACAGACGCTGGAGAAAAAGCATTTAAAAGCGACATACTTACCGTAATCGGTCTTAGTATATGCCGACGTGATGGATTGTGTCGTAACCCTCGTCTAGAACTAACCACAACAAAGGATATGGTGCCTAGACTGGTCATGAGTGCAACTATTATGTGTGATACAGTTAATTGCCCACTTAGAGGCGGTGGGGGCACTAATGATAGGGAACCAAGGGAACCACTACCTGTCTATCCCGCCGACTCAGTACAACTAGACGAATCTCAGCCAATTGTTTTATAGAGTACGGAACTCAACCTCAGTTCCTAGCCGTAGGCATATGTACTTATGGCTATAATCCTCTATACTAGACAATTGAAAGTTCCGTAATCAAAGTGAAGAAAGTATCGCTCCCAAAATTCTCAACTTACAGCCTTCCTCATTATGTATCTGCTGTAGCCTTTATAATACTATTTGCATTTATCGGAGTCAGAATATTGTCTAATAGTTCAG